>JACREU010000023.1 GCA_016212705.1 Deltaproteobacteria bacterium
AAGGCGGACGGCGACAAGAGGGTCAGGGTCTGTAAAAAGTGCGGCGAGGTGCTCGACAAATGACTGCAAGGCTTATGGACAAATACCAGAAAGAGGTCGTTCCTTCTCTCATGAAGGAATTCAAATACTCGAACGTCATGCTGTCCACGAAGCTCGAGAAGATCGGCCGGAACATCGGGGTCGGCGAGGCCGTAAAGGACATAAAGATCATGGACGCGGCTGTGCGCGACATGACCATGATAGCCGGCCAGAAGCCGGTCGTGACAAAGGCGAAGAAGTCGATAGCGACCTTCAAGCTCCGCGCCGGGATGCCGATCGGGTGCATGGTAACGCTCCGCGGCCAGAAGATGTACGAGTTCTTCGACAGACTGGTGAACTTCAGCATCCCCCGCATACGCGACTTCAAGGGGATGCCGGATAAGTCTTTCGACGGCAGGGGCAACTACACCATAGGCATTAAAGAGCAGATAATATTCCCCGAGATCGAGTACGACAAAATCGACAAGATCAGGGGCATGAACATCACGATAAATACGACCGCCGGCAATGACGAGGAGGCCAAGGCCCTCCTTAGGAGTCTGGGCCTGAAGTTCCGCTCGTAGGGGCGAAAGCCCGTGAAACAGCCGCAACGCAGTCATACTATACAAATAAACACGCGCTCTAACGCATTCGGAGGAAAGCTTGGCTAAAAAGTCGCTCATAGCGAAGGCTAAAAGGAAGCAGAAGTTCAAGGTGAGGGAGTACAACCGTTGCCCCATCTGCGGCAGGTCGCGCGCATACTACAGGAAGTTCGATATGTGCAGGCTCTGCTTCCGCAAGATGGCGCTTAAGGGCGAGCTCCCCGGCGTTACCAAGTCAAGCTGGTAACCCGGCTCCGGCGGAGCCTCCCGGCGAGTGAAAATAGGACGGGCCGCGTAGAAACAGGGTACAGGGGTAATGGTTCTCTTTACGGGCATACGGGGAAGCGGCGTTGATTTGATTTTTTGAATGGAAAGAATTGAACAATCGGCCTTTAACGGGCCTCCAAGAACAATCAGAACGGAGAATTAAGAGATGTCGATGACCGATCCCATTGCGGATATGCTCACAAGGATAAGAAACGCGATACAGGCGAGACAGAGCGACTTCACCATGCAACTCTCGAACGTAAAGCTCGCCATAGCCAGGATCCTCAAGGAAGAGGGCTATATAAAGGACTGCGGCACGGTCAAGAGCGACGGGCGCATGGTTCTGAAGATATCCTTAAAGTACACGCCGGCGAAGAAGAACTCCATATCGGCGATAAAGAGGGTCAGCAAGCCGGGGTTGCGCAAATACGTCGGCAAGGAAGAGGTCCCGAAGGTATTGAACGGGCTCGGGATCGCAATAATCTCCACCTCCAGGGGGCTCATGACCGACAGGAAGGCCAGAGAGCTCGGGGTAGGCGGAGAGGTAGTCTGCACCGTATATTAACCGCTCCGCGCCTTTTGGCGCGGCGTTTTGAGAATCGGAATAATCCAGGCCAGAAAACACAAGAAGGGTTTTTAAAATGTCCAGAATAGGCAAACTTCCGATAACTGTACCGTCGAATGTGAAGGTGGCGATCGATTCAGGCGTCGTAAAGACGAACGGCCCGGCAGGCTCCCTCGACTTAAGCGTAAGGCCGGGCATATCGGTCGAAGTCAAGGGGACTGAGATAATCGTTACGAGGGACGCCGAGACGAGGGAGGGACGCTCGCTCCACGGGCTCACGCGCACCCTCATAGCAAACATGGTAAAAGGCGTATCCGAGGGCTTTACGAAGAAGCTCGACATAGTCGGCGTAGGATACAAGGCCGACGTGCAGGGCAACGTCGTGAACCTCGCGCTCGGCTACTCGCACCCGGTAAGGTACGAGCTCCCGAAAAACGTTACCGCGACAGTCGAAAAGCAGACGGCGATAACCTTGAAAGGGCCGGATAAGCAGGTGGTCGGCCAGGTAGCCGCCGACATAAGGGCCTTGAGGCCGCCGGAGCCGTACAAGGGCAAGGGCATAAAGTACTCTGATGAGGTAATCAGGAGAAAGGCCGGTAAGGCCGGTAAAGCCGCCGGAGGTAAATAAGAGATGAACGCGAAGAAAACACAGAAGAGCGGCTGGCTGAGCAGAAAGGCCCGCGTAAGGAAGAAGGTGCTTGGCACCGCGGAGAGACCGAGGCTTAACGTTTACAGGTCGAACAGGCACATCTACGCGCAGGTCATTGACGACGCGGCGGGCAGGACCATCGTAGCGGCATCCACCCGGGTCGACGGGATAGCCGATAACGCAAAGAAGGCCGAGGCGGCAAAGAAGGTCGGAGAGATCATCGGCAGGCTCGCGAAGGAAAAGGGCGTTGAGATGGTCGTTTTCGACAGGAGCGGATACATATACCACGGCAGGATACAGGCCCTCGCCGATGGCGCAAGAGAGGCCGGGCTCAAGTTCTAAACCGATATCAAAGGCCTCTTAGGGATGAGGCATATAAGGACCAAGCAGTTGCAATAATAAGGAGGTTTTTCTTTTGGACAAGATTGACGCTAACGCCCTGGAACTGAAAGACAAGCTCGTATACCTGAACCGAGTCGCCAAGGTCGTCAAGGGCGGCAAGAGGTTCAGCTTCAACGCCATAGTCGTGGTCGGCGACGGAAAAGGCCACGTCGGAGCGGGCCTCGGAAAGGCCAACGAAGTGCCCGAGGCTATAAGGAAGGCGATAGAGCAGGCAAAGAAGACCCTTTTGCGCGTACCTGTTGCCAACGGGACGATACCCTACGAGGTAACCGGGGCATTCGGCGCGGGCAGGGTGTTTTTACGGCCGGCCGCGCCCGGTACCGGCATCATCGCCGGAGGCGCCGTAAGGGCGGTCGTCGAGGCGGCGGGCGTATCCAACGTGCTGACGAAGTCCCTCGGCACTTCCAACCCGCACAACGTCGTCAAGGCCACGTTAGAGGCTTTAAAACAACTGAAGAGCCCTGAAAGTGTAGCGGAACTCAGGGGTAAGCAAGTACACGAGGTAAGATAATGGCAGGCAAGGTAAAGGTGACTCTGAGGAGAAGGCCCGCGACCCAGAGGCTCCGCGTGATACTCAAGGGCATAGGGCTGAATAAGATAGACAGCACAAGGACGCTTACCGACACCCCGGCCGCGCGCGGGATGATTGGAAAGGTCTCCCACCTCGTGACAGTCGAGGAAACGAAGTAATATTCGCGGTCTGCAGATAATGTTATTTTAAATATCCAGGAGATTGCTGAAGAACTGAATTTGTTCAGGTTGCTCAAAAAGCTCCAGATGCGAGGCCCCGGTTGAAACCGGTGAGCGAGACACGAGGCGTACTCTGTTGTACGCCTCAGGGACGAGCGACGAGACAACAAAGCAGATGGACTTTTTCAGCAACCTCTAAGTAAAAGGAAACGAATACCATGTTAAACAGGCTAAAGGCACCGAAAGGGGCCAACCAGAAGAAGACCAGGAGGGGCAGGGGCGAAGGCTCAGGCCTGGGCAAGACCTCCGGCAGGGGCGGCAAGGGACAGACCGCAAGGAGCGGCGGGAACATAAAGCCGGGCTTCGAGGGCGGACAGATGCCGCTCCAGAGGAAGCTCCCGAAGAGGGGCTTCACCAACGAGTTTAAGGTAAGGGCCCGCATCGTGAACGTAGGGGACATTGCCGAGGCCTTCAAGGCGGGCGAAGTAGTCGACTCCGCGTCACTCGCGGAAAAGGGCCTTATAAAGGGCAGGAAAGGCCCGGTGAAGGTGCTTGGCAACGGGGACGTGAAGTCAGCCATAACCGTGAAGGCCAACCTATTCAGCAAGGCCGCGATCGACAAGATAAAGGCCGCGGGCGGCGCCGCGGAGGTAGTATAGATTGGCGGCTTTGACACCGAACATAAGCAAGGTCCCGGAGTTAAACCGCAGAATACTCATTACCCTTGTCATGCTCGCCATTTTCAGGGTCGGGGTTTTCATACCCACCCCGGGGATCGACTCGATAGCGCTCGCGGGGTTCTTCAAGGCGGCGAGCGGCACGCTCCTGGACTTCGCCACCATGTTCACCGGGGGCGCCCTCGAGCGCTTCTCTATATTCTCGCTCGGCATCATGCCGTACATAAGCGCCTCCATCATCCTCCAGCTCCTCGCGTCTGTGGTGCCTCAGCTTGAGAAGCTTCAGAAGGAGGGCGAGTCCGGCAGAAACAAGATAACGCAGTACACGCGGTATCTTACGATAGTATTAAGCATCATCCAGTCGATGATGATAGCCATCGGGCTCGAGTCCATGAGAGGCCCGGCCGGCGAGGCGATAGTATTGACCCCAGGCTGGGGTTTCAGGTTAATGACCGTCATAACGCTCACATCGGGGACGTCGTTTCTCATGTGGCTCGGCGAACAGATAACCGAGCGCGGCATAGGAAACGGCATCTCCCTTATAATATTCGTCGGCATCGTCGCGAACATGCCGTCGGCGCTGTACAACACGATACAGCTCGTACGGGCCGGAGAGATGAGCTTTCTCTTCATCCTCTTCCTAATCGCCCTGATGATAGCGGTCGTTGGCTTCATCGTCTTCATGGAGATGGGGCAGAGGAAGATACCGATACAGTACCCGAAGAGGGTCGTCGGCAGGAAGGTCATGGGAGGCGGCACTCAGTACCTGCCTCTTAAAGTGAACTCGGCGGGCGTCATACCGCCCATATTCGCGTCGTCAATAATAGTATTCCCGGCCACCGTCGCGAACTTCATAGACGTTCCGTTCATGAAGATGGTATCGAACAGCCTTAACCCGGGCGGCGTGCTCTATAACGTGCTCTATGTGGCCTTTATAATATTTTTCACCTATTTTTACACGGCCATACAGTTTAACCCCAAGGAAGTGGCGGAGAACCTGAAAAAATACGGCGGTTTCGTCCCCGGCATAAGGCCCGGGGCCAACACAGCCGATTACATCGACACCGTGCTCTCCAGGCTCACGCTCTGGGGGGCGATTTACCTCGCGGCGGTATGCGTACTGCCGTCGTTCTTCATTTCGCAGTTCAACGCGCCGTTCTACTTCGGCGGCACGGCGCTCCTCATAGTCGTGGGCGTGGCGATGGACACCGCCCAGCAGATAGAATCGCACCTTTTGGCAAGGAACTACGACGGGCTTCTCAAAAAGGGAAAAATAAAGGGCAGAGGCCTTTAGGTAAACATGAATCTTATACTTCTCGGGGCCCCGGGCGCGGGCAAAGGCACACAGGGTAAGAACCTCTCTGAGAGGTACAGGATACCCCAGATATCGACCGGCGACATACTGCGAGCCAACGTAAGGTCGAAGACGCCGCTTGGCCTCAAGGCCAAGGAGTTCATGGACAAGGGCGCGCTCGTGCCGGACAGCATAGTAGTAGGCATGGTCTCGGACAGGATACGCGAGGAGGACGCCGAGAAAGGCTTCATACTCGACGGTTTTCCGAGGAACATAAACCAGGCAGAGGTGCTCGAAGCGACGCTTGTTGGCCTGGGCAAGGGGATCGACCGCGTCATCGGCATGGAGGTCGAGAGGAAAGAGCTCGTAAGGAGGCTCTCAGGCAGGAGGGTCTGCAGGCAGTGCGCCGAGAACTACCACGTCATATTCAGCCCCCCTATGAATATCGGGACCTGCGACAAGTGCGGCTCTGAGATATACCAGCGCGACGACGACAAGGAGGAGACGATCGAGGCACGGCTCGCAGTGTATGAGAAGGAGACGTTGCCGCTTGTCGATTATTACTCCAAAAAATCCCTGTACTCACCCGTGGACGGGATAGGCACAGTCGACCAGATAACCGGAAACATCGTGGGCGCCATTGAAGGAAGAAGCAATACTTAAATCGCGGGAAGAAATTGAGATAATGAGGGCGGCGTGCCTTATAGTGGCAGAGGTCCTCGATATCGTTAAAGACAGCGTAAAGCCGGGAGCGACGACGCTCGACCTCGAACGCATCGCCGGGGAAGAGACAATGAAGCGGGACGCAAAACCGGCGTTCAAGGGTTACAGGGGTTATCCGTTTTGCCTGTGCACCTCGATTAACAGCGAAGTCGTGCACGGGATGCCCTCGAAGAGGGCGCTTAAATCCGGTGACGTCCTTTCAATAGACTTCGGGGTCCGCTACAACGGTTTTTACGGCGACTCGGCCATAACGGTCCCGGTCGGCGTTATATCGGATGACGCGGCAAGGCTTATAGAGGTTACGAAAGCATCGCTCGAGGCCGCGATAGAAAAGGCGGTGCCCGGCAACAGGCTTACCGATATATCGTCGGCGGTTCAAAGGCTGGTCGAGACACACGGCTTTTCGGTCGTCAGGGAGTTCGTGGGGCACGGCATAGGAAGAGAGCTCCACGAGCCGCCGCAGGTCCCGAACTTCGGGCTCCCGGGGCGGGGTATAAGGCTGAAACCCGGCATGGTGCTGGCTATAGAGCCCATGATCAACATGGGCGGGAGCGCCGTAAGAGTGCTGGACGACGGCTGGACGGCGGTCACAGTGGACGGAAGCCTTTCAGCGCACTTCGAGCACACCGTGGCCGTCACCTCCGACGGCCCATATGTCTTGAGCCGCATTTAAAGGGCAGGGGCTTTGACACACAGAAAGGTTTAAATGGCCAAGGAAGAGGCGATACAGGTAGAAGGAACGGTCCTGGAGACCCTCCCGAACGCGATGTTCAGGGTCGCGCTTGAGAACGGGCACAAGGTGCTGGCGCACGTATCAGGCAAGATGAGGATGCATTTCATAAAGATACTCCCCGGAGACAAGGTCACGGTCGAGCTCTCGCCGTATGACCTTACAAGGGGCAGGATTACATACAGGGCGAAGTAATAATAATTACAGGCTACTATAAAAATTAGGAATTTTTAGATTAGCCTAAAAAACGGAACGGGTGCAGACGATGAAGGTAAGAAGCTCGGTAAAGAAAATATGCGTCAAGTGCAAGATAGTAAAGAGGACCGGGGTCGTCCGCGTCGTTTGCTCCAACCCCAAGCACAAGCAGAGGCAGGGATAACCCAGGCAAGGGCGTCTTAAGCGGCGGCGGATACTCCATGACTACGACGGAGTCGATTGCCCTGGCAAGAATAGTCCACACTAATTGGTTTTAAAGCCGTTTGCCTTAAACGCAAGGAGGAAGACGTTGGCAAGAATCGCAGGAGTAGACTTACCAAAGAACAAAAGGATAGACGTGGCCTTGACGCGCATATACGGCCTTGGGAACTCATCCGCGTCAAAGATCCTCGGAAAGGCCGGCGTTGATGCGGCCGTCAAGACCCAGGACCTGACCGAGCCGCAGGTGGCCGCGATAAGGAAGGTAATCGACACCGAGTTCAAGGTCGAGGGAGATTTGAGGAAAGAGGTCTCCATGCATGTGAAGATGCTCATCGACATGGGGTGTTACAGGGGGCTCCGTCACAGGAAAAACCTCCCGGTGCGCGGCCAGAGGACGCACACCAACGCGCGCACGAGGAAGGGCCCGAGGAAGGGCGTCGTAGCCGTCAGAAAGACCGAATAACCCGCCGGGGGAGGGTCTGAACTGTAGACCTCCCGTTTTTTTTAAGAGGGCCCGGCAAGCGGCCGACGAAGATGCTCACGTAACTGGCGGGGTGGGTGCATGGCCGAGGGGGCGCTCATAGCCTCTCCGGGATACCCCGCAAGGCCCGGCAATGTGGCAGTGGTTAAGCGCGCAAATCCGGGGCGGAGGCCGCCCCGTAAGGTCATAATGGCGAGAGTTTCCGGTTTTAGCCCTCCTTGATTGACTTGAAAAAATATCTTTTATAACGCTTTAATTTGTCGTATAATAATCCTTTTGCGCTTGAAAAGAGATTCCGGAGGAAATTGATGTCAAAGGCCAAGAAGGAAAAAAGGGCGGTATCGAAGGGTATCGCCCACATAAAGTCCAGCTTTAACAACACGATAATAACCATAGCCGACCCGGCCGGCAACGTCATAGCCTGGTCGTCCTCAGGCGGACAGGGCTTCAAGGGCTCAAGGAAGGGCACCCCTTTCGCGGCGCAGGTCGCGGCGGAGACGGCCGCCAGGAAGGCGATGGACAGCGGCGTTAAATCCGTTGACGTCTACATAAACGGCCCCGGCGCCGGAAGGGAAGCGGCGCTCCGCGCGCTCCAGTCCGCCGGTTTCAGCATAAGTCTCATAAGGGACGTTACGCCTCTTCCCCACAACGGTTGCAGGCCTCCTAAGAGGCGCAGGGTCTAAGCCGTACTTGTTCGCCGCGGCCCGCGAGGGCCTTATGCGGCGATCTGACATATAAAGCATTTATTAACGAATTAACCCGAACAGATGGGAGGAGAAGTTGGCCAGGTATTTGGAATCAGTATGCAAGATGTGCAGAAGAGAGGGGATGAAGCTCTTCTTCAAGGCAGACAGGTGTTACACGGACAAGTGCGCCTTTGAGAGGAGAAGCTACGCCCCGGGACAGCACGGCCAGGGCAGGGGCAAGGTCTCCGAGTACGCGCTCCAGCTACGCGAGAAGCAGAAGGTGAAGAGGGTCTACGGCCTCCTTGAGTCGCAGTTTAAGGGCACCTTCAGGGACGCGGACAGGGCAAAGGGAATAACGGGCGAGAACCTCGTAACCCTGCTGGAGAGAAGGCTCGACAACGCCGTCTACAGGCTCGGCTTCGCAGGAAGCAGGGCCGAGTCGAGGATGATGGTCACTCACGGGTACATCCGCGTGAACGGCAGGAAGGTCGACATCCCGTCCTTCAGGCTTAAGACCAACGACTTCGTTGAGATAGCCGAAAAGAAGAAGAAGGAGGAGCGTATCCTCGCGAACCTCAAATCCGCCGAGAGGCACCCGTTACCGGAGTGGCTGTCGCTGGATAAGGACGCGCTCAAGGGGACGGTAACAAGGCTCCCGAGAAGGGACGACACAACGCTCCCGATGCACGAGCAGCTTATCGTCGAGCTCTACTCCAAGTAACAAAGACCGTTTAATCTGATTGAGCCGCGCATTTATATTGATATCAGGGTCTCTCTTATAATAAAACGACGGGGGAACCATGCAAAAAAACTGGCGTGACCTTATAAAACCGAAAAAGCTCGAGGTCGAGAAAGAGACCCTCACGAACACCTACGGGAAGTTCGTGGCCGAGCCGCTCGAGCGGGGTTTCGGAGTCACCATCGGCAACTCCATAAGGAGGATACTCCTCTCCTCGCTTCAGGGCGCCGCCATCACATCCGTCAAGATAGACGGGATACTTCACGAGTTCTCCTCGATACCTGGCGTAAAAGAGGACGTCTCCGACATAATACTGAACCTTAAGCAGGTGAGGCTCAAGATGCACGGCGACGGGCCCAAGGTGCTCCGCATAAAGGGCTCTAACGAAGGCGTGGTCAGGGCCGGCGACATCATCTGCGATTCAACCGTCGAGGTACTTAACCCCGATCAGCCGATAGCCACGGTCTCCAGGGACGCGAAGTTCGAGTGCGAGTTCATGGCCACCCCCGGCAAGGGGTACGTCCCGTCCGAGAGAAACAAGCAACCAGACCAGCCGATCGGCGTAATACCCATCGACTCGATATTCCAGCCCGTGACGCGCGTAAATTTCAACGTGACCCACGCCAGGGTAGGGCAGAGGACAGACTACGACAAGCTCGTGCTCGAGCTCTGGACGACGGGCGCAATAGACCCGCAGAGCGCGGTCTCCATAGCCGCGAAGATATTGAAGGACCAGCTCTCGGTCTTCATCACCTTCGAAGAGTCCGAGGATGAGGCGCATGGCGAGAGGTCGGAGGCGAAGCCCCAGTTCAACGACAACCTCTTTAAGACCGTGGACGAGCTGGAGCTCTCCGTCAGGTCCGCGAACTGCCTCAAGAACGCCGACATAAAGTACATTGGCGAGATGGTACAGAAGACCGAGCAGGAGATGCTCCGCACGAAGAACTTCGGAAGAAAGTCGCTGAACGAGATAAAGGAGCTCCTCCACAGCATGGGGCTCGACTTCGGGATGAAGGTCGAAGGATTCCCCTTGAGGAAAGACCTCGACGCTATGCACACGGAACACAAGGAGACCGCCTAAAAGGAAAGCCATGAGACACAATAGAGACGAGAAGAGATTCGACCGCAGGCCCGGACACTTGAAGAGCATGCTCTCCAACATGACGAACGACCTTGTCATCTCCGGGAGGATCAAGACTACCATACCCAAGGCGAAGGCGCTCCGCAGGTTCGCCGAGAGGATGATAACCCTCGGCAAGGAAGGGACGCTCGCCGCGCGCAGAAGGGCGATGGCCTTTATGAGGAGCAAGGAGGCGGTCACGAAGCTGTTCGTGGAGGTCGCCCCCCAGTACAAGGAGAGGAACGGCGGTTACACGAGGATACTGAAGCTCGGCGTCCGGCCCGGCGACAACGCCTCGATGGCCTTTATAGAGCTGGTCGAAGGCGCGGCAACCGCGGCCCAGGCGGCTGAGAAGCCGAAGGCCAAGGCGAAGAAGGCACCAGTAAAGCCGCGCGCCAAGGCACCGGCGAAGAAGGCGGCCACAACGGCCCCCGCGAGGGAAAAGGCGCCAAAGGCAATTGCCAAGAAGGAGCCTGCCGAGAAAAAGCCAAGAAAGACCGCTACAAAGGCCAGATCAGGGACCTAATCAGCCAGGCTTCCGGGGGCAAGGGGAAGCATTTCTCCTTGCCCTTTTTACATTAAGGCCCGTTGGGGCGTGATTGAGTCAAGGGAGAGGGAGCAGACGCCACGCCCTGCAGAGCGCATTAAGGGCGAAAAGCCCCGCTCAGAAGATTAGCGGACGAACAATATTCCTAACTTTTCCATATGGAGGTATTTATGGCCAAGGCTATGACAAAGTCACAGATAGAGGACTCGATTTCGAAAAAGACCGGCATTCAGAAGAAGGGCGTAAAGGACGTCCTTGCCGAGCTCTCAAACCTCGCGTACCAGGAGGCGCCTAACTCATTCACCATCCCGGGCATAGGCAAGCTCGTCCTTGTCAACCGTCCGGCGAGGACCGGCAGGAACCCGAGGACCGGCGAGGCGATCCAGATACCGGACAAGCAGGTCGTAAAATTCAGGATAGCATAGGCGTGCAAGGACGCGGTATTGAAGAAGTAAGAGACGCGGCGCGGAAGTGAATTTCAAAGGGGGGGGCTCTATGAGCCCCCCCCTTTTTTTGTTTTTATGATGTGGCTTTTCTATCCTATTAAAAAAACGCGAGCTGTTGCGAAAGGCCATTTTGCATAGGCGGTAAAAAGGCAAGGTATGCGGGAAAAATACGGGGCTGAAGGCCCCGTATTAAAATACGCGGATTACACAGACAGGCTTACTTCTCCGACGCCCTGTACCTGAACGACGAGACGATATCGCCCTTGAAGACGACTTCAAGAGTGGCCGAGGTCTCGGTCCTCGCGGTCTCGTTCTCCACGACCCCGAAGTAGACAGGGACCTTTTTCTCCTTGAACTCGTAGATTATTTTTTCGGCCCCGTCGTCCGCATTGACGCTCGACGGCGGGCCGAAGGCGTCGATTACCATCTGCCTTGTCGTCTCGCCCGGCTTTATCCCGTCTATTACGGCCTGCCTTTCGATCCGCGCGCCTTCAACGCTCTCGGTCTTTCTGGTCATTGCCGACGAACATCCGGCGACCGCGAGCATCGCCGCTAAAATTACCGCTGTCCTTGACATCATGCCTGTCTTCATCATGCCTCCGCCACCCCGTCCTTGCTTGAATTCTTTACTTTGTACATCGCCGCGTCGGCCAAATGTATCAGGTCGTCCTTGTCCACGGCGTCCACCGGGAAAGACGCCACGCCAAAACTCCCGGTAAGCCTTATGTTCAAGCCCTCGTCGCAGAGAAAGACAGTCTCCCTCATCGCCGAGCAGAGTTTCTCCGCCACCAGCGACGCGTTCTTCTTCGAGGTCTCGGGCATGAGCACGAGGAACTCGTCCCCGCCGTACCTGCACGCCATGTCCACGTTCCTGATCATCGAGAGTATGAGCCGGGCCACTTCCTTGAGGAGCTTGGAGCCTCTCAGGTGGCCGTGGGTGTCGTTAACGGTTTTGAAGCAGTCGAGGTCGAGGAATATCATGGAGAGGTCGTATTTGAAGCGTCTGGCGCGTTCGACCTCGTATTCGAGCCTGCTGTGGAGGAAGCGCGAGTTATAGAGCTTCGTGAGGTCGTCGGTGATGGTCAGCTCCTGGACCCGGTTGAAGAATATGGCGTTCTCTATGGCTATCGCCGTGTAATTGGCGAGTGTTGTCAGTACGAGCAGGTCGTCCTCCGAGAAGGCGCCTTCCTCGTCCTTGTTGATAAGCTCGATTACGCCGAGGCATTTGCCGCGCGTAAGGAGCGGCACGCATACTATTGATTTGGTCCTGAAGTTCGATACGCTGTCGATCTTTGAGCTGAAGTGCGGGTCCATCGCCACGTCAGGGACGAGGAGCGGCTTTTTTTCGAGCGCGACCCATCCAGCCACGCCCTCGCCGACCTTAAGCCGCTGGTCCTTTATCTTCTCCGAGCCCTTTCCGACGACTATCTCGAACTTGAGCTCGTCCGTCTCCTCATCGAGCAAAAGGAGCGACCAGTTCCTCGGGTGCAGGAGGTCGCTTATCTTCACCATAACGATATTGAGTATATCCCTTAAGACGAGGGAAGAGGTGAGGGCCTTGCCGATCTCCGTGAAGGTGGCGAGCTGAAGCCTCCTCTGCTTGAGTTCGAGCGAGTCGGCCTGGTTGCAAATAATGAGGTTTTCGGCGTCTTTCATATCCATTAGAAAAAAATATAGCTCAGAGAGGGGAAAAAATCAAGAAAAGGGCCGTCTGAAAGCCATAGCCGGGCCGGCCGATAAGCCAGCCGGCCCCTAATATTTCCGGAAGTAAAGCCCCTGGAGCCTTTTTGTGATAGGGCCTCTCCTGCCGGCGCCTATCAACGACTTATCGACCCTTACGAGCGGCGCGGCCCCGATTATCGCATTAGTCAGAAAGGCCTCTTCGCAGGCAAGGAGCCCGGCGACGGAGACAATGCCTTCCGTAACTGTAATGCCGTTTTCCCTGGCTATTCCCATGACCGCGTCGCGGGTCGTGCCCGGGAGCAGAGCCTCCTTGGCGAGCAAAGGCGTCCGGAGGATACCTTTTAATACGATAAAGAGGTTCGTGGATGTGCCTTCTGTTACACGCCCCTTTGGGGTCGTGAAGAGCCCCTCGTCGGCCCCGGCGTCATCAGCTTCCATCCTGGCAAGGACGTTGGAGAGGTAATTCAAGGATTTTATCGTTGGGAGGGCCGGGGCAAAGCCCCTTATAAGCGCGGCCTTCAGCCCCTTTGCGCGGACCCTTTCGAGAAAGGCCGGGTCGAGTGGCTTGGTCATTATGATGACGGTGGGGTTGAGGCCGGACGAAGGCAGGTGGCCGCCCCTGTCAACGCCGCGAGTGACGATGATCTTTACGTACGATTCATTGTCGGTAAGGCCGTTCGCCTTAAGGAGCCTCGCTATCAGTTTTTCATCTATATTAACAAGGAGCGTATTCAGGGCTTTTTTTGGCAGGCGGATGGTTTGCGCCCCGGCCCGGAGCCTCTGAAGATGCTCCGCAAGGAGCAGAGGCTTGCCGTCGCGCGCCCTTATCGTCTCAAAAAGGCCGTCTCCGTAAGAGAAGCCCCTGTCGAATACCGAAATCGAGGCCTTTTCCTCGGAGACGAACTTCCCATTAATGTACGCCGTGAGTTTTGTTTTTCCCATCGACAGCCTCCCCTGGCTCTATCCCGGCCGCGTCGAGGAAGTCCTTTGCCTTGAGCAGAGTCTCGTTGTATTCCTCTTCAGGGACAGAATCCGCGACTATACCGCCGCCTACGTGGAGGTACATCTGTCCGTCCTTGAAGACAGCCGTCCTTATCGCCATCGAGATGTCCATGTTTCCGCTGAAGTCGATCCAGCCGATGCCTCCGGTGTAGATGCCGCGGCCATCAGGCTCGAGCTCGTCTATCAGCTCCATCGCGCGTACCTTCGGCGCCCCCGTGATCGACCCGCCCGGGAATATTGCGCGCAGGGCCTCGGGGCCGGATACGCCATGTTTCAGAGTGCCCTTTACGGTTGAGACCATGTGGTGTAGCGCGGGGAAGGTCTCAATGCCCGCGAAGGCGGAGACCTCGACGGACCCGGCCTCCGAGACCTTGCCGAGGTCGCTCCTTTCGAGATCGACTATCATCACGTGCTCGGCGTTCTCCTTGACGCTTTTCTTCAATTCCTCCATCAACGCCGCATCGTCCTCGGGGTTTAAGCCCCTCGGCCTCGTCCCTTTTATGGGGGAGGTCTCTATCGTCCTGTCCTTGACCTTAAGGAGCCTCTCCGGAGAGTTGCATATCACCTGAAAGGTTTTGTAATCGAGGAAGTAGCTGTAAGGGGCCGGGTGCCTGGAGGCGAGCTCCATGTAGTAGGCGAGCGGGTCGCCGTGAAAATGCATGTCGAGCCGATGAGAGAGGTTTATCTGATAGATGTCCCCGGCTGAGATGTACTCCTGGGCCTTAAGAACGGCGTTTATATACTCTCCCTTTGTCATGTTAGAGGAGAGGTGGCAGGCGGAGGCGTGCTCCGCGGGCCTTCCCGACCCGCGGGAGGCGAGGAGGCGCGATTTGAACTCTTCGAGCTTTGCCTTGTCCTCGGAAGACGAGATGAGAAAGCCTGTTGCGTCCCTGTGCCGGTATATGAAGACCGGGTCGTAGAAGCCGAAGAGGGCGTCGGGGAGGCCGAGCCCGGACTTTTTTTCAAACCTGCCCGGCTCAATCAAGTCTTTAAGGTCATACGAGAAGTAACCCACGCCGCCCGCGCTGAAAGGGAGCGGCCCCCGCTCCCTCCTCTTGTACTCGGGGAGTATCTTCGAGACCGCCTCGAACGGGTCGTTGAAGACGCGCTTTTCGAGGTCCCCGCCTTCGGCTACGGTAGAGCCCTGGATGGTAGTTATCGTTATCTCGGGCTCCGCGCTCATCGCGGTGTGCCTGTTCTCAGGCGGGCCGTACGTTAGCATGAAGGGCCAGGCGAGGTCCCTGAGTTGCGCAAACGCGCTGTAAGGCTCAAGTCCGTTTAAGAATTCCATTAGCATGTGAATAGAATATAACCTTTTCTGTTTAGGGTCAAGGTCGTCCTCGCCGGGTCCTTGCCGGACGGGCAAAGTTCACATCCAGCGGCAGAGGCTTTAGTTGAGTCAGGGGGCTCCGGATACTTTGGCCCCGCGCCGAGCGGTCCTTGCCGGACGGGTAAAGTTCATGCTGAGATGATTAGATTATTTCGTTGCGGGTCGTTTATACCCCTCTTTTTTAAAGAGGGGCAAGGGGAGATTATTCAAAAACCGACAGGCGGGACTCATCCGTCCCGCCTGTCCTCTATATAAAATGAAGGTGAAAATCAAAGGTGTTTATAGTATCATTTCAAATTGAGGTTATTGTCCAATGACAACGAGAAGAAAGACCAGCGAGATAAAGATAGGCAATGTCCGCGTCGGGGGGGACGCCCCTGTTACAGTCCAGTCGATGACGAACACGGACACCGCTGACGTTAAGGCGACCGTCGCGCAGATAAAGGCGCTTGAATACAGCGGGTGCGAGATAGTCCGCGTCGCCGTCCCTAACGAGGAGGCGGCGTCAGTCCTCGGGAGGATAATCAAGGAAATTACAATCCCGCTAATCGCCGACATCCACTTTGACTGGCGGCTCGCGTTGAAAGCGCTTGACGAGGGGGTGCAGGGCCTCCGGCTCAACCCCGGCAACATCGGGTCGACAGACAGGATAGGCGAGGTCGTAAAGGCCGCAAAGGACCGGTCCGTCCCCATACGCATAGGCGTCAACGCCGGGTCGCTTGAAAAAGACATATTGGAGAAATACGGACACCCCACGAAAGAGGCGCTAGTAGAGAGCGCCATGCGCCATATTTTAATCCTCGAAGACATGGACTTTACGGACATAAAGATATCTCTCAAGGCATCGAGCGTTCCTCTTACAATCGAAAGCTACAGGTTGCTTGCGACAAAGGTAGACTACCCGTTCCACGTCGGCATAACGGAGGCCGGGACGACCTTCGGCGGCACGATAAAATCGTCCGTCGGGCTCGGCGTGCTCTTGTACGACGGCATCGGAGACACTCTCAGGGTATCCCTTACCGGCGACCCGGTCGATGAGGTAAAGGTCGGATGGGAGATACTCAAGTCTCTGGGCTTGAGGAAGCGCGGCGTGAACATCATCTCGTGCCCGACCTGCGGGCGCATAAAACTCGACAGCATCAAGATTGCGACAGAAGTCGAAAAGAGGCTCTCCCACATCAAAGAGCCTCTGAACGTCGCCATCATGGGGTGCGTCGTGAACGGGCCCGGCGAGGCGGTGGAATCAGACGTAGGCATCGCCGGGGGCGACGGAGTAGGCCTCATCTACGTAAAGGGCGAGGCTGTTCGGAAGGTAAAGGAGGCGGACATAGTCGAGGCTCTGATAGACGAGGTCGAGAAGATAGTGGAGGCGAGGAGGAGCTCGAATGTTTAATAGCCTTTGTGCAAAAGCCTTTTTGCGCGCTCCGCGCGCTTTTGGCGATGGCTCCGAGCGCTTTCTTCCTCCCCCTCCCGCTCGCGCGCCCCTTAGAGCGCTTCGCGTCTAATCTCCTCGGCGCGCTCGCCGCTGCCGCCCTTATGCGCTCTCCGCCATGCGCCCGTGTGTTTGTAAAAACACGACAAAGTAATGTAGGGTGGGCTCCGCCCACCAATAATTTTGGTTTAACTCCGGTGGGCATTGCCCACCCTACCTCTAAAAGAAAGTAAATTTTATGCCCATCTCTTCCATACTCAACCTCTTCGGAGGTAGCGACAGGATAACCGCCGAGGAGCTTAAGGCCATGATGGAGAGTAAAGAAGACATCTCCATCATAGATGTCCGTAATCCTGACGAGTTTAGCTCCGGCCACATACCCGGTTGCGTCCTTATACCCTTGAGCGAATTGGAAGGCGCTGAGGACATACCTTCAAAGGGTAGGCTCGTGCTCTACTGCAGGTCAGGGGTTAGAAGTATGAAGGCGTTGAATGTCCTGAAAGGCCGCGGCGTCAAGGACGCGGTGGATTTGAAGGGCGGGATAGAGGCGTGGAAAAATGCGGGCGGTCCTTGCCGGACTGGCAAAGTCGAATCCAGCGGTAATGGAATCGATATGGAAAAAGGTACATTTTGAAAATTGGCCCCGCGCCGAGCGGAGAGGTCGTTAAACCCTGATGTTCAGCCTTCACCCAACGCTTGCAAGCGACACCAGCCATATAGCCGACCTCACGCTCTCTTGCGTCCTCATCATGAAAGACAAAGGCTTCCCCTGGCTTATCCTTGTGCCGAAGAGAGAGGGAGTAAGGGAGATACACGAGCTTACGCCCGACGACCGCGCGCTATTGATAGAAGAGGTCTCGCTCGCCTCAACTCTTCTCACGAGGCTCTTCACCCCCGTAAAGATAAATATCGGCGCGCTCGGGAACATCGTCCCGCAATTGCATGTCCATGTCATCGCCCGCTTTGAGAACGACCGCGCCTGGCCCGGCCCTGTCTGGGGGAGCGGACCTAAAGAGCTTTATTCCGAAGCGGAACTCGCTTCTATTGTCTCACGCCTCCGGGAAGCCTTCAACCGCGCCTGATCCCCCGCACAGGCGGGACAAGGTATTTAAACCGACATTCTCCTCAACAATTGAAAAAAACCTTTTAAACGCATACCCCTCTGCTGTAAAATACAGGGATAAGTTTTTTATACCAGGAAGGATAGTGAGTCTCTGTTATGCTTAAGTTCAATAGCCTCAGCAAAGGTTACAGCATGGATTATCTCTTTCGCGATGTCAGTTTTTCCCTGACGCCCGGCGAAAGGCTCGGGCTCGTCGGCAGGAACGGCACCGGGAAGACGACGCTCTTTAAGCTCATACTCGGCGAGGAGGAGGCGGACTCAGGGACGATAACCGCGCCGAAAAATTACAGGATAGGCCACCTCTCCCAGCACTTGAAACTCAGCGAGGATACCGTCATAAAAGAGGCGCTTCTCGGGCTCCCGAGCCACGAGGACGGGATAGACGAGACCTACAAGGCCGAGGCGATCCTCATGGGGCTCGGCTTCTCCGAAGACCAGTTCAACATACACCCGTCCGGCCTCTCAGGCGGCTTACAGATCAGGCTGAACCTCGCGAGGACCCTCGTGGCGGAGCCGAACCTCCTTCTGCTGGACGAGCCGACCAACTACCTGGACATCGTATCCGTCAGGTGGTTGAAAAAGTTCCTTCAGTCATGGAAGGGCGAGCTGATGCTCATCACGCACGACAGGGAGTTCATGGACAGCGTCACGACGCACACAATGGCCATCCACAGGGGGAAGGTGAAGAGGGTGTCAGGCGGCACCGAGAAGCTCTACGCGCAGATACTCCTCGAAGAAGAGGTCTACGAGCAGACGAGAGAGCGCGACGAGAAAAAGCGGGCCGAGATAGAGAAGTTCGTGAACCGTTTCAGGGCAAAGGCGACGAAGGCGAGCGCCGTCCAGTCGAGGATAAAGGCGCTCGACAAGATGGACAAGAAGGATAAGCTCGACAATATCAGGACGCTCGACTTCGAGTTCAACTCCTCTCCGTTCATGGGCAAGTGGCTCATCGAGGCCGACGGCGTCTCTTTCGGGTACGACCGCGCGGCGCCGCTCATAAAGGGGCTCTCCTTCTCGATAGGGAAGGAAGACCGCATAGCGGTAATAGGCAAGAACGGCAAGGGCAAGACGACGCTTTTAAACCTCCTCGATGGAGACCTCGAACCGATTGCGGGCGCGGTAAAATACCACCCTAACTTCAAAATAGCCTATTTCGGCCAGACGAACATAGCGAGGCTCGACCTCTCAAGGACGATAGAAGAGGAACTCATGTCCGCCGACCCGTACCTAAGGCGCGAAGGCGCCAGAAGGATAGCCGGGGCGATGATGTTTTCGGGGGACTCGGCGCTCAAAAAGATAAGCGTCCTCTCCGGCGGCGAGAGGGCGCGCGTCCTTCTCGGCAAGCTCCTGGCAAGTCCGGCGAACCTGCTCCTGCTCGACGAGCCGACTAACCACCTCGATATGGACTCTATAGATTCCCTTGTCGAGGCGATAGACGCGTTCGACGGCGCGGTAGTCATCGTAACGCACAGCGAGCTTATCTTAAAGGCCATCGCCACCAAGCTCATCATATTCGACAAGGGGGCGGTGAGCGTATTCGACGGAGGTTACGACGATTTCCTCGAAAAGATAGGCTGGGAGGGCGAATCCGCCGGGCCAACGAAAAAAAAGGCCGACAAGGTGAACTGGAAGGACGCCAAAAAGCTCCGGGCCGAAGTATTGTCGGAGAAGTTCCGCGTCCTCGGGCCCATTAAGAAGGAGATGAACGGGCTTGAGGCTGAGATAACGGAGCTTGAACGCGTCTCGGAGGCCTCCAGCAGGGAGCTCCTCCTCGCCTCCGAAAGGGGCGAGGCCGACCTTATAGCGAAGCTCTCAAAGACATACCACGAGTCCAGGGAGCGCATCGATACGCTCTTCGACAGGCTCGAAGCCCTGACAGATGATCACGACTCAAAGGTCAAGGAGTTCGAGGAGAGGGTGAAGGAGATAGGTTAGGTCCCAAAGTCTGTATTGAGCGGCTTCCGCAATTAAAAAAGGCCTGGACATTAATAATGTCCAGGCCTTTTTTATTCTTTTATCCGTTACCTATCGTTTAAAACACCCAGAGTATCGGGCAGGGGGATTTTTTCGTGACCCTGTCGATGACCGAGCCCATGAACAGCTTGCCCATGGGCGAGTACCTGTGTGTGGCCATTACTATGAGGTCGGCGCGGTGTTCTACGGAGATAGCGACTATCTCGTGAGAGGCGTCGCCTTCCCGGAGCACCGTTTCGATGTTATGGAGGCCTTCGTCCCTGAGCCTGTTGGCGGTGGCCTCAAGGAGCTCCCTGCCTTTGCTCAGCCAGTCTTCGTGTATAGTAGACCATTCCTCTGAGTTAGTTACCATGCCGGCGGCCCTGTACCATTTTTCGACTACATGGAGGACCGTGAGCTGTGCCCCGGAGGTCTTGCTAAGATAAGCCGCGTGCTTGAGGGCTACGTCGGAGATCTCGGAACCGTCGATCGGGCAGATGATGTGTTTGTACTCCATTTGTCATTCCTCCTGCGTTAGTTTAGCAGAATACCTGAATACTGGCAAGTTCCGGCTGAAACAAGTCTCTTTTATTGTCTTTGCACACGCCGGACGAACAAAAGGGGCACCGTTCTTTTTTCTTTAGAACGGTACCCCCTCTGGAAGCGGAGAAAAGCCACTCTTTAGGAGTACGTCTTGACCTCCTGGGCGTTCTCAAGGGCCTTGCCGCCCTTGCCGACCCAGGTGCGGGTCCAGCGGCGCTGGGCGACCCGGAGGACTATGAATACCAGCGCTGAGAAGATGCCGAAGGCTATGAAGCCGTAGGAGAAGGAGCCGTAGTACTGCTTGGAGATGCCCATCGCGTTCGGGATGAAGCCGCCGCCTAGCGCGCCTATCTCGCCTATCATGGAGCCGGCGACCGCCGTCGTTACCGGCCAGCGGAGCGGGACGAGCTGGAAGAGCGAGCCGTTGCCCATGCCGAGGAAGGCGAAGGTGCACATGAAAAGTATCGTCGTCGCAGTGATCGACGGAATTGTCGAGTTTACGAACATGAGGATCGTTACCATGACGAATACGAGGGTGAGAGAGTTGATGCCGCCCCACCTGTCGGAGACGTAGCCGCCGAGGATTCGTATGCCGCTACCCATGACCGCCGCGAGCATCGTGAGCTGTCCGGCCTGTATCTTGGTTACGCCGAACTGGTCGTGGAAGTAGGTAGGCAGGAAGTTGGACAGGCCTATGAACCCGCCGAAGGTGATGATGTAGATGGCGTTGAAGACCCATCCGTCCTTCTCAACAAGGCACTTGAGCATTTCCTTGAGGCTGTGGTCGTCGCTCCTGTCCGGGGGCTCCTTGGCGAATATGAGCATTACCATGAACGGGATGATCATTGTGAGCGCCGCGAAACCGTAGACGGTCTGCCAGCCGTACGTTGTGGCGAGCGGAGGGGCGAGGAGGACGGCGAGGACCGTGCCGCTATTTCCCGCGCCGGCTATGCCCATCGCAAGGCCCTTGTACTGCGGGGGGAACCAGCCGGAACCGAGGGATAAGGCGACGCCGAAGCTCGCGCCGGCGATACCGAGGAGGACGCCCATCGCGAGCACGTCGTTATAGGTGCTTACCGCCATGTAGCCGTAGATCATCGCGATGAGTATGAGACCCATCTCGACGAGCGCGGCCCGCTTCCTCCCTATGTACTGCGACAAAACGCCCAGCGGGAACCTCATGATGGCGCCTGACATGATAGGCACCGAGATCATGAAGCCCTTCTGGGCAGGCGTCAGGGCGAAGGCCTCGCTGATGAACGGGGCCATGGCGCCGTTCAGCACCCAAATTGCAAAGCAGAAATCGAAGTACAGGAACGAGGCGAACAGTGTCGGAGGATGACCAGCCTTTAAAAATGTCTTGAAGTTTGCCATTTCTCTCCTTCTCTCCTTTCAGAAATTTTCCACCCGGATTGCCAATACATAAGCGGAATGGGGGCGTTGAGGGCGTCTTCGGGAGAGCCTGGAGGCGGTGCCAAGGCGCGGGCTTCAGTATCTGGCTGGTAATTGGGATATTCTCAAATAAATATTGCGTTGAACCCCGGCCAGGATATACTGATGCCCCTTAGTGAATGAGCCCCCTGAATCCACCTATTTCCACTATATGATATTGGTCAGTTATTATATTATTATTTACCAATTTTGCCGTTTCATGTCAAGACATAAAATCGAATTAAGCGGCGGCAAATGCGAGTTACGCTGTAAGCTGTTAAAATAATATTTGTAAATCGGTTAGTTGGCCTGTGGGGCGTTTTTACGTGTGGGTCTGGAAAAATGCCCCATTGGAGATGAACTGCGCCTGGGCGAGGCTGACTCGCTGACGGATTGGATGTCCGTTGTCCTGGTGCGACCGTCTACATTTGGAAGTGTTACGGGATAGTAACACTTCCTCCCCTGTCCCTGATTAATGCGCCCTTGCAGGGGGGTTCTATTATTTTGGCGATCGCACTGTTACCATTTCGTAACATACTTCATCGGGTCCGCCAAATGGGTCGTTCAGTGATACGCGGGGATTTAGCGTCGCATATCGCGATGTTTCGAGGAAGGCGGCTTGCAGTCACGGGCAGTGGTACGTTTATTGCTTATATAAAATCCTACTGAGCGCGAAAAAAACGGCGAAGCAGAAAAAGACGGCGCCGCGATAAGAAACCTCTTTACACGGTTTTTCGGTTGTGGTATTACCCACGGAACCGGAATATGACATTGCGGTGGATGGCGGCGTTCTTCAGTATTATAACCGCGCCATAATCCAAAGACCGAGAACGGCTGTCCTGTTTTTTTTCTGATGGTCGAAAAAAAGCTGGACAGGCTATTTTGAATCTGGTAATTTACGGCCTGCCCTGCCGGTCCGTCCTGACAACGGAGCGGCGAGGGCGGTAGCCGCAAGACCCCAGTATAAACCCAAAGAAAAATACAAAGGCTTTAGATCCGGAGGACTCGGTACCAAGTGAGTCAATCTATCAGGATAGCGATCGTCCGCCTCTGCAAGTGTATTATCTACGTGATTGCGGTGCGTCTGTGCCCGGCCGTCAGGAAGAGGGCTCGCGGGGGCGCCGTTGTAGAGCTTATTGCGCGCACGGAATCGGCCGGGGCCTTCGAGGCCGGAGGCGCCGCGTCGATTTTCGGCAAGTTCATTTCATCCATCCCCGCCGTTGCAGGGCCCAACAACAGCGCCGACACGTTCGTATTCGATTTCCAGGACCATCTAATAGAGCGCGGGACCAAGCAGGTCTCCGAGGATACTGAGCCGCTCGTGGACTACGGTCGCTCAGGCAAGCCGCTTAAGACCGGCTTCGACCTCATCCGTCTCACTCTCAATCTCGCGAGGGGGAACCTCGAAGGCTCCTCCCGCGCCGCGGCGTTCCCCTTATAACACGATACACCCCGGCGTTTTTAGGGGGCCGGCGTCATCGGCGCCCGCGGGGATTACATACGCTATCTATGGGCGGTCATAGATATACATCAAAAAGAAAGTAGCAGTTAAAAGGAGGTGTAGGGTATGGATTTAAAGAGTTGTAAAAGAGTTTTCTGGAAAGGGCTGCAACTCGGTTTGGCCGCGTTCCTCGTCACTGGAGCTGTCGTGACGGTCGAGGCCGCTGACCAGGCCACTCCGGCCCCGGCTGTTGCAACGGCTGAAGCGGCGCCTGCTGTCGAGGCGGCTCCGGCCCCTGCAGAGCCTGGTGACGCGAGACTTGGCGAGCTCTACTTCACGGGCGGCAAGAGGTTCGCAAGCGGAGCGCCTCCGTGCATCTCGTGCCACAGCGCGAGTGTCGGCGCCCTGGGCGGCGGAGTGCTCGGGCCGAACCTGACGAAGGTGTATGCCGACGAGTCGAAGAACCCGCTCATCAATTCGGCGTGGATCAACAACCCGTCGACCCCCGTAATGGGCACTGTATTCTCCAACAGGCCGGTCTCCGACGACGAGGTAGGGCACCTGAGGGCGTTCTTCGCCAAGCAGTCTCAGGGCAACGTGGCCCCCTCTTCGACCGGGACCTTCACGATCGTGGGCATTGGCGGCTTCATAGGCATACTGATCTTATTCAACATAATCTGGAGCGGAAGGTACAGGAACAGGAACAAGGGCACCGCCCACGATGCCTTATGGAGAAATTACGGCGGAAAAGGAGGAAGGTAAATGTCTAACTGGATACAGGATGAAATCAACCCCGGTAAAAGGGGATGGGAAGAGTTCTACAGGAACCGCTGGCAGTACGACAAGACCGTAAGGTCTACGCACGGCAACAACTGCACCGGCGGCTGCTCCTGGATGGTATACGTAAAGGACGGCATCATCACCTGGGAGCTCCAGGCCGTTGACTACCCGAAGCTCGACCAGTCTCTGCCGCCTTACGAGCCGCGCGGTTGCCAGAGGGGCATATCCGCCTCCTGGTACGTCTACAGCCCGGTAAGGATCAAGTACCCCTACGTCAGGGGCATACTCATCGACGCCTGGAAGGAAGCGCGGGCCAAGCACTCCGACCCGGTGGACGCCTGGAGGAGCATAGTCGATAACGCCGAGCTCTCGAAGAAGATCAAGTGGTCGAGGGGCAAGGGCG
>JACREU010000024.1 GCA_016212705.1 Deltaproteobacteria bacterium
GATAAGAAGGGTTACATGCTTTCGATAGTGCGCGATCTGGCCATCCTTGAGGTGCTCTATTCCTCCGGCATAAGGGTCAGCGAGCTTGCCGGGCTTGACATGAAGGCAGTTGACCTCGGCGCGGGCACGATAAAGGTCTTGGGCAAGGGCGGCAAGGAGCGCATAGCCTTTCTTGGAGAGCACGCCGCCAGTTCGGTGAATGAGTATTTAAAGCTACGCGGGGCATACGGCCCGGATACGCCGCTTTTTACCGCTGTGGGGCGTCACGCCATGGAAAGCGGCAAACGCATCTACCCGCGCATGGTGCAAAGGCTTATGAGAAAGTATGCCGGTAAGTGCGGCATAAACAAGACGCCTACGCCGCATTCCCTCAGACACACCTTTGCAACGCACTTGCTGGATGCGGGGGTGGACTTGAGGACGATTCAGGAGATGCTCGGCCATTCAAAGCTGTCCACCACTGCGCGTTACGCTAAGGTCAGCCTCGATACGCTGATGGAGACATACGACAGGTCGCATCCGAAGGCGCGGATGTCAAAGTAAGGCGGTTATCAGCGTAAGACGGTAACCGGCAACGTTTTCAACAAGGAGACGCCATTGCCGATAGAATTTCACGGAACAACAGTCATAGCGGTCAGCAGAAATGGCAGGACGGCGATAGCTGGCGACGGGCAGGTGACGCTCGGGGCGACCATAATGAAAAAGGGCGCGGTAAAGGTCAGGCGCATGCGGGATGCGTCCGTGCTTGCCGGTTTTGCCGGCTCCACCGCGGACGCCATGACGCTCTTTGACAAGTTCGAGGCCAAGCTTGAGCATTATAGGGGCAACATCACGAGGGCGGCGGTTGAGCTTGCAAAGGACTGGAGAACGGATAAGATGTTAAGGCGCCTTGAGGCCCTTTTGATAGTGGCCGACAGGGAGCACATGTTCGTAATCTCCGGCAGCGGCGACGTGATAGAGCCTGAGGACGGCATAGCGTCCATAGGCTCAGGCGGGCCGTATGCCCTCAGCGCGGCCAAGATGCTCTTAAAGCACACTAACCTTGAGGCAAGGGCCATCGCCGAGGAGGCCATAAAGACCGCCGCAGAGATATGTATCTACACGAACGATAAGATAACGGTCGAGGAGCTGTTGTGAAAAGTTTTACGCCAAGGGAAATAGTCGCCGAGCTTGACAAATACATCATCGGTCAGGCCGAGGCAAAAAGGGCCGTGGCCATAGCCCTGCGCAGCCGCTGGCGCCGCCAGCAGGTGAAGGGCGGCCTGCGCGACGAGATATATCCCAAGAACATCATCATGATAGGTCCCACGGGCGTGGGCAAGACCGAGATTTCACGGCGTCTTGCCAAGCTTGCCGAGGCCCCGTTCATAAAGGTGGAGGCCAGCAAGTTCACCGAGGTCGGCTACGTCGGGCGCGACGTTGAGAGCATCATCCGCGACCTGACCGAGCTTGGCGTGAAGATGGTCAAGGACGAGGAAAAGACAAGCGTGCTCGTGAAGGCCAAAGACGCGGCTGAGGAAAGGCTGCTGGATTATCTTCTGCCGCCGGTGACCGCCGCGTCTTATCAGCCGTCCGATTCTCAGATATCCGAGCATGAGCGGCTTTTAAAGGAGAGGGATATCCAGAAGGCCACGCGTGAAAAGCTCCGCGCACAGCTGCGCGAAGGCAAACTCGACGCAAGGACGATTGAGATAGAGACCACTGAGAGCAAAAGCCCAGGGGTGGAGATACTTTCCGCCACGGGCATGGACGACATGGATTCGGGCATCAAGGAGATGTTTTCAAATCTGTTTCCGAAAAAGACGCGCAGAAAAAGGGTGAAGTCCCGCGAGGCCCTTGAGCTTCTGACGCAGGAGGAAGTGCAGAAGCTGATTGACATGGAAAAGGTCGTTAAGAGCGCCATAGAGCGCGTGGAGCTTTCCGGCATAGTATTCATCGACGAGATAGACAAGATAGCCGGACGCCAGACGGGACAAACGCCGGACGTGTCAAGGGAAGGCGTGCAGAGGGACCTGCTCCCCATAGTCGAAGGCTCCACCGTGAATACGAAATACGGCATGGTGAAGACCGACCACATCCTTTTTATCGCATCCGGCGCGTTCCACGCGGCAAAGCCTTCGGACCTGATACCGGAATTTCAGGGCAGGTTTCCCATAAGGGTGGAGCTTACTCCGCTCGGCGAGCAGGACTTCGTCAGGATACTCACCGAGCCGGAGAACGCGCTCCTTAAGCAGTATAAGGCGCTCCTTGAGACTGAGCGGATTACGATAACGTATGCCGGCGACGCGGCCGGGGAGATAGCCTCCGTAGCCGCGCTTGTCAACGACCGCATGGAGAACATCGGCGCCAGAAGGCTCCACACGGTGCTCGAAAGGGTCTTTGACGAGATATCCTTCAA
>JACREU010000027.1 GCA_016212705.1 Deltaproteobacteria bacterium
GGGTGTCGGCCCCATGTGCGTGACCCAGCCCTCTGAGACGACCTTGTAATTGAGTATATATGAGCGCGGTGCCGAGAGTATCTCTTTCTCCGCGAGCGGCCTGTCGAGCTCGAGCCCCTCGGCCTTGACGACCGTGTAGAGCGCTTCGGTTACCGCGTTCTTAAGAGCCTTGTCGATTGCGCGCCTTTTTTCCTCGGCGGCGTCGTTCGCGCGGGTCGAGGCCCCTTCAGCCTTTATCGCCATCGCCGCGCCGGCGACCCCCGTGAAGGCCGGGAGCGCGAGAGAGAGAACGAAAATAATTGACGGTATAAAAGACTTTAACACAGATGCCCCTTAACAGATTCGAATATCTTGTCTTTTTCCTCCGGAGAAAACCATCTTACCGCCTGGTCGCCCTTAAACCAGGTCATCTGCCGCTTGGCGTAACGGCGCGTGTTCCTCTTAAGGAGTTCTATCGCTTCCGGTAAAGTGCGTTCGCCCCTTAAAAACATCGACATCTCTTTATAACCCAAACCGAGCATCGGCTTCAAGTCCCAACCGAAACCGGCGTCATGGAGGCGGCGCGTCTCTTCGGCAAGCTCGGCCTCTATCATCCCGTCCACCCGCTCGTCTATCCGCCTGTATAGGGCCTCTCTCGGGATATCGAGGCTTACTTTAAGGCAGTCGAACGGTTCATCCTTGAAGCCGTGGTCTTTCTGGAAGGCGGACATCGTTGTCCCGGTAAGCTCGTAGACCTCAAGCGCCCTTACGACCCTCACGCGGTTGTTGGGGTGGATGGATGCGGCGGTCTCGGGGTCGATAAGTTTGAGCCTTTCGTAGAGCGCGTCCGTCCCCTCTTTTTCAAGCGCCTTTCTTAAGTCAGGGTCGGCCTCGGGGCCGGGGAAGAGCCCCTGGGTGAGCGCCTTTATGTAGAGGCCGGTGCCGCCTACAATAAAAACATTTTTCCCCCGCGACCTTATATCCGTAATGGCCTTTATAGCGTCATTCCTGAACCGCGCGGCCGTGTAATCCTCATCCGGCTCGATTATATCTATAAGGTGATGCGGGACCCTTTGAAGCTCTTCCTTCGAGGGCTTTGCCGTGCCGATATCCATGCGTTTGAATACCTGCATGGAGTCCGCGCTTACTATTTCGCCGTTAAAAGAAAGCGCGAGGTCTATCGAGAGCGCGCTCTTGCCCGAGGCGGTCGGCCCGGCTATAACTACTATCCGCTCCTTATCCATCAGGGTATTTTAACATTAAGCGGGAGGATTATGAATAGCGTTTCAAGCGGCCTTCAAGGTAATGAGCGTCAGCTCCGGCGGGCAGTTGAAGCGGACGGGTATGATCGACATGCCGATGCCCCTCGATACATAGACGCGGGTCCCTTCCTTACGGTCAAGGGCAACGAGCCCGCCCGAGTACTTCTGGCCGTAGCGCGAGGGGAGTATCGGGGCGAAAGCGAACGGGAGCCGGACCTGCCCGCCGTGGGTGTGCCCCGAGATGACGAGGTCTATCCGCTCATCCGCCGGAAGCTCTTCGGCATAATCCGGGTGGTGGGAGAGGAGTATGCGCGGCATGTCGTTCGGCACGCCCTTCAAGGCCTCTTTCGCGTCAGGCCTGTCCTCGAGAAAGTCCCTGACGCCGGCGATGCAGAGAGCCCCTTTGCCGGATTCGATCATCGTGTGGCTGTTCTGGAGCGGCTTGAAGCCGTTCGAGACGAGGAGGTCTTCGGTATAACCGCTGCCGGCGTAGTGGTCGTGGTTTCCGAGTATGGTGACGACGCCGACCCTTGCCTTAAGGTCCTTTAATAACTTGACGACCGGCGCGACATGCCTTTTTTCGCCTTCTATGTAATCGCCGGTCAGGACCATGAGATCGGGGCGAAGTCCGTTCGCGGTCTCAATGACTTTTTTTATATATGACGAGCCTACGGCAGGGCCGAAGTGGATGTCGGTCACCTGGCAGACGGTAAAGCCGTCGAGCGATGACGGGAGCCCCCTTATCGGGACCGTCGTCCGCTCGACGGCAAAACCCCTGGGCTCGATGAGGAAGCCCTCGGTAAGTACAATGCCGCCGAATAGTAGCCCGGCTTTGAGGAATGTCCTCCTTGAGAGCATCTTACCTCTTGAACGCGGATTCTATCTCTTTCCTCGAATACCTCTTCACCACGGGCCTGCCATGTGGGCAGTGCGAGGCGAAGTCTATCCCTGAGAGTTCCTTTAAAAGGGCGGCCCCTTCTTCCCTTGCAAGCGGCCTCGGCCCGCGTATAACGCTGTGGCAGGCTATCCTCATGAGCGCCCCCTCGATCTTCTCCTCAACCTTAAGGCTGCCCCCCGCGCTTGAGAGCTCCTCGGACAACTCACTTATGAGTCTACCGCAATTTCCCGGTTTCAGGATATCAGGTACTGATTTTATGAGGAAGCTCTCTCCGCCGCCCTTCAATGACGGGCCGAAGGGGATTATCTCGAAACCCATCCTGTCGAGGTACTCACTCGACGCGGCTATGGCGTCTTTTTCTTCGGGTGTCGTCTCGATACGCTCGGGAAGAAGGAGGAGCTGTCTCCTTATCCCCTCGCCGTAAAACCTCTTTTTGAGCCTTTCGAAGGCAGCGCGCTCCGCGGCCCCGTGCTGGTCTATTACGAAGAACTCGCCGTCGTTGGCGTGCGACTCCGCTATCAGGAACTCTCCCCAGAGCTGTCCGACTATCTCGAGCCCAAGGAACTCGGGGTTTTTTACTTCGCCCCCGTCGCTTGAGAAAAGCGGGAGGGGAGGGGGCGGCGGCGCGGAATCGCCTGCCGAGTAGCTTTCTATCGTAGATGCCTCTCTCGCGAGATAAGGCCCGGATGGCGGTAAGTGGCGGGTGTACCCGTAGCGGGCGGCGTTATGCCCTGAAAACACGCGGCCCTGGTCCGCTGGGGCCGCGGCTGATGAGCCGAGCGCGCCTCTGACAGAGAGCTTCACCGCGTCGTATACGAAAGACTGGCTTTTAAACCGCACCTCGCTCTTTGTCGGGTGTATGTTTATGTCTACGTCCTCGGGCGGGATCTTCAAGTCGAGTACGGCGAATGGAAAACGTCCGGGGGGGAGCATCTGCCCGTAGCCGTCGATGACGGCCCTGTTTATCGATTTATCCCTGACGACCCTGCCGTTGACGTATATGAGGAGCCACCTGGATGTCGGGTATCCGTCCCCGGCGGCCCCTATGTACCCCTCTACAAAGGGCGCGCTTACTTCTATTATATCCTTTCCGGATATCCCGAAGAGGTCGAAGATGCGGTCTTTAAGCGCGCCCGGTGGCGTCTCAAGGGGTCTGCCTGACCCGTGCTGAATCTTGAACCGCGTCTTCGGGTTTATGAGGGCGAGCCTCTTGAATATTTCGAGGGAGCGGCCGTATTCGGCGTCCGGCGAGCGGAGGAACTTAAGCCGCGCCGGGGTGTTGAAAAACAGGTCCCTTACCTCTATCGAGGTCCCTTCGGGGCAGCCCTCGCCTGAGACGGTTGGCGCGGACCCGCCTTCGATTGAGACGAGCGTCCCTTCGGTCTCCATGCGCCGCCTTGTCTTAAGCGTCACGCGGGAGACGGCCGCGACGGACGCGAGAGCCTCTCCCCTGAAGCCCATCGTAAGCACCGCTTCCAGGTCTTCTTCTTTAGAGATCTTCGAGGTGGCGTGCCGGAGAAAGGCCAAAGGCGCGTCCTCTCTCGCGATGCCCTCTCCGTCGTCAGTGACCTTTATGACCCGTTTGCCGCCCTCGGCGAGGTAGACGCTTATTGAAGAGGCCCCGGCGTCGACGGAGTTCTCGATAAGCTCCTTAACGACGGATGAGGGCCTGTCTATCACCTCGCCTGCGGCTATCTTGGAGGCGAGCAGGCTGTCGAGTATATTTATTTTTGGCATCGCTTGTCCCGGGCGGCCTGGAGGCGCGCCTTTTTAGGAAGGAACGGCCCGAGCGGGCACGCCTCGCAGAGCGGCGCCTTCTTCTTGCAGAAGTCCTTGGCTGTCTTTACGATGAGCGCGTGGTATTCGTTGAAGATAGTATTGTCCTTCGGAAGGTTTGAGGTAAACAGCGCCTTCATCTCGTCATAGGAGGCGTCAGGGCCGAAAAAACCGTGGCGCGAGAAAATGCGGCGGGTATAGGCGTCTACGACGAACTCGCCGTATCCGGCGGCGTACAGGGAGATGGAGTCCGCCGTCTCGGGGCCGATCCCGTTTATAGATAAGAGCTCGGCTCGGAGCCTCTCCTGTTCCACGCAGAGAAATCTTTTCAGATTGCCGTGTTTCTCGAAGACGTGGTCAAGAAAGGATTTCAGACGCTTCGCCTTGACATTGAAGTAGCCTGCCGGGCGAATGAGGGCCGCGAGTTCGTCCTGAGGGAGCTTGTGGAGCGCGCCGTACGAGAGGACGCCCGCGCGTTTAAGGTTTGCTATCGCCTTCTCTACGTTTGTCCAGGCCGTGTTCTGCGTGAGTATCGCGCCTATCGCGACTTCGATTGGGGTCTCGCCCGGCCACCAGCCCTGCGGGCCGAAGGCCCTGATGAGGGCCTCGTAATAACCGAAGACCCCGTTCTCATTTTCCCTTTTCGTCGTCATTTCGCGGTATCAGAGGTGTATGAGCCTTTCGACCTCTTTGAGAGTGAGAAGCCTGTACTCCCCCGGCTTCAGAGAGCCGAGCTTTATGCCTGCGAACTCGATCCTCTTGAGCTTTGCGACCGGATGGCCTATGGCCATGCACATCCTCTTGACCAGCCTGTTCCTGCCTTCGGTCACGGTAAGCTCTATCCAGGAGTTCTCCTTCGTCTCCCTTATGAGGCGGGCCTTTGCGGGTAGCGTCTTGCCGTCCTCGAGGTAGACGCCTTTCTCAAGCCGCTCGAGCTCCGCCGGGGTCGGCACGTCTTTTACCTTTACGAGGTACTTCTTGGGGATCGAGAAGTTCGGGTGTATGAGCTTGTTGGTCAGCTCTCCGTCGTTGGTGAGTATGATTACGCCTTCGGCGTCGTAGTCGAGCCTGCCCACCGGGAATATGCGGGCCTTTGTCTTGATGAGCTCGACGACGACCTGCCTTTTGAGCGGGTCCGTTACGGAGCTTATGCAGTTCTTGGGCTTATTCAGGAGATAGTAAACGGTAGGGCCCTTGATCGAGATGTTCCTGCCGTCTACCTCGATCTTGTCCTTTGCGAAGTCAGCCTTGGCCCCCAGCTCCTTCACCACCTTGCCGTTCACCGTCACCCGGCCCTGGGTTATCAGCTCCTCCGCCTTCCGCCTCGAGGTCACCCCGGCCCTCGCCATTATCTTCTGGAGCCTCTCCAGGCCCGACGGGGGCGCTGCCAAGGCCGCCTTCGGCTTCTTCCGCGCCTTCACCCGGGGTTGGGCTGTCATCGGCGACCGTCCCTTCGGCTTCGCCGTCTTCGGACGCTCTCCGGTCTTCTTTCTCGTGCCCATTTTCTTCCTCCATCTTCTGTATGTCCTTCAGGCTCGGCAGGCAGGACAGGTCTTTAAGGTCGAACGTATCGAGGAACTCCTTCGTCGTGCCGTAGACTACGGGACGGCCGGGGACCTCTTTTCTTCCGACTATCTTTATGAAGCGTTTTTCCATGAGGGTCGCGAGCACGCCGCCGGAGTCGACGCCCCTGACGGATTCGAGCTCGCCCTTCGTAACAGGCTGTTTGTATGCGATGACCGCGAGCGACTCCATCGCCGCCTTGCTTATCCTCTGGAGCCCTATTTTAAAGAGCCTCCTGAGCCACGGCGCGAATTCCGGGTTCGTCCTGAACTGGAAGCCCCCGGCGACCTCTTCGATAAAGAAGCCGCCGCTTTTCTCTCTGTAGTCCTCGACGAGCTCGTTTAACGCCTCCCTTATCGTGCTCCTCTCCTCGCCTTCGAGTATGTTCACCATCTTCTCGAAGGAGAGCGGGGCGTCGGCGGCGAAGAGCAGGGCCTCTATAACGGGCTTAAGGCTGATCTTATCGAGCATACGGGGTCATCCCTCTTTCTGGGTTTCTTCGACTGGTTCAGCGGAGATCGCTTCTTCGACGGCTTTTTCGGCGGAAAGCTCTACCGATTCCAATGCCGGGGGCGGCTGGTAGACGCGTATAACCCCGTCCTCGGTCTGGTGTATCCTTATCATGAGGAGCTTTGCGAGCTCGAGTATCGCGAGGAACGTGACGACTATCTCGCCGCGCGTCGCCTCCTCCGGGAAGAGCGAGGTGAAGGCCGCGCTCTTGTCCCTGCCGACTATCTCCATAACGTAGTTTATCTTGTCCGCAATCTTGAAACGCTCGGAGGTGAGCTCGATCCTTCTTTCCTTCGGGGCCCTCGCGAGTATGCCCTTCAGCACCTCCATGAGATCGAAGACCGAAACGCTCATGAAACCCGCGCCCCCTTCAAGCTCGTCAAGCGGCTCGTCAAGCCCCCTCTTGAAGACGTCCCTCCCGAGCAGAGGCCTTTCTCCGAGCTCCTTTGCCGCCTCCTTGTACCTCTGGTA
>JACREU010000028.1 GCA_016212705.1 Deltaproteobacteria bacterium
CAAGGTCATCGTATGCGCCGCAATGCGAAAACTCGTCCACATAATCTACGGAGTGCTCAAAACCGGAAAGCCCTTTAATCCGCATTACGCATAAAATATCGCTTGACGGGCAAGACGGTATCTACAAGACTATTTTGTACTATATACTTGTGAATTTACGAAAAAGTGGCTCCGAAAAAGAGTTTTTTATCCTTCCAAGCCGGGTCATTGCTAAAAAGATATGTAAGTCTGAGAGTCGCGTAGGGTGGGCTCCGCCCACCATTCAAAAACAAAAAAAGGCGGGCATCATGCCCGCCTTTTTTTGTTTTCAATCTTTAAGCCCGACTTACCCCCGTTTCTCCTTAACCCGTATCCTCGCCTGGGCGAGCTCGTAGGATTCGACCGTTTTTGCGTAGTCGGCGTCCTCGGGGGAGAGCGTCTTCAAAGCGTCCTCGGCCTTGGCTACTATGGTCTTTGCCGTCTCCATGTCTATCTCGTTCGCCGTCTCCGCGTTTTCAACGAGTATGGTCGTCTTGTCCGGCAGGACCTCGGCGTAGCCGCGCCCGACGGCTATGGAGCCTGTCTCAGACCCCTTCTTGTAGGTGAGCTCACCGGCCTTAAGGAGTGTTAAGTACTGCGTGTGCCCGGCAAGGACCCCGAACTCCCCGAGCCAGCCCGGGGCGGTGAGCTCGTCGACTTCTTTGGAGAGGAGCCTTCTGTAGGGTGTTACTATTTCTAAAAGGAATGTGTCGGCCATTTATCTCTCTTCCTTCCTTATTTAAAGCGACGCCTTGATCTTCTCTGCCTTTTCGAGCGCCTCTTCAATGGTGCCGACCATGTAGAAGGCCTGCTCCGGGATGTCGTCGTACTCGCCGCGTGCGATAGCCATGAAGCCCTTTATGGTGTCCTTTATGGAGACGTACTTTCCGGGGGCTCCGGTGAACTGCTCGGCGACGAAGAACGGCTGGGAGAGGAACCTCTGGATTTTTCTCGCGCGGGAGACGACAAGCTTGTCGTCTTCAGAGAGCTCGTCCATGCCGAGGATGGCGATGATGTCCTGGAGGTCCTTGTACTTCTGGAGTATCTGCTGAACTTGTCTCGCGCAGCCGTAGTGCTCGTCGCCCACGATCTGCGGGTCGAGGATCCGCGATGTGGAATCGAGCGGGTCGACCGCCGGGTATATGCCGAGCTCGGCTATCTGTCTTGAGAGAACGGTCGTCGCGTCAAGGTGCGCGAAGGTCGTCGCCGGGGCCGGGTCGGTAAGGTCGTCCGCCGGGACATATATGGCCTGGACCGA
>JACREU010000003.1 GCA_016212705.1 Deltaproteobacteria bacterium
CGTAGTCGACATCCGCGAGCGCCAGTTTTTGAAGGAGTTCACGCCTGTTTTCAACGAGCTCAAGGCCGCGGGCTACACGGCGGAGCTCATCTTCCTCGACGCGTCGGACGAATCCCTCGTCCGGAGGTTCAGCGAGACGAGGAGGCGCCACCCGCTCGCGGACTCCGACACGCCGCTCGAAGGGATCCTCCGCGAGAGGGACATCCTCAAGGAGGTAAGGGAGCACGCGGACAAGGTCATTGACACGACCGGGTTCACCGTCCACGACCTCCGGGACACGATAAAGGAATACTTCTCCGGGCCCGTCACGCACGGCAGGATGTCGGTGAATCTCCTGTCGTTCGGGTACAGGTACGGCATACCCACCGACGCGGACCTCGTCTTCGACATAAGGTTCCTGCCGAACCCCTACTTTGTGAGTTCCCTTAAGTGGCTCGACGGAAAGGACGAAAAGGTGAGAGAGTTCGTGCTCTCGAACCCCGAGACAAAGGAGTTCCTGAAAAGGCTCCGCTCTTTTCTCGATTACCTCATCCCCCTGTACTGGAAAGAGGGGAAGTCGTACCTTACTATCGCTATAGGGTGCACCGGCGGGAAGCACCGCTCCGTCGCCATAACCGAGTTCCTCGCCGATGAGATAGCCACTGAAGCCGTCGTTACGAAAAAACGGCACAGGGACATGTACCGGGTCTGAATCGACATACTATGGAGATGAGAAAAGGATGATAGGAGCCGTAATAATCACGCACGGCGCTCTCGCCGGAAGCCTCAAGGAGGCCGCCGAGACGATCGCCGGAAAGATAGACGGTATAAAGACGGTGTCGGTCACGAGGTCGGACACGACCGAGAGCGTCAGGGCGCTTCTGGCCGCCTCCATAAAAGCGGTGAACTCCGGCAACGGGGCGATAGTCTTTACGGACATGTTCGGCGGCACGCCGACGAACATCGCGCTTTCGTTCATGGAGGACGGCAAGGTAGAGGTCATCACGGGCGTGAACCTTCCCATGATACTCAAATTCGTCGGCCACAGGACTGAAAAGGGCCTCTCGGGCCTCGCGGTCATGCTGAAGGAATACGGGCAGTCATCGATAGTGCTGGCCGGAGACATCTTGAAGGAACGGAAATAGCATCCTGAGTTCTTTTTTTGATAAAATGGAGTTACGGCGTCCATGGCTCCACGGGACGCCCGAGGCGCGTAGAGAGGTCTAAAGTCTCATGGTAATAATGGTCAGGGTTGACGACAGGCTCCTGCACGGGCAGATAATCTGCTCCTGGGTGCCGCACATAAAGGCCGACGCCCTCGTCATCGCCTCCGACGAGGCGGCGCGGGACAGCCTTGTCACGGAGATCATCTCGTCCTGCGGCCACAAGGGGCTCTCTGTCTGCGTCAAATCGATAAAGGACGC
>JACREU010000025.1 GCA_016212705.1 Deltaproteobacteria bacterium
AAGGGCCTGAAGGGCCCGATAGGCACGGCGATAGAGCTCCTCGCCTCGATCCCTTCGATAATATACGGGATGTGGGGGCTCTTCATATTTGCGCCGTTCCTCTCCGAATATGTCGAGCCGTACATGGTCGATTATCTGGGCTTCATCCCGCTATTTAACGGCGCGCCGTTGGGCATAGGGATGCTGCCGGCGGGTTTTATCCTCGCAATAATGATAATCCCGTTCATCTCGTCCGTATCGAGGGACATCTTCCAGATGGTCCCGCCGATTTTGAAGGAATCCGGCTACGGGGTCGGCGCGACGAAATGGGAGGTCATAAGGAAAGTAGTGCTGCCGTACACGCGCTCGGGTATAATAGGTGCGGTGATACTGGGGCTCGGCAGAGCCCTCGGGGAGACGATGGCCGTCACATTCCTCATAGGAAATTCGCATGATATAAGCATCGCGCTCCTCGACCCGGCGACGTCCATTTCCGCGACTCTGGCGAACGAGTTCACCGAGGCGGTCGAGGATTTGTATTTATCCAGCCTCGTCGAGCTCGGGCTCATACTCTTTGTGATAACATTCATTGTGCTGGCCCTGGCGAAGCTATTGATCGGCAGGTTCTCCTACAAGGGCGGGAAGTTGTAGATGGACTCTCAATCCTTCCATTACATGAGGCGCAAATTCTACAACCTGCTCGCGTTGACCGTGTCGGTCCTCTCGGCCGGGTTCGGGATTTTCTTCCTCTTCTGGATATTGAAGGACGTAATAACCTTCGGCCTGCCCGCGCTCTCCGGCTCGTTCTTTACGGAACTCCCCGCGCCCCCGGGTGCCGAGGGAGGCGGGCTTGCCAACGCCATATTCGGGACGGTACTCATCACGGTCATCGCGACCGTCATAGGAGTGCCCTCCGGGATACTCGCCGGGACGTATCTATCAGAGTACGGCAGGAAGAGCAGGATAGCGTCGGTCGTCCGGTTCGTTTCCGACATACTTGTCAGCGCCCCTTCGATCGTCGTCGGCGTTTTCGTCTACGCGCTTCTGGTCAAGCCCTTCGGCGGGTTCTCGGCCATAGCAGGCGCGGTCGCGCTCTCGATAATAATGCTCCCGGTCGTCATAAGGACGTCGGAGGAGATGCTGAAACTCGTGCCTGACTCCACGCGCGAGGCGGCGCTCGCGCTCGGCGCGCCGCACTGGAAGGTGACGGTCCATGTCGTCTACAGGGGGGCGCTACGCGGGATAACGACGGGCGTCATGCTCGCGGTCGCGAGGGTCTCGGGCGAGACGGCCCCGCTCCTTTTCACCTCGTTCAACAACTCCTTCTGGAACTTCGACATGAGCGAGCCGACCGCGACCCTTACGGTCACCATATTCAACTACGCGATGGGGCCCTACGAGGACTGGCACCAGAAGGCGTGGGGAGGGGCGTTCCTGATAACCGCGATAGTGCTTTGCGTAACGCTTCTTTCAAGACTCATAGTAAGGAGAAAAGCGGCTTGACGGACAAGATAAAGATAAAGAATCTCAACTTCCATTACGGCACGAAGCAGGCGCTTAAAAACATAAACCTCTCCGTAAAGGAGAAGGAGATAACGGCTCTCATAGGGCCTTCGGGGTGCGGAAAGACGACCTTCCTCCGGTGCCTGAACAGGATGCACGACCTGTACCCCGGGAATAGATACGAGGGCGAGATAATATTGGATGGCAAGAACATCCTTGAGAAGGGCCTCGACCTCATAAAATTGAGGTCCAAGGTGGGGATGGTATTTCAGAAGCCGACGCCGTTCCCGATGTCCATGTTTGACAACATCGCATTCGGCTTGAAGCTTATGGGCATAAAGAAAAAGAGGGATATTTCCGAGCGAGTGGAGAAGGCCTTAAGGGACTCCGCCCTCTGGGACGAGATAAAGGACAGGCT
>JACREU010000031.1 GCA_016212705.1 Deltaproteobacteria bacterium
GGCTCCACAAACATACTTTCTACCTGCACCTGAAGGAAACTGAGTTTCGTTTCAATCTCAGATGCGATAACATATATTTGGAACTGTTAAAAATGTTCCGCAAGACCCCTTTATAACCTTGTTTGCTTCCTAAGACCCTATTTTTTTGGGTTCTATGCCTTATCTCACGGATTCGGCAAAGGTCTTCAAGAACCTTTCATTCTCCTCAGGGAGCCCCACCGTGACCCTGATGTACTCCGGGAGGTTGTAGCTCGCCATCGGCCTTACTATGACGCCCTTTTTAAGGAGCGCATCATACACCTTCTTGCCGTCGCCGACCTTTATGAGGAAGAAGTTCGCCTCGGTCTCGACGCACTCGCATCCAAGGGCGCGGACCTCCCTGAAGAGGAATTTGAGCCCTGTTTCGTTATTCTCTCTCGTCCTCCTAAGGTGCTCCCTGTCATCGAGCGCGGCTATGGCCGCGGCCTGCGCGAGCGAGTTTACGTTGAAAGGCTGGCGCACCCTGTTAAGGAAGCCTATGAGCTCCGGGTGCGCTATGCCGTACCCTATCCGCAAGCCCGCCAGCCCGTATATCTTCGAGAAGGTCCGGAGCACCAGCACGGGTCTGCCTTCGGCTATATAGGCGAGGCTTTCCGGGTACTCGGAGGACCTCACGAACTCGAAGTACGCCTCATCCACGCAGACTATGACGTCGTCGGGTACGTCCTTCATGAAGCGGGAGAATTCTGACGCCGTATTTATCGTGCCGGTCGGGTTATTAGGGTTGGCGATAAAGACTATCCGCGTCCTCTCGTTTATCTCCCGCGACATGGCAAAGAGGTCGTGCTTCATGTTTGTGAGCGGCACGAGCTTCGAGACCCCGCCCATGCATTTAACGACTATCGGGTAGACCGCGAAAGACGGGTCTCCCATGACGGCCTCGTCATCTGCGCGGAGGAACGCCCTCGCGAGCAGTTCTATTATTTCGTTCGACCCGTTGCCGAATATGAGCATGGAGGGGTCTACGCCGACAGCGGACGAGAGTTTTTCCTTCAGGTAATAGCACGAGCCGTCCGGGTACCTGTGGAGGTTTGGAAGCGCCTTAGAGACCGCATCGAGCGCCTTCTTCGACGGGCCGAGCGGGTTTTCATTTGAGGCGAGTTTTATCGAGCCAATAATGCCCAGCTCCCTTTCAAGCTCCTCTATGGGCTTCCCTGGCGGATATGGCACGAGCGACCCGATATTGTCGGGGACCGTGAGTTTAAGGGGTTTGTGCACTTTCAGCATTTTATGCCTTTACCGGATTTAATAGACTGCTGAAAAAGTCCATCTGCTTTGATGTCTTCGTCACTCGTCACTGCGACGTACAACAGAGTACGCCTCATGCTTCGCTCCTCGACGCCTCGCATCTGGAGCTTTTTGAGCAGTCTGAACTATTCAGTGTCTTTTAGAACTGCTGCGACTTCGAGTACGAGCCGAGCACCTTCAAAAACGAGCAATTTGCCTCAAGCGAGCCTATCGCCGTCTTTATGTTTTCATCCGAGATATGGCCGTCCATGTCGACGAAAAATACATACTCCCACGCCTTGGTCTTAAGCGGCCTCGATTCTATCTTCGTTAAATTTATCGAGCGCTCGGCAAAGGGCTTCAACATCGAGTAGAGCGCTCCGGGCGCGTCCTTTATCGCGAACATGATGGAGGTCTTGTCCGCGCCGGTCTTCTTTCCGGACTGCCTGCCTATGACGAGGAAGCGCGTGAAGTTGTTCGCGTTGTCCTCTATCTTCTTTTCGATCACTCGGAGGTCATAGAGGCTCGCCGCCGCGATAGAGGCCACAGCCGCGGTCGAGGGGTCCTCGGAGGCCATCTGCGCCGCCATGGCGGTTGACGAAACATCGAATACGAGCGCGTTCGGCAGGTTGTTCTTCAGCCAGAACTTGCATTGCGCGAGCGCGTGCGGGTGCGAGCAGACCTTGGCGACGTCAGAGAGCTTCCCGCCCTTGTTCAGGAGCGCGAGCGATATCTCGAGCATCACCTCGGCTGAAATCTTCAACGAGGATGATACGAACATGTCGAGCGTGTGGCTCACTACCCCTTCGGTCGTGTTCTCTATGGGGACGACGCCGAAGTCCGCCCTGCCTTTCTCGACGTCGTCGAAGACGTCGGCGATGTCCTTTTTGGGCGCAAACTCGCCAGAGGCGCCGAAGTACTGCATGCAGGCCTGGTGGGTGAACGTCGCCACAGGCCCGAGGAACGCTATCTTTATCGGCTTTTCAAGCGAGAGAGACGCGCTCATTATTTCCCTGAATACGCTCCTTAGCGCGTCTGTCGGGAACGGCCCGGTGTTCGCGTCAGCGAGACGCTTCAAAATCTGCCTCTCCCGCTCAGGGGCGTAATACTCCCTCTGCTCCCTGGATTTGACCTTGCCGACCTCGATAACGAACCCCGTCCTCTTGTTCAGGAGGTTCAGTATTTCGAGATCGACTTCGTCTATCTTTTCCCGGAGCGCCTCTATCGTAACGGTCTTTTCCATTGCCTCTGCGATTAGACGATTTCTTTTTACAATCAAAGGGATAGATTAATTTATTATTTGATAAAAATCAATAGATTATTTGAGGATGGAGATGAGGCAGGAGAACATACCGGCGGGAATCGTGAAGGATTGTTGATGTTTTTGAAATGGTGCGCACGGCGCACCCTACCGGCTGTAGGTCGGGTTAGTGGATCGTAACCCGACAAATCCTTCCTGACTGCTCATATATAGGTCTCAAAAATTCATGGTGGGCACGACGCATTCAGACACAAACTTTTCTTACGTTGGGTTACGCTCCGCTAACCCAACCTCTTCGGCTCGGAGAAGACTCCCATTGAGCGGAATTTTTTGTAGCGGGCTTCGATTAAGGTTTCCTTGTCCTGGGTCTTAAGTTCCTTGAGTGTCGAAGTGAGCGCGGCCTTGAGGTTCTTGAACGCGGCCTCTGGCCCCCTGTGGGCGCCGCCGACCGGCTCCTTGACGATCTTGTCGATTACGCCGAGTTTCTGGAGCTCCGCGGCCTCTATTTTCAAGGCCTTTGCCGCAAGGTCCGCCTTTGAGCCGTCCTTCCATAGTATCGCGGCGCAACCCTCGGGTGAGATGACGGAGTAGGTCGAGAATTCGAGCATGATGACTTTATCGGCGACGCCTATGGCAAGCGCGCCGCCGCTACCGCCCTCGCCTATGACGGTTGCGATGATCGGGACCTTGAGCCTCGACATGACGAGGAGGTTTGTCGCGATCGCCTCAGACTGTCCGCGCTCCTCCGCCCCGATGCCGGGGTACGCGCCGGGGGTATCGATAAAGGTGAATACGGGCTTTCCGAACCTCTCGGCGAGTTCCATGAGGCGCAGAGCCTTCCGGTATCCCTCGGGGTGCGGCATGCCGAAGTTTCTTAAGACCTTGTCCTTGGTGTTCCGCCCCTTCTGCTGGCCGATGACGACGACCGGCTCGCCGTCGAGGCGGGCTATGCCTCCGGCTATCGCCGGGTCGTCCCTGAAGCACCTGTCGCCGTGGAGCTCGATGAAGTCGTCAAAGATGTTCTGGACGTAGTCGAGGGTGTAGGGCCTGTCAGGGTGCCGCGCTACGAGCGTCACCTGAGACGGCGTGAGCTTCGCGTAGATGTCTTTTAAGAGCCCCGTTGCTTTCTTTTCGAGCTTGGCTATCTCGTCGGCGTGGCGGGTCGCGCCTTCAGCCTGAAAGGACTTGAGCTCTTCTATCTTTTTGGCTATCTCTTCGACAGGTTTTTCGAAATCGAGCCAGTGTCTGTATACCATCTAAAGTCTTCTCTCCTTGAAGTTCAAGCAATTATAATATTTTAATCTCCGCGCCGTCCACAAGCTCTTTTAGTTTTGCCTTCATCGTTTCATCCAAAGGGTTTACCTTAAGCTCCTCCGGGAGCCCCAGGACCACCTCGCGGTCAGGGGGCAGGTACATGTGCAGGATGACGGGAGAGGCCCCTCTGGCGGCCTCGAATACGGCTTTAAGGGCTGAGAGCTTTTCCGCCGTAAAGGACGCGCCGTCGGCGTGTATGTGCATGGAACGGGTCTTGACCTTCTTGTCCATCTTCCCGGCGTCTTCGAGGAGGGCTATGTCATTGGCGACTATCTTTACGTCCTCGCCTTCCTTGTCCAGCCTGCCGATTATGAGGAGGGGCTTATCCGACGCGATGGCTTCGCGGGCCTTCCTGTAAAGCTCGGCGAAGACGACTGTCTCGACGGACCCCGAGAGGTCCTCGACCCGGAGGAAGGCCATCCTGTCGCCCTTCTTTGTCGTGACCTCCTTTGTCTCGGTCACGATGCCGCCGATAGTCACTTCGGCCTCGTTCTGCTTGTCGGCGAGGTTTTCTATCGGCCCCGTCGTGTAGAGCTCAAGCTCGGACTTAAGGTTCGCGAGCGGGTGTGACGAGAAGAAAAACCCGAGCGTCTCCTTTTCGAACGAGAGCGTCTCCTTGTCAGTCCAGTCAGGGTAGGACCCTGAGGCGAGGGCAACCGCCTTCGATGCCGGGGCCGCCTCGTTGCCCAGGACGTCGAAAATGGATTTCTGCCCGATGTCCCTGTCCCTCTGTACGCCCTGGGCCATCTCCATGGCGGCGTCGAGCGAGCCGAAGAGCGCCGAGCGCTTCTCCCCGGTAAAGTCGAAGGCCCCGCACTTTATGAGCGACTCGACGACCTTCTTGTTGACCTTGCGGGAGTCCTGCCGGCTCAGGAAATCTATGAGGGACGTGAACGGGCCTGACGCCCTGACAGCGAGTATCTCGTCTATCGCCGCGTCGCCGACGTTCTTTACCGCCGCAAGGCCGAAGCATATCCGCTTGCCCGAGACCGTGAACTCCTTTGAGGACCTGTTGAGGTCCGGCGGGTCCACGGGTATTGAGCGCTCTTTGCATTCGTTTATGTATTTCACGACCTGGTCGGTATTTCCCATGTCGGAGCCGAGAAGCGCGGCGGTGAACTCGACGGTGTAGTGGGTCTTCAAATATCCGGTCTGATAGGCGATAAGCGCGTAGGCCGCGCTGTGGCTCTTGTTAAAGCCGTAGCCGGCGAACTTGGCCATCAGGTCGAATATCCTCTCGGCCTTTTTAGGCGGGATGTTATTTTTCTTCGCGCCGTCCAAAAACTTCGTCCTCTCGACGAGCATGACCTCGTCGAGCTTCTTGCCCATCGCCTTGCGGAGCACGTCGGCGTCGCCCGGCGTGTAGCAGGCGAGCACCTTGGCTATCTCCATGACCTGCTCCTGGTAGACCATGACGCCGTAGGTGTTCTCCAGTATGTCCTTAAGCTCCGGGACTTCGTAGACTATCGGGACCCTCTTGTGTTTTCTGTTTATGAAGTCGTCCACCATGCCGCTCTGGAGCGGTCCCGGCCTGTAGAGAGCGACTGCGGCGATCAAGTCCTCGAACGTCTCGGGCTTGAGTTTCCGGAGGAGCTCCTTTAAACCGGAGGATTCCAATTGGAATATGCCGTTCGTGTCACCCGAGGCTATTCGCGCGTACGTCGCGGCGTCGTCGAGCGAGAGGTTTTCGACGTCGAGCGCCTCTCCCCTGTTCTCTTTTACGAGCCTTATCGTCTTATCGATGACGGTCAGCGTTTTCAAGCCCAGGAAGTCGAATTTGACGAGCCCGATCTTCTCGACGTCCTTCATCGGGTACTGTGTCGTGATGACGTCTTCCTTCTGGCTCTTATATAAGGGGAGGTATTCGACAAGTGGCTTGTTAGAAATGACGACGCCCGCCGCGTGCGTGGACGCGTGTCGGGGCAGGCCTTCGAGCGCTATCGCGACCTCTATCAGGTCCTTTACCCTCGGGTCGTCCTCAACGAGTTTTTTGAGCTTCGGCTCCTGCTCTATGGCGTCGCTTATGGTGATGTTTAGGGTGTTGGGGACGAGCTTGGCTATCCTGTCGACGTCTCCGTAGGGCATGTCGAGCGCGCGCCCGACGTCCCTTATGCACGCCTTTGCCTTCATCTGCCCGAAGGTGATTATCTGCGTGACGTTGTCCGCCCCGTACATGTTCGTTACGTACTTTATGACCTCATCGCGCTTCTCGAAGCAGAAGTCGATATCTATATCCGGAAGGCTTATACGGTCTGGGTTTAAGAACCTCTCGAAGAGGAGGTTGTATTTTATCGGGTCGAGGTTCGTGATGCCGAGCGAGTACGCCACAAGCGAGCCCGCGGCAGAGCCCCTGCCGGGCCCCACGGGTATGGACCTTGAGCGCGCGTGCTCGATGAAGTCGTTGACTATGAGGAAGTAGCCGGGGAAACCCATCCCCTTTATGACCTTTAGCTCCTTCTGGAGCCTCTCGTGGTAATGCCATTTTACGGAGTCTACGTCGATGGACTTGCCCGACATGGCGGAGAGCCTCTTCTCCAGCCCTTCGAGCGCCTTTTTTTCGATGAGGGAGTCGAGCGTCTCGCCCTTGGGCACCGGGAACTCCGGGAGGTGGTTCTCCCCGAGCTTCATCTCGAAGTTGCACCGCTCGGCGATCTCGACGGTAGCTTCGTTCGCCTCAGGGGTGTCCTTGAACGACGCGTTCATCTCTTCCGGCGACTTAACGTAGAGCTCGTCGGTCGTAAAACGCATCCGGTTGGGGGTGTTGACGGTCGCGCCGGTCTGTATGCAGAGGAGTATGTCGTGGATGCGCGAGTCTTCTTTTTTAAGGTAGTGGCAGTCGTTAGTGGCGACAAGCGGTATGTCGAGTTTTTTCCCGAGCTCAATGAGCCCTTTGTTCACCTTTTCCTGCTCTGTAAGCCCGTTGTGCTGGATCTCGAGGAAGAAGCGCCTGTTGCTGAATATCTCCTTATACTCGGAGGCCGCACGCTCGGCGGCGTCCCTCTGCCCTCTGTTTAGATTAAACGCGACTTCCCCGTGGAGGCAGGCGGATAGCGCTATGAGCCCCTCGTTCATCTCACGGAGCAGTTCCTTATCCACCCTCGGGCGGTAGTAGAAGCCCTCAAGGTAGGCCTTTGTGAGGAGTTTGCAGAGGTTCTGGTAACCCCTGGCGTTCTTGACGAGGAGTACGAGGTGGAAGGCCGCCTCGCCCCTTGCCTGGGTCTTGTCCGTCCGGCTACCGGGCGCGACATACACCTCGCACCCTATGATGGGCTTTATCCCGGCCTTTATCGCCTTCTGGTAGAACTCAACGGCGCCAAAGAGGTTGCCGTGGTCTGTCATGGCGACGGCCGGCATCTTGTACTCGCGGGCAAGCGTAATGAGCGCCTCGGGCCTTATCGCGCCGTCAAGGAGGCTGTACTGCGTGTGCAGGTGGAGGTGGACAAAATTTGCATGGTGCATAAGTGGGAATGTTAACACAAAACGGGGGTTTTGGGTAGGGGAAATAGGGTATGGGGCGGGCCTTTATAACCCTCTATTGGTCGTGGATTTAGCCGGCTTTGTAAGCCTCTCTGATATCTCCTGTGTACCGCGCCCTTTTCCGAAGATAAAACAGAGGCCCATGAGCGAAATCGAGACGCCGCTTATTGCAAGGCCCGCCAGAAAAGAAGCCGGAAAATACCTGAATTCAACCGTATGGACGCCGCCCCTTAAAAAGACGCCTCGCACAAGGCCGTTTACACGGTATATCTCCGCTGGTTCCCCGTCGACATATGCCTTCCAGCCCGGATAAAACGTGTCGGTAAGCACTAAAATGCCGTCTTTTTCCGCTGACGCGTTTATGACGGCCCTGTTCGCGCCATACTCGACTATCTCCGCATTGCCTGCGCCCTGCCCTGCCCAATCAATATCCATAGGTAGACGCTTCTCAAGTACGGCTTCCTTTGAGACATCAAAATCGCCGGAGGAGATGGCCTCCTGCGCCTCCTTATAAGAGTCGGCATACCTCACCCTGCCAACGACAAAGGCCCTTGGCGTAGCGTACTCGTTCCGGTATATAGAAACACTGCCGTCAGAGTATTCAATTGGGAAAAAAGGCCTTTCATCCCCATCAGGATATATAAGCTCCGCGGTCCCATTGAAGTCTATCTCGGACGGAAGGATTATGTGCTTAACACCGAGGAACGAGTAATATTTGAGGTTTCTGATTATTGACTCCTCAATCCCGCTCTCGCCCCGGTAGCCGCTCCCTGTGAACCACAAGGAGTGGTAATAGACATCTTCAGGCTTAAGGTATCTGTTCCTGAATTCATGGAACAAGGCCGGAGAGATCGAGTTTATGTACCTTATGTCCTGTATCCCTGCGGCGGACGCATAGTTCGGGAATAGAAAGCCGTGGCCGCCCATTACGCGGCCATGCCCGCCGATGTCCTTAAGGAAATCGATGTAAGGAGGCGGCGTAAAGGGGTCGTACCTGTCAGGGAAACCCCTTGGAGACCTTATGTCGAGGAAGGCAGACGCTACGGCAAAAATCACGACGCCCGCGACGGCGAGCCGGCGCTTCTCCATCGTAAAAACGGCCGCAGGAACATGGCCGGGATGATCATGAAGAGTTTGAGGAGGGTCCAGTCGTTGTCGTATCCCCTTGGCATCGCCCACCAGAGCTCAAAGCCCGCGAGCGGGATTATCCCGTAGATGCCTTTACCGTTCCGGAGATAATACGCGAGGACTATAACGGAGGCGACAAGGACGAGGATGGTTACCCCTATGCCGGCGAACATCGAGGCCCCGATATACGGGTTCAGTTTAAGCAGAAGCCCTGATAATTCGAGCAAGCCCCCCTTTAGCGCCGGCTCGACCATTTTCCGGAGCTCCAGAAAATTCGAGGCAACAAAGACAGAGTAGACCGACAACACAATGAGGAATGCGGACGTTGCCACCCATAGAGAACCGCGCCTTTTGACAGCCTGGGCCGGGCCTCCCGCGGCCGCGGGATGGTTTGTGATGATATGAAAGGCGATGCCGCCAGCGGCGGACAGACATAAGACCCAGACAGGCCCGGCCCACCTCTGGCTCCATGCCTGATCGAAAAACGGAAGAAGGCCTATCCACAAAAACGGCCTCACGCCGAGGTTTTTAAGGATTATAATTGCCCCAAAAGACATAAGAAAAAGCATGTGAGGCCTAAACGGGACCGATTTTTTCCTCAGCACCAGAACGGATGCGGACGCGAACAGGAGGAGACCCGTTATGCCGGTATATCCTCCAAGAAAATCCCACATACCGTTGTCAGCGAAGACCTTGAAAGGAAAGAACTCCCCTCCCGGGGTAAGCCCTATATTTACCGCGGGGTCGTTGAGACTGAACGAGATCTCAAATGGCGTGAATATCTGGAGCGCCTTATATAACTGCGTCGGCTCGACAACGCCCATGACGCCTCCAGGTTGATGGAGGTGGTAGGCATGACGCGTGTACTCGATGAACGGCATCAATAATGGGGCCGCAAGGGCGAATCCGAGTGTTGCCGCAGAGCAATATCTGAAAAGCTCCCTTCCCAGCGCCTTCCCCTGCCCTCCAGCCAGGGCCCTGAAGAAAAAGTAGCACCCTCCAAGAAAGATGATATAGAGCGCCATTTCAGGCTGGCCTGAGAGAAGGACCAACCCGAATGATAAGGCTGTCCAGGCCAGCTCCCGCGCCCCATTTTTTTTTGCCAGCCTTTCCAGGCAATAGATATGAACCGGGAGCATCATCGCCGGGTTCGTGAACTGCTCCAGGTTTATGAACCATGTAAACGACCCCGAGAACATATAGAAAAGGCCGCCCAGGAAGGCGGGCGCGAACTCAAGGCCGAGGAGGCTCAGGAAAAGATATGTAAAAAAACCGGCCGTTAGCATCCTGCCGAGCATGAAGAAATCCCACGCCCAGACCGGGCTCAGGTCCTCCAAGACCTGATAAGGGAAAAACGCCTTTGTGCTGTACTGAGCGGCCAGCGGGACGCCCCCGCCCTGGTATGGGTTCCAGAGAGGGATCTCGCCTTTCCTATACAGGTCACCTACCAGTTTGTTTATCGGCCATTCGTAATATGCGGGGGTAGCGAGGTCGATATCGAAGGTATTTACCGGGGTCCTGCCGTCGTAGCCGTGGGGCCAGGCGTCCAATAGACCGTACGGCTGATAGAGGGCCGGTTGCAGGCTCTTGCCGAAAAAAACGACAGGTCCGTACAAGATGGAGATGAGCAATATGTAATATAGGAGCGCGCGGGATTTGTCCTGCATATTTTAATCCCTGAGCCATTTAGTATTTTCGCACGATAACACGGCCATTCAAAAAAACAAATGAGCTATGTATTCCAATACGCCGCCAGGGAACAATACAGGAGCCCTGATACCTGCCGGATAAAACATACATTTTGAATGGCGCTTTTTTAAAAAAACTCCGCGAAAGAGATGGGAAAAGAAAAAACGTAAAATAAGAGATAGCGGCCTTAGAAAATCCTTTTCACGTATATCTCTTTTATTATCTCAGGGTCGAGTGCGAGCGTTGTTTCTCCTATCTGGATGACGAAGGCGGGGCGCTTCTGGTGGACTCTTACCGACGAACCGGGGACGATGCCGAGCGTCCCGAGCTTATCGAGCCGCGAATGGACGTTCGAGACGATGAAGGCGATCCTGCCGGTCTCCCCGACGTCGAGCGCGCTCAATTGCTGGAGGATGGGCTTTAATTCCCCGCCGGTCTTCCTGCAACAGTCGCCCTTTGGAATGGGCAGTCCGTGCGGGCACATGGGCGGGTGTCCAAGGAGCGTGCATATGGAGTCCGTCACCTCGTGCGAAAGCGTGTGCTCGAAACTGCAGGCGTTCTTCTCGATGGATTCAGCGTCCATCGACAGGACCTCGGTCAACAGACGTTCGGCGAGCCTGTGGCGGCGAATCGCGGCCTCGGCGAGCTTCTCGCCGTCCGAAGAGAGGACGACGGCGTCGCCGTCCATGCGTATGAGGTTGTTGCCGGCCATGCGCCGGAGTGTTTCGATGTCCGCCTCCTCGGCGACCTCCTCTATGGCGAGGAGCTCCCTTATCGAGTTCGAGCCCCGCTCCCTCTGCGACCAGACGAACTCAAGGACCTCCTCGACTCCCTTATCCTGCTTCATCCAACCTCCTCAAAAACTGACGTTAAGGACTTTAAATATGAAATTCAAGGCCCCGCCGACGAGCACCGCGAACGGGAATATGAAAAGCGACATGAGGACGGCGGCCTTAATCCCCCTCTCTTTTATCATCATGAAAAAATTCGCTATGCACGGGACGAAAAGCGTCATGGTGACGAGTGCGACGACCGTCTGGACCGGCGTCAGCATGCCGTTCTTCTGAAGGACAAGGAGCCCGGCGGCGCCGTAGTCTCTCCTTAAGAACCCTATGATGAAGGCCTGCGTGGACTCTATCGGAAGGTTCAGGAAGTTGACTATAATGGGAGAGCCCGCGGCCTCAAGGTACTTAAGCGCGTGGGTCTTATCAAGCGTAAAGAGGACGAGCGTGCCGAGTATGAAGAGCGGGACCGCTTCTTTTAAATACCACTCGACCCGCACGAGAGTCTTGAGCGCGATGTTCGACATCTGCGGCATCCTCATTGGAGGTATCTCGAGGATGAAGTCGGATGATTCGCCCGGAAGGACCTTTGAGGCGAGGAGGCCGACTATGAACATCACGATGACGACTACACCAGCCCACCAGAGCGTCGCGTAGAAAGAGACCGCGCCGAGCATACCGAGTATGACGCCGAGCTGGGCGGAGCACGGGACGCCGAGCGCGAGGAGGAGCGTCACGATCACCCTCTCCTTTTTAGTCTCAAGGATGCGCGTCGTCATGGTGGCCATGGTGTCGCACCCGAGCCCCAGGACCATCGGAAGGACCGCCTTGCCGTTCAGGCCCATGAGCTTGAAAATCTTGTCTACCATTACGGCGAGCCTCGGTAGATACCCGGAGTCCTCGAGGAAGCTGAAGAATATGAAAAAGAACCCGACTATGGGGAGGACTATGGCTATGGCGTAGGTGAACGCCATTGTCACGATGCCGTACTGGCCTACGATGAGGTCGTGAATGAGACCCGACGGGAATACGAGCGCCACGACGCGCTCGGCCCAGGGGTTCACGAACCCCTTGAATATGGTAGTCTCAAAGAAGTTGACGCTTACCCCGGCGCCCAGGACGCCGACGAATTCGTACATGAGGAATAGCACGGCAAGCAGTATCGGTATGCCCCATACGGGGTGCATGGATAGCGACCCTATGACCGTTGAGAGCTTCGATTTCCCGAGCTTCTCCTGCGTAACAACGTCGGAGACGATAGCGTCGACGGTCTTGAGCCTCACCCTGTTTATGATGTACCCTACCGGGTCCGCGAACCTCGTCTGAACGCCCGAGCGGATGTCCTCAATCTCCCCGGCCCTGCCGGGTGCGTTCTTATCGACCCAACCGGAGAGCGTCGGATCGCCGGAGAGGAGCATGATGGCTATGGAGCGCGCGGAGATACGCGCCTTAGGCAGGAGCGCCTCTATCCGCCTTATGCCGTCCTCTATGATCTCCGGGTATTTGACGGCCGATTCAGAATGGGCCCTGTGATGGAATGCGTCGGAGAGCTTGTCGAGGTTCCACCGCTGGGTGGCTATCGTGGGGACGACTGCGAGGCCGAGCGTTTTGGAGAGCTTTTCGATATCGACGGAGATGCCGCGCTCGCCGGCCTCGTCGTACATGTTGAGGGCGAGCGTTACAGGGAGATTCATCTCGACGAGCTGGAGGGTAATGAGCAGGCTCCTACGGAGGTTCTTGGAGTCCATAACCTGGAGGGCGGAGCCGATGTTTTCGTTGAGGAGTATGTCGCGGGTGACCTTCTCGTCCTCGGACATGGGGACGAGCGAGTTGACGCCGGGGCTGTCGATTATCCCCTGCTTCCTGCCGCCTATGCGCGCGGTGCCTCTGGATACCTCGACGGTCGTGCCCGGGTAGTTCGAGACCGTCGCGTACCTGCCGGTTAAGGCGCCGAAGATGACGCTTTTGCCTACATTGGGGTTCCCGACGAGAACCAGCCACTCGCCGTTGTCATGCTCCGGCGCCTTTGAGCCTCCGTGGTTCATGCCGTTATGATATTAATATTCATTTTCAATTGCAAGAGAATTTTTTTTAGACGCAGTCCGAGCAGTAGCCGTATAGCTCCAATTTGTGGTTCACTACGGTGAAGCCGAGCTTTTTGGCCGCTTCAAACTGGAGCTGTTCTATCTTCTGGTTCTGGAACTCCGCTATCTTCGAGCATTTGATGCAGATGATGTGGTCGTGGTGGCCGTTCTCCGGGAGGTTCTCGTACCGGGTCTGCCCGTCGCCGAACTGCCTTGAGATGGCCAGACCGCACTCGGTCAGGAGCTTCATCGTCCTGTAGACGGTGGCGTAGCCGATGTTCGGGGTCTTGCGCTTGACTTTCCTAAGGAGCTCTTCGAGGCTTATGTGGGTGTTGGTCCTGAAAAAGACGTCGGCGATGTAGTCGCGCTGGGCCGTGGACTTGAGCCCCTTGGCCTCAAGGTAGGATTTCAGTATCTCAGTCTTGCTTAACTCCTTCATGCGCCACCTTGGTCAAACGAGAGGACGGGTACGGGGGTTGAAATATAATGGAGCGGGAGACGGGGCTCGAACCCGCGACCTCAACCTTGGCAAGGTTGCGCTCTACCAACTGAGCTACTCCCGCGTTAAAACGAATTGTGGTTTGGTTTCCGTTAAACAGGGCTTCCTTGCGGTACAGCCGGCAGATGGAAGGCCGAAACGAAAACCGATTTTATCATAACGCGCGCGACTGTCAAGTGTATAATGGGATTTCAGCAGGGTGTTGAAAAACACCCTGCTATGCGATCCATGGATGGATCGCCAAATTGCAAGACTTGAAAAGCCGGGCAATTTGCAAGGTTTGGCCGAATTCACTTCGGTCAAGCCGTAGCTGAAAAAGCCATGGATGGAGTTTTTCAACATCCTGTTAGAGGCTATTTCTCCCCCTAACCCATGCGTCGTGTATCTCTATGAACGTCGCGGAGAGGTCCTTTGTTATCGTCCACTTCGGGTAGTGGGCCTTCATCTTGGAGAGGTCGGAGATGTAGCATATATGGTCGCCCTGGCGGTTCTCCTCGACGTACTCCGAGGACATGGGTTTACCGGAGATCGACTCTATGAGCTTGAAGGCCTCCAGAATGGAGATGGAGTTCGCCCTGCCGCCTCCGATGTTGTAGACCTCGGCGACCCTCGGAGCGGAGATGAATTCGGATATGAACCGCGCTACGTCGTAAGAGTGGATGTTGTCCCTCACCTGCTTGCCCTTGTAGCCGAATATCCGGTACTTGCGCCCTTCGAGGTTGCACTTGATGAGGTAGCTTAAGAACCCGTGGAGCTCGACACCGCTGTGGTTGGGGCCTGTTAGGCACCCTCCCCTTAAACAGCACGTAGGCATATTGAAGTACCTGCCGTACTCCTGCACCATGACGTCGGCCGCGACCTTGGAGGCCCCGAAGAGCGAGTGCTTCGACTGGTCGATCCTGAACCCTTCCTTTATTCCGTCCCTGTAAGCGGGGTCCGCGTAATCCCAGCGGGTGGGCAGTTCCAGGAGCTTCAGCTCGTTCGGCGCGTCCCCGTAGACCTTGTTCGTCGACATGTGGACAAACGGGGCCTCCGGGCACGAGCGGCGCGCCGCTTCCAGGAGGTTCAGCGTCCCTACGGCGTTCGTGTCGAAATCATCGAATGGCCTGCTGGCGGCGAGGTCGTGGCTCGGCTGGGCCGCGGTGTGGACTATGTAATCGGGTTTCAGCGCGGCCATCTCCCTCAATACGCCGTCTCTGTCCCTTATGTCGAGCTCGATGTGGCGGAAGTTTTTGTACTTCTCAAGAAGCCTTTTCTGGTTCCAGCGCGTGTCGCCCTTTTCCCCGAAGAACTCGGCCCTCATGTTGCTGTCTATGCCGTAGACCTCATGACCGCTCTCGCAGAAGTGGACTACGACCTCGCTCCCGATGAGCCCGCTTGAGCCTGTTACCAGCATTTTTTTTGGCATGTCCTGGTTCCCCTCAGGTTATTCTTAAAACAGATAATCTATCCCGGTCCAGGCGGCCATGCCGCCCTCGCCATCAAAATCGCTCTCTTCGTTGCCGACGCCGGCCTTTAATATTATATTATCCTTGGCCTGATATTCAATATCAACGGCGTACCACGCCCTCTTTTGGTCAGAGGTATGGACTTCCGAGCGCTCGAAGTCCGCTTCCACACCGAGTATCGTCCCGCCCTGGAATCTATACTCGGCCCGCAAGAACAGTTCTATTGCGTCAGAGCCCATGTGGTGGCCCACGACCCTGCAGTTATAGGTGTAGCCGTCCGTGTAGATGTGGTGGCGGTACCAGGCCCTGTCTCCAAGCCTGTCCCACCGCGAGGTCTGCGCCCACTCGGCGCGCAGGCTCGTATTCTCCAGCCAAAAAGGTTCATCCACAAGGGCCCCGGCGAGATAGGCCTTGGAGGTCGGCGTCTTCGTGTCGCCGGATGAGTCCTCTGCCCCAATCTCCCCGTAGAGCTTCATTGAGCTAAAGGGCAAAAAGGCGTTATCGTTCAAGAAGATATACGCGAAATCGATGGATGCTATCTGGTCTCCGTCAATGGATGCAGACGAGTGCTCCGCGTCGTCGGCGGCGATGAATAAGCCCATGAGGTCATCGGACCCCAGCCCTGCCCTCCCCTTGCCGCCGAATAGGAGTACCCTGCTCAGGGCGAACTCGAAGGACGGGGCGGGCTTGAACGCGAGCCTCATGCCAAAGAGGTTGGCCCCGGGAAAGTCCCTCTCCTCTTCAAGCGTCGCGAGAAAAATGGTAGGCCTCATCGGCCCGAGGACTCTGAATATCCACGGGAGGAGAAACGGGTGTTGCGAGGCGGCCCTGACCATCTCGAAGGGCTCGGCGTTATTCGAAAGTATGAGGGAGCCGTGATAACCCTGCCCCCACCAGAGCGAGTCGCGCCCGGCCTCGACCTCCAGGCCCCAGAGGGCGGCCTCTGCGTATCCGGTCTTGAGTTCGATGCGCGAGCCGTCGTCAAGCCTGTACTCGGGGTTTAAATAAATGGAGAACGCGCCAAAGGCCTCTGCCGTGAACGCGAACCCGGCCCTCGCGTTCGGACCTTCCTTGAACTCGTCTCCGTTGTTGTTGACCGACGGGAAATGCGGAGCGGAGCCCGCGTACAGGAATTTAGCGTAGGCCCTGTCAACAGGCTTAACGATGAGTGCGCCGGTCTTGTCCGTCTCCCCGCTGAGCTCCCGCTCGAGCCTCTTTATCACTGCAGAGGCCCTCTCTTTTTTCCTGCCGGTGAGCGTTTGAAGGCTGTACTCTGCCTCGAAAAGGAGCCTTACGGCTTCAAGCCTCGATATCGGACGGGTGGAAAGAAGGGAGGACGGGATGAGCCCCATGACCTCGAGCGCGTCAAGGTCGCGGTATATTGCGGACCCGGATTCCACATTGACGGATGAGGCGGGGTGTGAGAGCGCAGGCACGGCGAAAACGGATATCAGGGCGATGAAGAGACTAAAACGCCACAATCAGGACCCCGGCGGTGACGGCTATCTGATAGAGTATCTGGGTTATGTCTTTTACTTCCCTCAGCCAGTTTACCTTCTCGATTTTTTCGGGTATTACTATCGTATCGCCCGGGTCGAGCCTCAAGGACATAAAGCCGCCGCTTTCCCAGCGGTTCTCGTCCGAGTCCCATCCGAAGTTGAAGAACCCCTTCTCGTGGGCGCTTACGGCTGTGCCGTCGACCTTGAGTATGTATATCTCGGACCTGTCAGCGTCCTTGCTCATGCCCCCGGCCTTCTGTATGTAATTGGAGAGCGAGAGCTTCGGGGCGTGTATAAAGGCGGTCTGGTTGTATACCGCGCCTATGACCTGGACCTGGGACGGCCTCTCAGGGATGTAGAGGACGTCTCCCTGCTCGAGCAATATGTCCGATGGCGAGCCCTTGAGCGTCGACGGCTCTTCTATCCGGATCGATATCCTCCCCTTCGCCTTCGCGGCCCTCATCTTGGCTATGAGCGCCTTCCTCTGCTCGACGCCTGCCCTCTGCAACGCCACCTCTTCAGCGCTTAGCGAGCCCTCAATCGACTGGGCCGATTCCGAGATGAGCTGGAACTCGAGCCTGTCAATGGACTCGTTCAACTGCCTCTGCTGGAGGACCTTTACGGAGTCCCTCTCGAAGACCGCGCCCTTGAGATACGCCCTTTCCGTGAAGCCGCCGGCGCGCTCTATCAATGACGAGAGCCTCTCGCCCTTCTTTATCGTGTAGGTGCCCGGGTGCCTGACCTCGCCTACGACGTCGAGGGTCTTGAACTTCTCCCACTCGGGTACGGACTTGATGAAGAGGAAGTCGTCTTCTTTAAGCGCCAGGTCAGCCGACGGGTCCTTTTCGAGCGCCCTTTTAAGTTTTATGATTATCTTCTCGGTCTTCGGGCCCTCAGGCGTGGCGGTGACCCTCGTAAGTTCGGCTTCGTCCTTCATAGCGAAGTACTTGAGCCCTCCGGCGAGGTTTACGAGGTCGCTGATCTTAAGCCCCTTGCCTATGCCGTACTCCCCGGGGCTCTGGACCGCGCCCATGAGCTTTACGAAACGCCTGTCCTGCGAGACCGTGTATAGCTGAACTATGTCGCCCTGCTGTACCTGCATCTTCCGCATCATTGGGTCTTCGAGGTTCGCTTCGGATACCCCGCCCTTGCCGTTCTCGATCCGCTCTATCTGGAACCTGCCCTTGAAGGCTATGTCGTTCAACCCGCCCGCGAGCTCGATGAGCCCGGCTATGTCGAGGTCGCCCTTGAGCTCGTATATGGCCGGGGTCCTCACGTCCCCGGAGATGCCTACGAGCGGCCCTGCGGGCGGGATGAATATGACATCCTCCGGCATGAGCCTCATGTCTTTGGTCTTATCGCCCTTTATGAGGAGGTCGTAGAGGTCGAAGCTTACTATCGTCTTGCCGTCCCTCTTGACCTGTATGTCCCTCATTGTGCCGGACTTGGACGGCCCGCCTGCCGCGAAGAGCGCGTTCACGAGCGTAGAGAGCGACGAGAGCGTGTAACTGCCGGGCCTCCGGGCCTTACCGACGACGAAAACGCGCGTCGTCCGCAGAGCGCCCATGCTGATGTTCATCTTTACTTCAGAGGCGATGTAGTAACGGCTGAACTCCTTCTCAAGGGACGCCTTCGCGTCGGAGAAAGTAAGCCCCGATATGTTGAGGGCGCCGACCTGCGGGATGATGATCTTGCCCTCGCGGTCAATGCGCACAACGTAGTCCGCGTTCAGCTTGCCCCAGAGGCTTATCCGCAGCTCGTCGCCGGGGCCAAGGATATACCCGGGCCCGACAGATACGGTGTCGACTGGAGCGAATGTCGAGGGGGACTCCCTGAAGAGGTCGTAGCCGAACTGGTGTATTACAGGCCCCCTCTGGCGGACGTAGTCCTCGAAGGATGAGACCTTCTCAGGCTCTTCCGCAGTCGAGGTCCTGAAAGACAGAAGGTTCAGGACCACTGCGAGGGCGATAACAAAAATTGCGAGGGTTTTCGTGTAGCGTGCGTGTTGTATCGTCACCAGGTGATCAGCTCTTTTTCAGGCCGGGTCGGCAAAGGAATGAAAGCGCGCCATGTCGGGCCGGTATTCTTATTTTGAACGTTAACATATGAAAAAATCGAGGTTTTGTCAACAGATAAATCCCCTCTCCCGGCGCTTCATGGCTAAAAAACCAGCGTGAGCGAGACAAAGGCCCCGTCCTTGTAGGGAGATACCGTGAGGGGTAGCGCGCCGGCTTTTTCAACGGCAGAGGCGCTTAAATAGGCGAGATACCAGCCGAGCGCGGCCTGCGACAGGTAGTGCTCGTCGTCGTTTACCCTGGATAGCGCCGGAAGCGCCGAGGCCCCGTAGAGCAGCCACCTTGCGTATGTCCTCTCCTCCATCTTCGCGGCTGTAATGAACGGGACCGCCCCAATGAACGAGTGGCCGCTGAGACCGTTGTTGTTTGAAAAGGGCTTCCAGTCGGACCCGCCTTCATTCGGCCTTCCGCCTCCGGTCGCGCTCCTTAAAAACACTCCGAGAGGCCCGCCGAGAAAGAGCGCCCGGAGCGACCTCTCGGCCCACGTATTGTCGGTTGAGAGATAAAATAGAGCGAGCGCCGGGACCGTAATGAGCGCCTCGCCGGGAAGGCGCGTGATATCGGATAGACCGTCGGTTGCGGAGCTCCGGATGTTATCCTGAAAAAATTCCCTTACCTCGCTATCCGCGCCGGTATTGGCAAGCGAGCCTCCAACGGCGAGCGAGGACCCGAGCCTTAGGTACGTCCCGCTGTCGAGATAAAAGGCGCTGTAATCGCCATAGAGCATTGTACCAGCGGCCTCGAGCCTGCCGAAGACGCCTTCGGCGCGCGCCGTTAAGGACGGGATTAAAAACAAGACAGTTAAAACAGCGGCGATGACCGCCAGCATGGACCCCCCTTTCGCGGAGGAGTCAAGATTACAATACATGAATCGATAGCGCAAGGGGTTCCGGTTATAATTGACTGCAAGCCCAGCACTTGATAGAATTTCAATATGCCTGAAATAAACGCCTTTCAAAAGATAAAGTCCCTCAAGGAAAACCTCGGGAGGGTAATACGCGGAAAGCCCGACATAATCGACCTTGCCATAACCGCGCTCCTCTCACGCGGCCACCTCCTCATAGAGGACGTCCCCGGGGTGGGTAAAACGACGCTCGCCCACGGGCTCGCCAAGTCCATCAACTGCTCGTTCCAGCGTATACAGTTCACGAGCGACCTCCTGCCGTCCGACGTCATAGGGGTAACCGTCTACAACCAGGCCCTCCACTCCTTCGAGTTCAGGGAGGGGCCGCTTTTCGCAAACATTGTGCTCGCCGACGAGATAAACAGGGCGACCCCGAAGACGCAGAGCGCGTTGCTTGAGGCCATGAACGACAGGCAGGTATCGGTCGAGAAGACCACATACAGGCTCCCCCGCCCGTTCATGCTCCTTGCGACCCAGAACCCTCTTGAGTTCTCCGGGACATTCCCCCTGCCTGAATCCCAGCTCGACAGGTTCACAATGTGCATAAAGATGGGATATCCGGACGAGTCCCACGAGCGGGAGATAATAACGCGGTCCGCTTCTGCCTCTTCGTCGATAGAGGGGCTCTCTCCGGCGCTTACTACCGACGATGTCGAAAGGCTTCAGGCGCTTGTCGATAAGGTCAGGGTCGACGAGGACCTCGTAGGCTACATAATGGCGATAGCTAAAGCCACGAGGAACCACAGGTCGATAAGGCTTGGCGTAAGCCCGCGCGCGACGATGACGTTGTATAAGGCCGCTCAGGCGCGCGCCCTCGTCTCGGGGCGCGACTACTGCATACCGGACGACATAAAGGCGTTGAGCGTCCCTGTCTTCGCCCACAGGATAATAACCGTCGAGCACGGCGCATTTGATGGGACTGAGGCCGCGACGGCTGTCGTGGAGGAGATAGTATCAGGCATATCCGTTCCCATTTAGGTGCTCAATGAACCTCCGCCCCGCCATCTCGGTGCCTCTACCCTGGCTCATCATCCTCTTCGGCAAGGTCTTCGGCAAAAAGGGGGCAGAGCCCAGGGTAAAAAAAAGACTCTTGAAATTCCCCCGGTCGCTCTCCATCACGCGCGAGGGCAAGTGGTTCATAGGCATACTCCTCTTTATCGGCGTCGCCGCGATAAACACCGGCAACAACCTCCTCTACCTCGTAGTGGCTACACTCCTTTCTCTCATAATCATCTCCGGGATCATGTCGGAGTCCACCATAAAAGGCGTAACCGTCGTGAGGACGCTCCCCAAGCGGGTCTTCAAGGGCGCCCCGGTCGTTGCGAGGCTTAAGGCCCGGAACAGAAAGCGTACCTTCCCGTCCTTCTCCTTTTCAGTAAGGGAACTGACCGAAGCGTCGGTTGTAGCCGAGCCCGCGTACTTCCTCAAACTCGAGCCCCTGGGAGAGGATATGAGGACCGCGAAGTACACCTTCGGGGAAAGGGGCGTTCACAGGCTCTCTGCCTTCAAGGTGGCGACACGGTTCCCCTTCGGGTTGTTTCTTAAGGGGCGCGAAGAGGCCTCGGTGCATGAGGTGCTCGTCTACCCCTCTACTAAACTTAAGGCAAGACCCGCGCTCATGCCGGCCTATTCGGCTTACGGGGCCGAGAGGGCCAGGGGCAAAGACGGCAGCACGGAGTTTCACGCACTACGCGACTATACCTTTGCCGACGACTCCCGCCGCATACACTGGAGGTCCGTCGCCAAGACGGGCAAGCTGTCGGTTAAGGAGTTCGAGCGAGAGAGCGAGAGGAGGGCGGTTATCGTATTCGAGAACCTTGAGGCGCCGGGAAAGAGCGTGTTCGAGGACGCGGTCGACGAGGCCGCCTCTTACGCCGACTATCTCATTAATGACGGCTACTCGGTGGGTTTGAAGACGCTGACCCATGAGATCGCCCCGCGCGCGGGCAAGGACCAGTTGGAGAGGATATTGTACTCGCTCGCGCTCATCACCCCGGCGCGGTCAAAAGGGACGCCCGGAGTAAAGGTGCTCGCCTACTGAGATGAACCTGAACGCTTACACACTCATTGTGACGTACTTCATGGCAAGCCTCGGGCTCGCGGCGATCTCGCTCGTCGAGTCGATTGGCGCCGCGTTCACGCTCGCCATGGCCGGGGCCACCGCCTTCACGCTCGCGCTGAACCTTAAAGGAAGGCGGATAATACCCGGCGCGATATGGAACCTGCTGGCTGTCCTTGTATTCGCCTTCTTCATCGCCGATTACCTCGCCTTTTCCGGGAGCCTCATCGTCGCGGCCGGAAGGTTCCTGACGATACTCCTCGTGCTCAAGCTCTTCGACCTCGCCAGGAACCGCGACTTCGTCATAGCGTACGGAATAGTCTTTTTCCAGATACTCTCAGCCGCGGCCTCGACCGTGAGCCCCATTTTCCTGCTAATACTCTCGGCCTTCATAATCGGCGCTATCTGGGCGATGATACTCTTCAACATGAAGAGGGACTACCAGGAGGCATACCCGGCAGAAAAGGGATTCCCGAGGGTCGCCTTTGGCGGGCCTTTCTTCGCCTATGTCGTCGGCGCGTCCGCCTTCTCGATCGTCGTCACCTTCATTATCTTCTTTATAATGCCGAGGATGGAATTCGGTTTTTTCCAGAGAAAAACCCTGAATACCGTCAAGGTCTCCGGTTTTTCAGACCGTGTCGACTTAGGAACCCTGGGGCCGGTCAAGGAAGACCCCACTATTATCATGCGGGTCGGGATAGACCCGATGGACAAGCCCGACCGGCTCATCTACTTCCGGGGCATGGCGCTCGATAGTTATGACGGCAAGGGCTGGTCAAAGACTCTCAAGGATGAGATTGTCATCAGGCGGAACGACGGAGGGGTCTTTAACCTTACAAGGCTCGAAGGCAGGGCAATCGAGCAGTCCATCCTCCTTGAGCCGCTCGATACCGACGTCATCTTCGCGGCTGGGTACCCTGTATCGATCGAGGGGCCTTTTCAGAATATCTGGTTTGACCGGTCCGGAACGATACGCCTCCCCTCGCCCCCCTACTCGCGCATCGAGTACAAGGCGAGATCGATCCTCTCACCCATAAGAAAAGACCTCGCCATGCCGCTCTTGCAGTACAGCGATACTTCTTTTCTTGACGAAGGCCTTGAGGGGGGGCGTATAAAGGCGCTCGCCGAGTCCGTGACAGACGGCGTATCCGGCGCGCGAGCGACCGCGGAGTCGATCGAGGCGCATCTTAAAAATAGCTACTCCTACACGCTTAACCCCGCATTCAGCGCGGGGTTAAGCCCGCTCGACGACTTCCTCTTCGGTTCAAGGCAGGGGTACTGCGAGCACTACGCGACGGCGATGGCGGCGCTCCTGCGCACGAAAGGCATACCTTCCCGCATTGTCACCGGGTTTCTGAACGGGGAGTGGAACGGGCTCGGGTCATACTACATAGTCCGCCAGCAGGACGCGCACAGCTGGGTGGAGGCGTTTATCGAAAACGAGGGCTGGGTGCGCTTCGACCCGACGCCCTCCGCCGGTGTGGCTTCATACAGGCCTTCTCCCGTTTCACTCTACATGGACCTCCTGCGCTGGAGGTGGAACAGGTACATAATCCAGTTCTCCTTCTCTGACCAGAGGCAGATCGCGATGAGGTTTGAAGGGGTTGGGGCCGGGGTGTTTGAAAACTTGCGCAACGCGCTCTTGAGGAAAACCACCGGAGGCGCGGCCTCGAAGTCCACGCTCAAAGCCGCCGTCATTGTAATGGTTGTAATAGTGGTTGGGCTCATCGTATGGAGGCTTTTCACACGCAAAAAGACGCTCTCGCGCATGCCCCGTTTCTACGCGGAGATGTTGAGGACGCTTGGGAAAAGGGGTCTTTCGAAGAGGTCGGCGGAAACCCCGCTCGAGTTCGCGGATAGGACCGGGATTGCGGAAGTAAAGGATATAACGTCTGCCCTTCACATCGAGAGATACGGCGGCAGGAGATTAACCGAGGCGGAGCGCAGAGGCGTGGACGCGGCGGTTGCGCGGCTTAAAAAAAGCGCTTGATTGGATGTTTTTATGGTGCGCACGGCGCACCCTACGCGGCTACATTACTTCATGTGCCTTTGTCTTTAAAGACAAACCAGGGATAGGGTGAGCGACCTTAAGGGAGGAAGTGACGCGCGAGCCGAGGGAGATTAGACGCGAAGCGCTCAAGGGGCGAGCGCGTGGGACGGGGAGGACGGAGGGAGCGA
>JACREU010000034.1 GCA_016212705.1 Deltaproteobacteria bacterium
CCTCTCCTTCCCGAAGAAACTCGACAGGCGGACCGACGGCACGCTCCGTTCGTTCACGGTTATGTACTCCCGGTCCGAGTCCATCTCACCGGGGGGGAGTTCGACTATTTCGATCACGGAATTGAGCGGCACGGCGTACCTCCTGCCGAGGTCCTCGACGATGAGCGCCTGTATGATGGCCAGAGTTATCGGGATGGTAAGCAGAAAGCGCGTCCCCCTCCCCTTTACCGTCTCTATGTCGATAATGCCGGAGAGCTTCGTTATGTTCTCCTTGACGACGTCCATGCCGACACCCCTGCCGGAGGTCTCGCTCACGACGTCCCTTGTGGAGAACCCCGGGAGGAACAGGAGATCGAGCGTCTCCTGCCTGGAGAGCTTCGTCGCGTACTCCCTTGTGACGAGCCCCTTTTCCACCGCCTTTTCCCTCACAAGTTCCGCGTCTATGCCCGCGCCGTCGTCCTTTACCTCGAGGACGACGTGGTTCCCTTTCTGGTACGCGCTCAAGGTGATGGTCCCGGCCCTCGGCTTTCCCATCGCCTCGCGGGCCGAGGGGGACTCGATTGCGTGGTCGAGGACGTTCCTTATGATGTGCATGAGCGGGTCGGCGAGCTCCTCGACGATCAATTTATCGAGCTCTGTCTCGTCCCCGTGGGTTATCATCCTTATTTCCTTGCCGGTCTCCCTGGAGAGCTTGCTTATGAAGGTCTCGAACCTGCCGAAGAGCTGGCCTATGGGGACCATCCTGACGTCGAGGACGCTGTCCCGGAGCTCGGAGAGCTTCCTCTCCAGGTATTTCTCGGACCTGGAGAGCTCGATAGAGTACGAAGAGAACTCCCGCTCGCCCTTAAGCCGCTGGCTTATGCCGGAGATCCCGGTCTTCAATATCCCGAGCTCGCTTATGATGTTCATGATGTTGTCGAGCTTGGCGATGTTGACGCGGACGGTGTTGGATACGCGCCGCAAGGTCTCGCGCGAAGCCTCGGCATGTCTTCCGTGCCCGTGCCCCTTTATTATCTCAAGGGCGGGCTCGGACCTGGATGCGGGTGTGGACACCTGCTTTGTGGACGGCTCCGCGAGGACCCTTATCTCCGCCTCGGCAAGGGGCTTTACGAGATCGGCTATGAAGTCCCTGGACCTTGCCGTGCCGATGAGTATGTCGAAATAGAGCACTTCGTGGCTGGACTTGGTGGAGGGGAGCGTAGCTATGAGCTCGGATTCGGTCTTCAATATCTCCGTTATCGAGACATAGCCCTTGTCAAAACTCGTTATCGGGAATTTGACGGTTATTATGAAGATGTTCCTGCCTTCGCGGAGACACTCCCTGAACCTGTGCTCCTCGTACTCGGTGAGGATGGAGAGGAGTTCCTTGTCTATCTGCTCTCTCGGCTTGGACTTCTTGACGTGACCTCTCGCGAGCCCCTGCTTTATGGACTCTATCTCGTCGGAGAAGTCCCCGAGCCCGCGCGCCGAGACTATCTTTACGAGGAGCTCGTGCGCGGCCATGACGGAGTCGAGGGTGTCGTCGGTAAGGGCGATCCTGCCCATGCGCAAAAGGTCGAGGGTGTCCTCGAGCGAGTGGCTCAAGGAGCTCATGTCCTTGAACTCGAATACGCCGGACATGCCCTTTAGCGTGTGCGCGGAGCGGAAGATGCTGTTCAGGACAGCCGGGTCGATGATGCCCGCCTTGACGCCCTTGCCGAGCTTAAGGAGGCCCTTGCCCATCGAGTTGAGTATGTCCTCTGCCTCGGCGAGAAACTCCCTGAAACGCTCTCCCTTTATATCGCTGTTGTTCACGGTCAAAAGACCTCTGAATGAGTCATTGATGATGAGGATAAAGACGCAGAGCTCGGCCTATGGGGAAGTGCAGGCAAGGCGGAGGGGCCTGACGGTATTAAAAGGCATGGGATATGTCATGAGACAGGCACCTCCATCGGCGCTCTCTGCCCCGTCGAGGGGCAAGGGCTTAACGGCCGTCAATGGCCCTTTAAGTCCCTTAAAACAGGTACATTGTACCACAACTTACCTTTTTTAGCATACAAGTATGGATGTGTAAAGGGTTTTTGGGCAGGGACAGCCTTATCCCTCGAAAGAGGGATAAGGGCTGGGGCGGGTGCAATTTGGATTTTTTGCGGGTTCAGGTCTGTAACCGGAACTCATTTATTCGTAACCCGATATGGGTTTGATAGGCAATTCCAATTTTCTGCTAAAAGCCTCTGCGCCCTGTCGGGCTTTTTTCGGCATGGGGCTTCGCTCCCTCCGCCCTCTCCCGCCCACGCGCTCGCCTCCCCCGAGCGCTTCGCGTCTATCCTTCCTCCGGCTCGCGCGTCACTTCCTCCCTTAAGGTCGCTCACCCCATGCCTGGGGAGTTTTGAAAAACAAAGAAATGAAAGAAATTCACCCTCCCCTCTATCCCCTCCCATCAAGGGAGGGGAAGTTAATAACGAGTCTTTTTGTCTTGTCTTTACAAACACACAGGCGC
>JACREU010000026.1 GCA_016212705.1 Deltaproteobacteria bacterium
CGGCGGCCCGGGCGTGAGGGTGGACAGCGCCTTATACTGCGGCTGCAGCGTGCCGCCTTACTACGACAACCTGCTCGCTAATCTCATAGTCCACGCCGGGACAAGGCAGGAGGCCATAGCCCGGATGTTAAGGGCCCTTGAGGAGTTCCACGTGGCCGGCGTCAAGACGAATATACCGCTGCACCTCAAGATACTTAGGGACCATGACTTCATCGCCGGGAAGATTGACATAGACTTTCTCTCAAGGTTCACCTAAAAGGTTGCAATGCCTGAGAAGTGGAGGCTCATACGCGGCCCTTTGGCGGGCGGGGCGGAGAATATGGCGATAGATGAGGCCATATTGCGCTCGCTTGAGTCAAAACACTCTCGTATGCCAGCGCTCCGCATCTACGGCTGGAAGGTCCCTACCATATCAATAGGTTTTCTTCAGGACGCATCGGTTTTCTTTGCTTCCGGCCTTCCCGTGGTGAGAAGGCTCACCGGGGGGAGAGCAGTGCTGCATGATATGGAGGTCACCTACTCCATTGCCGCTCCTTCAAACCATCCGCTCTTCTCCAACGGCATCACGAGCGCCTACTCCGTCATAAGCGGCGCCATAGTCGAGGCGTTAAACGACATCGGCGTCCCTGCCTATCTTTCTCCGCATAGGGGGCATTCGGCGATGGAGAAGGCGGCCGCGGCCTGTTTTAACTCCCCGTCAAGACACGAGGTGCTCGTTGACGGGAGAAAACTCGCGGGGTCGTCCCAGAGGCGCCTGAGGAATTCCTTCCTCCAGCACGGCTCCATACTCTTCGGCGTGGATGAGGTGCTGCTCGTCAGCGTCTTCGGCCCAAAAACCATTGAAAAGATGGCGTGGGTGGGGGGGGTTAAGGACGCGGACGCGGATATGGAAGGGTTCAAAAGGTTTTTGATAGGGAGGATGGGGCAGCGCTTTGACGCGGATTTTGCCCCGGGGGAGATGACCCGGCGCGAGGCGCTTATCATGGAGGGCCTCGTTGAGACGCGGTATTCAAACGATGGATGGAACCTGCGGGGGGCGGAAAAACAGGTTATCAGTTATCGGTGAACAGTTATCAGTAAACCGATA
>JACREU010000032.1 GCA_016212705.1 Deltaproteobacteria bacterium
CAACCTCCAGCTCGATATGACCAAGCTCGGCTTCGAGGGCAAGGCGCTCAAAGACTTCATGACCGCCATACACAAGCCCTGGGGCATAGTCCTCGTCACCGGCCCGACCGGGTCCGGCAAGACCACGACCCTGTACTCCGCGCTCTCCGAGCTGAACAAGATAAGCGAGAACATATCGACCGCCGAAGACCCCGTGGAATTCAACCTCATGGGCATAAACCAGGTCCAGATGCACGAGGATATCGGACTTAACTTCGCGGCGTCGCTCCGGAGCTTCTTAAGGCAGGACCCGGACATAATAATGGTCGGGGAGATAAGGGACTACGAGACCGCCGAGATCGCCATAAAGGCGGCGCTTACCGGCCATATGGTCCTGTCCACCCTGCACACGAACGACGCGCCTTCTACCGTAAACAGGCTCCTTAACATGGGCATCGAGCCTTTCCTCGTCTCCTCGTCCTGCAACCTCATACTCGCGCAGAGGCTCGCGAGGAAGATATGCAAGGAGTGCAGGGTGAAATTGCCGATAGCCGAGAAGGTCCTCATGGACCTCGGCGTTTCTCAGCAGGAGGCGCAGAAGATGGAGTGCTTCAAGGGGAGCGGGTGCGCCGTCTGCGCCGGCACGGGATACAAGGGCAGGATAGCGCTTTACGAGGTCATGCCGTTCACGGAATCGATCAAAGAGCTCGTCTTGAACGGCGCCTCTACGGCCGAGATAAAGCGCGCGGCCATAAAGGACGGGATGAAGTCTCTCCGCATGAGCGGCATAACCAAGGTCGCGGAGGGCGTGGCTACCATAGAGGAGATATTGAGGGTCACGATGGCGGATTAGCCCGGACGCGCGCGCGGGCCTTCCGTCGCCCTTATGGTTTTTTTTGGTTTACGGTTTGCCGGGCCATGTAACTTTAGTCCTTACGCAGGCCGTAAGGATGGTTTAGGATTTCAGAGGCGCCCGGGTAAGGCGCATGGAGGCTTTAATGGCGGTAGAAGGCGGCGGTCCAAAACTCAGCCTGCAGGAACTCCTCAGGGTTATGGTCGACCAGGGCGGCTCCGACCTCCACGTCGCGGCGGGCTCCGCCCCGAGGATAAGGCTCCACGGCAAGCTCTCGCCGATGAACACCCCGGCAATGAACGGGGTCGAGACAAAACAGCTCTGTTACAGCATACTGACCGACATTCAGAAGCACAAGTTCGAGGAGGAGAACGAACTCGACTTCTCTTTCGGCATAAAGGGCTTGAGCCGGTTCAGGGGAAACCTCTTCGTCCAGCGCGGCACCGTCGCAGGCGTCTTCAGGACCATACCCTTCAAGATCAAGTCTTTCCAGGAGCTCGGCCTGCCGAACATACTCGACGACCTCTGTAATAAACCCCGCGGGCTCGTCCTTGTGACAGGCCCCACGGGAAGCGGCAAGTCCACGACGCTCGCCTCGATGATAGACAAGATAAACACGGAGAGGGCCGAGCACATAATCACCGTAGAGGACCCCATAGAGTACCTCCACAACTCCAAGACCGCGCTCGTTAACCAGCGCGAGGTCGGCTACGACACCCACGCCTTCAAGAAGGCGTTGAAGTACATCCTCCGCCAGGACCCTGACGTCGTCCTTTTGGGAGAGCTCCGCGACATGGACACCATAGAGACCGCGCTCACCATAGCCGAGACCGGGCACCTCTGTTTCGCGACACTGCATACGAATTCCTGCGTCCAGACCATAAACAGGGTCGTCGACGTCTTTCCATCGAACCAGCAGCCGCAGGTGAGGGCCGAGCTCTCGTTCGTCCTCGAAGGCGTCATCTCACAGCTCCTCGTGCCCAGGGCCGACGGAAAGGGCAGGGTCGTGGCGCTCGAGATCATGATACCCAACGCGGCCATAAGGAACCTCATAAGGGAGGATAAAATCCACCAGATATATTCGCAGATGCAGGTAGGACAGACCAAGTTCGGGATGCAGACCATGAACCAGAGCTTCATGAACCTTTACATGAGAAGGCTCATATCGCTCGAAGAGGCGATAGGCAGGAGCTCCGAGCCCGACGAGCTCCGGCAGATGCTATCGAGCGCGGGCGTATTGAGGGGGGGACAGCCTCCCGGGAGGACCTGATAAATGCCGACATTCGTATATACAGGAAAGACAGCGGCCGGCGAGATGAAGAAAGGCGAACTGCAGGCCGCCAACCTCGCGCAGGCGACCGCGGCGCTCCGCAGGCAGGCGATAGTCCCGGCCTCCATAAACCAGAAAAAGGCGGGCGGCTTCGCCCTTAAAATAAAGATCCCCGGCCTCGGAGGCGGGGTCAAGACAAAGGACCTCGTCGTCTTCAGCCGGCAGTTCGCCACGATGATAGACGCCGGGCTCCCGCTCGTTCAATGCCTCGACATCCTCGCGAGCCAGCAGGAGAACCCCGAGTTCAAGAGGGTCCTCTTCGACGTCAAGGGGGCCGTAGAGGGAGGCTCGACCTTCGCGGACTCGCTCCGCAAGCACCCGAAGGTCTTCGACGAGCTCTATGTCAACCTCATAGCCGCCGGAGAGGTCGGCGGCATACTCGACACGATACTCAACAGGCTCTCCGGGTTCCTCGAAAAGAACGAGAAGCTCAAGGGCAAGATAAAGGGCGCGATGACCTACCCGACGGCGGTCATCGTCATAGCCTGCCTCGTCGTCGCCGGCCTCCTCCTGTGGGTCGTGCCGATCTTCGAGGAGATGTTCGCCGGCTTCGGCCAGGCCCTGCCCGCGCCTACCCAGGTGGTAGTCAACCTATCAAGGGCCCTCCAGTACTACTGGTACCTTATAATAGGCGCGATCGTCGGCATCGGGGTCGCCCTTAACCGCATATACAAGGTCCCGAAGGGCAGAAAGGTAATGGACGCCTTATTCCTCAAAATCCCCGTAGTCGGCGACCTTATCAGAAAAACCGCCGTGGCCCGGTTCACGAGGACGCTCGGCACCATGCTCTCCAGCGGCGTCCCCATCCTCGAGGGGCTCGAGATAGTCTCAAAGACCTCCGGCAACGTAATTATCGAAGAGGCGATCATGAAGGCGCGGATGAGCTTAAGCCAGGGCAAGACGCTCGCCGAGCCGCTCATAGAGACAAAGGTCTTCCCGGGCATGGTCACGCAGATGATCTCGGTCGGCGAATCCACCGGCGCGCTCGACACCATGCTCACCAAGATTGCCGACTTCTACGAGGAAGAGGTCGACGCCGCGGTCGACGCGCTCACCTCCCTCATAGAGCCGATGCTGATGGCGTTCCTCGGAATCGTCGTCGGCGGACTTGTCATCGCCCTCTACCTCCCGATATTCCAGATCGCAGGCGCGGCGGCAGGCTAAAGACACTGAAAAACCCGGGGGAAACTTTCTACGGAAAGTTTCCATCCAGGTTTTTTCAATCGTCTTTTATAACAAAAATGCTCGTAGCACCGACAAATTCGCTGAGGCAGAAGATCCTGGCCATGATGGTCCTCCGGGTGGTGCTTGCGCTCGCCTTCCTCGGGATAACCACGTGGTTCCAGATAAAGGTCTACTCGTTCGCCCATCTTAACTTCTATCCGCTCTATGGGATAGTAGTTACGGTCGGGCTCCTTACCATCCTTTACGCGCTCGCGCTGAAGAGGGTGGAGAACCATAGCCTTTTTGCGTACCTCCAGGTGACGGTCGACATAGCGCTCGTGACCGTCATCGTCTATGTCACGGGCGGGACCGAAAGCTACCTCCACACGCTCTATCCGCTCTCGATACTCGGCGCCTCGACGCTCTTGAGCAGGCGCGGAGGGCTCTACGCGGCGTCTCTGGCGTCGATCGTATACGGGGTCCTCATCGACATGGACTTCTACGGGATGCTCCCGCAGAGGTTCAAGGTGATACGCGCGATACCCGTGCAGGGCTGGGAAGAGGTCTTCACAACGGTAGCGACGAACATACTCGCCTTCTTTACGGTCGCGTACCTGACGGGTTATCTGGCCGAGAAGACCGCGAGGGTCGAAAGGGAGCTCGAGGAGAAGGAGATAGACTTCGACGCGCTCGAGCAGCTCAACAGGCACATCGTCGAGAACATATCGAGCGGCATAATGACGCTCGACGAGAGGCTCCGGATAACGTCTTTTAACCGGGAGGCCGAGAACGTCACGGGCTACGCGCTTAAAGACGTCTATTACAGGCCGGTCGAGGCTATCTTCCCCGGCATGACTGAAGGCCGCATCTCTCCCGGCGCGAGGATCGAGAGGGAGTTCAGGAAAAAGGGCGGGAGCGAGATATACCTCGGATTCACCATCTCAGAGGGGCAGGGCGCCGACGCCTCCTCGATAATCATATTCCAGGACCTGACCCAGCTTAAGGCGATGGAGGAACAGCTCCGGAGGGACGAGAGGCTCAAGGCCCTCGGCGAGCTTTCCGTCGGCATCGCGCATGAGATCAGGAACCCGCTCGCGTCGATCAGCGGCTCCATACAGCTCTTGAAAGACGACCTGGACCTCCATGGCGAGGACTTGAGGCTCATGGAGATAGTGCTCCGGGAGACCGAGAGGCTGAACTATCTTATAACCGATTACCTCCTTTTCGCTAAACCGGCGCAGGAGAAGAGGGAGACCGTTGACTTAAGCTCAGTCGCGGCCGGCGCCGCGGCCCTTTTCAGGAACTCCCCCGAGGGCGCGTCAATCGCGCTCCGGACCGACGTAAGGGACGGCATATTCGTCAAGGGAGACCAGCGTCAGCTCGGGCAGATATTCTGGAACCTGTTTTTGAACGCCGCCCACGCGATGGAGGGCGGCGGCGTCCTCGCCGTCTCTTCAAGGGTCGAATGGGGAGACGGGCCCGGCACCGCCAGGAGGCCTTATGCCGTCATAGAGGTGGCGGACACCGGCAAGGGCATAAGCGCGGAGCTCCTGGGCAGGATATTCGACCCGTTCTTTTCCACAAAGGACTTCGGCACCGGGCTCGGTCTATCGATAGTCCACAGGATAGTGGAGAGCCACGGCGGGACGATTTCGGTTAAGAGCGTTGTCGGAAGCGGCACGGTCTTCACCATAAGGATACCGGTGGAAGCGCACGGGGCGTTGAATTAGAGAGGCAGTAGATGGCGAAGCGGAAGATAGTCATAGTCGACGATGAAAAAGACATGCGGGACTTCCTCGAGATCATGCTCCGGAAGGACGGCTACGAGGCTAACGCTTTTGCGAGCCCCAAGGCCGCGCTTGAGTTCTGCAGGGACGGGAAGGTAGACCTCGTCATAAGCGACATAAAGATGCCCGAGATGGGCGGGGTCGAGTTTCTGAAAGCCCTTAAGGAGCTCGACCCGGACGCGCTCGTCATAATGATAACCGCGTACGCCTCCGTAGAGACGGCGATAGAGGCGATGAAGTCGGGCGCGTACGATTACTTCACCAAGCCGTTCAACATCGAGGAGATAAGGCTCAACATCAGGAAGGCGCTCAAACTCAAGGGCCTCGAGGAGGAGAACAGGCTCTTAAAGACCGACCTCAAGACCAAGTACGGCTTCGCGAACATCATCGGCACGAGCCCCAAGATGGCCGAGGTCTACGGGTTCATAATGAGCATCGCGAGGACGAAGTCAAACGTCCTCATAACCGGGGAGTCCGGGACGGGGAAGGAGCTCGTCGCCAGGGCCATAC
>JACREU010000033.1 GCA_016212705.1 Deltaproteobacteria bacterium
AGGGCAAAACAACGTACAACAGCCCTGAATTTAGCCTCTGCGATTTTTGAACGGCTGTAATACCTATTTTTCTTCAGCATTTCGGAAGCTTACCACATTTCTCAATGTCGTTTGCTTCCTAAGACCCTTTCTAAAGGGGGACTGAGGGGGATTATAAATCATATCTCTCCAGCCCTCTTAAAACTGTGGTTTTCCAACCGCGCCTTCATTGTGCCCTATAACAGTCTAACCCTTCCTCGACTCAAAAACCCCCGCCAACACCAACGCCCCACCGCCTAAAAAAAGCGCAAAGAGAAATACGCCTGGGGCGAGCCCTGCCTTGAGCCCCAGAAGGGCGTTAAGGAACCCGAGCCCCAGTAGCACGCTCCCGAAGAACTTCTTTCCCGCGCCTTTCCTCCTCATCCCCTGTACCTTGACTTAAGCTCGGCCATCACTTCCGGGGTTATCTCCGAGAGCCCCATCGCCATTGCGTACCTCTCGACGCCCTTCCTGACCATCGGCCTTAAAAACACGGGGACCTTAGAAAGCCTCTCAATAGCCCCTTCGGTCCACAGAGGCTCACCTTTATTCAAATCGGCCCTGCCATTCGGCTCATACGAACACCACGCGTCCTCGCCCATGATGTCCCCTGTATCGACGAGTGCGCGCGCCCTGCACCCGCCGCAGGTTTCAGAAAACTCGCAGTCCTTGCACCTGCCCTTTAGGACCGGCGTGGCGAGCATTCCAAATGAAGCGTCCTTGGCGATTATCTCGGCGACGGAAAACCCCTTCAAACTCATCGATTGTTTCGCAACAGGCATGTACGGGCACGGGGTCACGAAACCCTCTGGGGATATCCTCAGATAACCTTTTCCCGCTATGCACCCGGAAGTCCCTGATGCGAGGGCCGATTGAGGCGGGGCGAGCCTCAATATGTGCGGGGCGCACCTGGCGCGCGCCGCACCCCCTTCGCCGGAGAGCGCAACAATCTCTTTCAGCGCCCCTTCGTATTCGGAAGGGGTTATGTCGCTCATCCGCTCCCCCCTCCCCGTGCATACGAGGAAGAAGAAGTGGACGGCGCGCGCCCCCTTATGAGTCCCGAACGAGGCGATTTCGCGCAACTCGCGGAGGTTCTCCTTCACGACCGTCGCGTGAAGCTGAAAGTCTATCCCGGCGTCCTTCAGACACCCGAGCCCTTCTATCGTCTTTTGCCACGCCCCTTCCATTCCACGGAATTTATCATGAAAACCCGGCTCTATCGAATCGACGCTTACGCCCGCGCCCTTCACGCCGCTACTACGGATGCGCCCTGCCGCCTCCCTATCTATGAGCGTGCCGTTAGTTCCGAGAACTACCGTAAGCCCCTTGCGGGAGGCGTATGACGCGACCTCATATATATCGGGCCGGAGGAGCGGCTCGCCGCCCGTAAGTATCAGCATCGCTCCCGGCGCGTCCGCCGCTATCTTATCGGCAAACGCGAATGCCTCGTCGGTCGAGATGTCGTCCCTCCCATCGAGCTCCCCTGCGTCGAGGTAGCAGTGGGCGCATTTAAGGTTGCACCTTTTTGTGATGTTCCAGGAGATGAGGAAAGGTCTTATGCGTGCGTCCATCATTTGCCGAGGCGCTCCCTGACCTTCCGCATGAATTGAGGGGTAATGACCGCGACGCCATCCTTTGTCGCCGCGTCCTCGGCCATCTTCCTGACGAGGACGCGCACGAAAGACGGAATGGATAAGAGTATCTTTTCAGCCTCAACGTCCCACTCAACGCCTGAAGCGACGGATGGAGGCAACGCCGCCTTTCCTGATGTGATGAGTATGTTGCAAGGAGCCTCTCGTAAACAGTTCTCCGCGACCGACCCTATGTCGAGTGTCGCAGTCGCGTGCGCCCCGGTCCTTCCGAGCGCGAGTATAAAGGGCATCTTCGTACGGCAATAGCTGATTATCTCTGCCGAGGCCTTGCCTGAAAGGAGTGTCGTCTTAAGGATTATCCCCGCGGCCCCGGCCGTCTTCGCGGCGCTCTCAAGGTGGCCGGCGTATATCCTGGCGAGCCCCGCGTCTATTATCTCGTCGTGGAGCTTTTCCTGCTCTTTGAAGCGGAAGAGCCTCCCCGCCTCATCGGATAACACCCCTGCTATGGAGCGGAACGCGGTCCTGTGGAAGTCGGGGTCGAACGCGCTCAGGGCCGCGACGCCTGTATTAAAGACCTTCGATAAATGGACCGCCGCGTTCAATGCCCCGAAGGACGCGGCGCTCCCGTCTATCGCGGCGATTATATCGCCCGAAGGCCAGGGGTATGACGCGTCCCTCATTATGAGTATGTCGGTCTTTACGCGCCTCGCCGCACGCTCAACGACGGACCCAATCCTCGAGAGCCCGGTCTTTCCGAGCCCGTGCGCGCCCATTACCACGAGGTCGTAGGCGTTCTCTTCCGCCTCCCTGACAACCTCCTCGAAGTTCTTGCCTTCCCTGCTGACGCCCGTGGCCGCGAGCCCCGCGGCTTCGGCCCTCGCGAGGAACGGCGCGAGGTAAGAGTCCGAGATGATTTTGAGCCCCTGTTCTATGAGCCCCTCGTGTACCTCCCTCTGCCCCTTCAACTTGTCTTCCGTCCTGTACTCGGGAGGGAGCCCGTCTTCCATCTCCCTGAACCTCTCGCTATGGAGACGGGCCGCGTAGACGTGACAGCCCGCGACAATTGAGCGCGAGGCCCCGGCGATAGTCAGCCCGGCCTCCACGCCTGCGTTGGCGTAGTCCGAGTTATCAAGGCAGAAGAGTATCTTTTTATACATGCGCCATAACCTATCACAACTCCCGCGAACAAAAAAAAGCGGCCCGCGACCCGCTTTCCTCAACCAGCACCTCTCGATACGCCCCCGCCATATCCGACAGGCGGGACTGACGACCCACGTCAGCTTTTAAAACAGCCTTATCTGCCCGGATACCGCGGGCCCCGGCTCCCCGGCCTTCCCGAATATATCTATCTTCCCGAACACTCCGTCAAACCCCGGGGTTATGCCTATGTCGCCGCTACGCACCTTTGAGACGGCTTCCGCGACCCTCTCTCCCGCAAGCCTCGCGATATCCGCGATATCCATGTCGAGGAGTATGGCAAACTCATTACCCGCCTCGGCAATCATCCTCCTGTATTCCTTCTGAACTTTTTTTGACGAAGGGCCCACCTCGAAGGCCTCCGAGAGTATCTCATCAAGCGGCGCCATCGCTCGCGAGGGTACGGCGTTCGGCGGCTTATACCCCGCGGGCCTGTCCGAGAGTTCCTCCACCCTGGACATTACGCCGACGGTCAGCCCCTTGTGGCATACCGGGCAGAGCCTGGACGCCTTTAGCGTCTCTTCCGGAGAATACAAGACCCCGCATTCCCTGTGTCCGTCGTAGTGGTACTTGCCCTCTTCGGGGTAGAACTCGACGGTATAGAGGAAACGCTTCGCGTCCTTTGTCCTGATTATTTCCGTTATCTCATGGTACGAAGACGCGCAGTCGAAGACATTAGCCTCCCTGCCGAGCTTCGAGGGCGAGTGCGCGTCCGAATTCGATATAAGCGTGATGTTATCGAGCGCGGACAACCTCTGGTTCATCTCAGGGTTCGAAGACAACCCAGTTTCGATCGCCCGTATATGTGGGGCGAGGTCTCCGAAGCACTCCTCTATGGAATCGAACCCTGACTTCGACCCGAATATCGAGAACCACGGCGTCCACGCGTGAGCGGGTATGAGCATCGCCTCGCTTGAGGCGTCGAGGGCGATCTTCAAAAGGTCCTTTGCGGAAAAACCGAATATGGGCCTGCCGTCGGACTTTACGTTGCCGAGCCTCCCGAAGGCGGAGTTCATCTTACGCGCCGCATCGATCGACGGCGCCAGGATGAGCGAGTGCATCTTCCGGGTCCTCCCCCCCTGAGAGAATATGTTGCTCACCTCGGCGGTGAGCATGAAACGCGCGTCGCCGCCCTCCTTAAGCGAGTAAAGCCCGTCCCCCGCCGGCTCAAGCAGTTCTTCGATAGCGGCAAAGTGCGCGGGGTGGGTGAAGTCCCCGGTGCCGACGACGTCTATCCCCTTTATCCGCGCCCACTCGGCGATTACCGGCAGGGTCATATCCCTGCTCGTCGCCCGCGAGTGCTTGCTGTGTATGTGGAGGTCGGCGATGAGGCGCACTTACAATCCCATTATATTAAACCCGGAGTCCACGTAGATAGTCTCTCCGGTGACGGCGCTTGAGAGATCGCTCAAGAGGTAGAGCGCGGTCCTGGCCACCTCCTCCTGCGACACGTTCCGGCGTAGCGGCGACTTCGCCTCCACGACGTCCAGTATCTGCTTGAACCCGGTTATCCCCATCGCGGCGAGCGTCTTTACCGGCCCGGCCGAGATCGTGTTTATCCTTATCCCCCTGGGGCCCAGGTCCGCGGCGAGGTACTTTACACAGGCCTCAAGCGCGGCCTTGGCCACACCCATCACGTTGTAGTTGGCTATGACCTTCTCCGCTCCGTAGTAGCTCAAGGTCACAAAAGCCCCGTTCCTGCCTTCCATCAGCGGCGAGGCCGCTTTCGCGAGCGCTACGAGCGAAAAGGCGCTGACGTCCATCGCTATCCTCCAGCCCTCCCGCGAGGTGTTCATGAACTCGCCCTTAAGCTCCTCTTTCTTCGCGAATGCGAGCGAGTGGACGAGGGCGTCGAGCCCGCCCCACTCATCCCTGATCCTCCGGAAGACCGCCTCTATCTCCTCGTCCTTCGTGACGTCGCACGGCATTATTATCTTTGAACCCACGGACTCGGCCAGAGGCACGACCCTGGATTCCAACGCCGCCCCGGCGTAGGCGAAGGCGAGCTCCATCCCCTCTTTCTTAAGTATCTGGGCTATGGACCAGGCTATCGATTTTTCGTTGGCAACCCCGAATATAACGCCTTTTCTGCCGTTCAAGAGCCCCATCGGAACCTCCGTTTATAAGATCGATTTTTCTTCGCTGTTCCCATTTCTCTACCATTAAAAGCCCGTCAATTCAACAGCTACTTTCCTGCGGGCTTGCCAACGCCGCCCTTTTCTGGTAAATTCAGGGGGTGCGTCCATAAGTGCCTGAAAAAATTGCAGAAGAGGCCCGGACAGGAGACAAAAAAGGGCGAGCCCTTAATACGCGGAGGACCGAGATGACATTCGAACATCTGGAAGAGAAAGAGGCCGTAAAGAGGGCGGCGCTCATAGAGGTGAACGGGCACAGGTTCTACTCCCTCCTTGCCGAGCGGACCGAGAGCGGCAGGGCAAAAACGGTTTTTCATAAACTCGCGGAAGACGAAAAGAAACACCTTAAGATAATAGAGGGCAAATACTTTACCGAGGCCGGGTTCGGCGAGCAGGTTACCGACGAGGAAATCGTCATAGAGGACTACCTGCACAGCATAGGCGCGGACAACATATTCACGAAGCGCATAAACGTCGAGGAGCTCCTGAGGGTCGTCGACACCACCAAAAAGGCGCTCACCGTGGCGCTCGCCTCAGAGCGCCACTCGGTCAGGTACTTTGAGGACCTCTCAAAAAGGTCGAAGACCCCCGAGGGCAGGTCCATGTACAACGCGCTGGCCGACGAGGAACGCTCGCATGTGAGCGAGATAGAAGCCCTCCTCACGCTGGAGGCGTAACCGGATATGCCCGAACTCCGACTTAACCTCGTCACACGGGAATGGGTAATCATAGCGACCGAGCGGGCCAGGCGGCCCATGGACTTCAAGAACTCGATCGACAAACGCATACTCCCCGCGTTCCTGAAGACCTGCCCCTTCTGCCCCGGCAACGAATCGAAGACCCCGGCCGAGCGCTCGCGCCTCCCGAACGACGGCCCCTGGAAGGTAAGGACCGTGGACAACAAGTACCCGGCGCTCAGTAAAGGCGAGAAGAAGCTCTCCACCGACGGGTTCCGGCGCTCGATATCGGGCGTCGGCATACACGAGGTTATCGTCGAAAGCCCGGTCCATAACCAGACTACCGCGCTCATGCCGCTCCCCGAGATAGAGGATATATTCCGGACCTACAGGGCGCGGTTCATCGAGGCCCACAAGGACCCGAGGGTCGAACACACGATACTGTTCAAGAACCACGGCGAGGACGCCGGGGTTACGATTGAGCACACGCACTCCCAGCTCGTCGCCGTCCCGGTAGTCCCCATACAGATAAGGGACCGCGTCCAGGCCGCCCTCCACTTCTTCGACGACACCGGCGAGTGCATGCTCTGCTCGATGATAAAGAGGGAGCGCGAGGAGGGGGCGAGGGTCATACTGGAGACCGACCGCTTCCTCACCTTCGTCCCCTACGCCGCGCTCTCGCCCTTCCATACGTGGATATTCCCCAAGAGGCACTCGGCGGCGTTCTCGACGATAACGGACGAGGAGATCAAAGAGATAGCCTTCCACCTGAAGGCCGTCCTGTCAAAGTTCTACTACGGCCTGGAGGACCCCGCATACAACTATGTCATAAGGTCCGGGCGCCCCCAGGACGACGGCAACGAGTACTGCCACTGGTACTTGTCGGTCGTCCCCCGCCTCACCAAGGCCGCCGGCTTCGAGCTCGGTAGCGGCATGTTCATAAACACCGTCGTGCCGGAAAAGAGCGCCGAGTTCCTGCGGTCCGTCCGTGCGGAGACGGCGCGTTGATGGCCGGGCACGGGAACCCTCTGCCGACAGTCGATATAATAATCGAGCTGAACGGCGGGGTCGTATTGATAGAAAGGAAGAACCAGCCCGCGGGATGGGCCATCCCCGGAGGGTTCGTCGACGAGGGAGAGACGCTCGAGGACGCGGCCCGAAGGGAGGCGCTTGAGGAGACCTCCCTGAACGTCCGCCTTAAATGCCAGTTGCACGTCTACTCTGACCCGAAGAGGGACCCGCGCTTCCATACGGTATCGGTCGTCTTCGTCGCCGAGGCCGACGGAGCCCCCCGCGCCGAGGACGACGCAAAGAACGTAGCCGTGTTCTCAGAGACAACGATCCCCAAAGACCTCGCCTTCGACCACGCCAGAATACTCTCCGATTACTTCAGATGGAAAAAAGAAGGGTTTAAGATATTCGAGATTGAGTAAACAGCCGCGCAGGTTGGGTGAGCATAGCGTAACCCGACATTTTTTTTGCCGGACGATTTTAGAACAGTAACCGTTCATTTTTTGTTATCGGGTTGCAGTACCTTTTCAAGCTCCGTAATAAGAGGCGAGAGGTCACGACGGACAGTCTCCCAAACTGTTGCCATATCGATATCGTCGTACTCATGAATCATCAAATTACGCATGCCGATCATCTCGCGCCATGGCAAAGGTAATATCGCCTGAGTCTCCTGAGAAACTCTGCGTGCCGCCTCGCCAATTATTTCCATGCGTCTTATGACCGCATCTTGGATTAGTGTGTCTTTTAAAAAATCCTCTTTGTTCATCTTGCCGACGTAGCTTAAGGCGAACCTTGCGGCCCCCAGAATATCGAGCAGGTATTCTTTATCACGCCGCATAAACAATCTCCGCGGAACTCAAGATAGCGGTTCTGCGTATATAGTTCCTGCTGGACTCAACACCCCGACGGCTGACAAGGTCTACATTGCGTCCGAAGATAATCCTCAGATCGTCTTCCATATGAACATGGTCAAACAATGTATGTCTTGCGTCATCTTCAAATGTGACCAGAATGTCAATGTCACTGTCCGGACGAAAATCATCCCTTAAGACTGAACCGAACAGGGCGAACTCCCGCACTTTCCATCTCCTGCAGAACTCGGCAATCTTTTCTTTTGGAATATCTATATGCGCTTTACCCATAGGGTTATACCTCCAGTCCGGTAGATTGGGTGAGCGAAGCGTAACCCAACATCTTTTGTCTGCAAAAACAAAAGGGGCTACGATGCTTCGTAGCCCCTTATCTTATCTGGTGGAGGGTACCGGGATCGAACCGGTGGCCTGCTGATTGCGAACCAGCCGCTCTCCCATCTGAGCTAACCCCCCATATGCTACGGCTCAAAAACCGCCGGCGCGGGCCTCGATTAATCCTTAAAAGACCCCAACAAAAAATCTCACGCCCCGCCGCCGTCTTATTAAGAAACCCCGCCTTCACGGGCGGGGTCACAATATTATTAACAAAAAAAACGGCTCCGTGCAAGCGGATAATTGAAGTTTCCCGTCAAAAAAGGCGGAAAAAAACCAACGGGCTCAAGCCTTGTACACGCCTCAATGCAGATACGTACTCATCCCTTCCGCAAGGCCCGTCGGCTTTATCCCGAATACATCCGGAAGCCCGTTCTTATCCGTCACATTGTCCTCTTTGAGCATGAGGAGCGCGTCCCTCGTAAGTGGCGGGTGCGATAAAATTCTTTCCATAATCGCCGCGCATATCCGCATAAACGACATGGGCGCATGGAATCTCAATCTCTTCTTCCCAATGGCCCCTGATATCGCGTCGATTATCTCGTCAAACGAGAGCGCAAGAGGCCCCGCTATCTCGTATGTCCGCCCCTTCGTCGCCTCCATCACGACGGATTCCGAGAGCGCCCTCGCCACATCCTTTACAAATACCGGTTGCATCCTGTTTTTACCGTCCCCGGGGACTATGACGAAAGGGGAGAGGCGCATGGCAGAGGCGAACGTATTCGTGAACCTGTCCCCCTCGCCGAAGATGACCGAGGGCCTGAATATCGTGTAATCGAGCCCGGACGCTCTGACTATCTCCTCGGCCTCCCACTTGGTCCTGTGGTACTCGCTCGCCGCGTCCTTCCGGGCCCCGAGCGCGCTTACGTGGATGTATCGCCGTATCCCTGCCTTAAGGCAGGCCTCGACGACGTTCCTCGTCCCTTCGACGTGGACGCGCCTGTATGTAGAGCCTTTTGATTCGACGAGTATGCCCACGAGGTGGATGACGGTGTCTATTTCTTTCAGGGCCCGGGGCAAAGAGGAAGGGACTGTTACGTCGCCTTGAACAAATGAGACGGAATTGCCGGGGAGCGCGGAAACCCTACGGGGGTCTCTCGCGAGACAAAGAGTCTTGTACGGCTTTGACGCGAGCTCGACTGCAAGGTGCCTTCCGACGAACCCGGTTCCGCCGGTCAGGAGTATCATTGCCTCTTGCCGAGTATGTCCCTTATCGTCTGCTTGAGCTCGGTAAGATCGGACGACTTTATCACGTAGGCGTCGGATGCCCATGTGCCGAACTCGTGCTTGTAATGCGGGTACGCGGTGCAGAGTATGACCGGGAGGTCCTTCCACCTCTCCTTCACCCTCCGGAGGACCTCAACACCGTCCATGCCGGGCATCTTTATGTCGAGTAGGACGAGGTCGATTGCGTCGCCCTCGAGTTTTTCAAGCGATTCCTCGCCGGAGGCGGCGAGCTCCACGTCCCAGCCTTCGTCCTCGAGCTCCTCCTTGTAAAGGAGCCTGAGGCCCTCTTCGTCATCGACTACCAGAATCCTTTTTCTCATAAAAAGACCCCTGCTCTTATCTGGCCGGGCAACCACGGCCCGGAAACCGGGGCTGGGTTGCTGACGCCTTTTATGCCCTTTAAGACAGCCGCGCATCTGCCCGGCTGACCTCAAAATGGCCGTTCCATCCCGCCCCCCGACCGCCCCCGCAACCTGCCCCCTATCCCCCCCCTGGGCCCCTTCAACAGGCGGAGCGGAGCTGTCTTAAGTACGGGAGTGTCACCCTGAAGGTGACGCCGACGCCGGGGTTGTTCTCGACCTCTATCAACCCCTTGTGGCGGAGAATTATCGAGTTGGTTATCGGGAGCCCGAGCCCGGTGCCGTGCGCCTTGGTCGTGAAGAACGGGTTGAATATGTAGCCGAGGTTCCCGGGGTCTATCCCGCCGCCGCTGTCGGCTATGGAGACGACGGCCCTGCCGCCCTCGTGCGATATTGAAATCCTTAAGGCCCCGCCGTGTTCCATCGACTGTATCGCATTGACAATCAGGTTGTCAAAAGCAATCTTGAGCTGTTCGCGGTCCGCCGCCACACACATCGCGCCTTCTGAAAAATCCCTCTGGATAGCGATGTTATGGGCCTTGAACTCGTCATCGAAGAGAGCGAGAACCTCTTCTATTATACCGTTCAGGTCGTCCGGTTTGAGGCTTACGGCGCTGTCTTTTATAAAGCCCGTCACCCCGTTCATGAGTTTTTCCAGCCTGACGACCTCTTTCAAGACCTGCTCCACGTAGGGTATGCCGGGGGAGCCGGGGCCGAGGTGTTTTTTAAGCCTGCCGGCGAACCCCCCGATGCTCAGGAGCGGGTTCCTTATCTCGTGCGCGAGTGTCGCGGCCATGTCGCCGAGCGCCATAAGCTTTTCTGAGGACGCGAGCCTCTCCTCTATCTTCAAAAGGTCCCTGTGGATCCTCTCGTGGGACTCGGCGAGGTCCGCGCATTTTATGAAGGACGACGCCTGGAGCGCGATTATGCCGAGCGCCCTGCGCTTCGACTTCGATAGAGAGGCCTTTCTCGCGGACTTCAGGTATACGACGCCGAAAAAGGTCTCTTTGTCCCTGAGCGGATACGCGAGCGCGGACTTATACCCCTTGAGCCCGGCGTCATTCACGCCTTCCCAGGCCGTAGACGCCGTGTCTGACTTGTACGCCTCGACCGGCCCTTTTTTCTTTTTTACGAGCCCCGGCAACCCATCGGCCGCGCCGTAAGAACATATGAGGGCCGTATCCACGCCCGCAAAGGCCCTTTTTACAAAGGCCTTGCCTTCAGGGTCGAGGATATAGAAGACGCACTGCTCGTACGGAAGGGCGTCGAGGATGAACCTCGCCGTCCGGGCGAGCTTGGCGTCAAGCCGGAGGCCCGAGAGCGAAAGTTCCGTAACTTTTTCTATTATATCATAACGCATGCGCACCTCCGGGTCTTCGAGCCCGGAAAACGCCTGCCGCCGGAGCGGTCTGCAAGGCCTGCCTTCAGGCCTTTGACCTCAGACCTTCGCTTCGCGCAGAAACCTGGCCGCCTCTTCAGGCGGGGTCGGGTTTATGTAAAACCCCGACCCCCATTCGAACCCCGCCACCTTCGTGAGCTTGGGTATCAGCTCGAAGTGCCAGTGATAGAACTGGGTGGCGCCGTCTTTTATGGGGCCCGCATGGAGGATGAAGTTGTATGGAGGGAAGTTGAGGACCTTGTCCATCCTCTTCAGTACGTCTGAGAAGATGGTGGATAAGCTCTCGTAATGGTGTTTCTGGCAGTTCTCGAAGTTGGACTCATGGGACTTGGGCAGTATCCATATCTCGAACGGGGCCTTTGGGGCGTACGGGGTCATGGCGATGAAGTCCCTGTTCTCGGAGACGACCCTTATGCCCTGCATTATCTCCTGCCTTATGATGTCGCAGAAGACGCAACGCTCCTTGAAGTTGTAGTACTCGAGCGCGCCGTCGAGCTCCTCGGCTACTCTCTTGGGGATGATCGGGAGCGCGATGAGCTGTGAGTGCGTGTGCTCGAGGGACGCCCCGGCGGCCTCTCCGTGGTTCTTGAATATGAGAATGTAGCGGAGGCGCGTGTCCTTTTTAAGGTCTATTATCCTGTCCCTGTAGGCCCAGAGGACCTCCTCGAACTGCCTGGACGAGAGCTTTGAGAGCGTGTCCTTGTGGTCGGGGGACTCGATGATGACCTCGTGGGCGCCGACCCCGTTCATCTTGTCGTAGACGCCGTCTCCCTCGCGGTTGAGCTCGCCCTCGACTTTAAGGGCCGGGTACTTGTTCGGGACGACCCGTATGTGCCAGCCCGAGGAGTTCGGCCCTCCGCCGTTTTTCCTGTACGCGAGGACCTCGGGCGGGGTCTTGGATTCGTTGCCCGGACAGAACGGGCAGAAGCCGGTCTTCATGGCCGGTTGCGTGAACTCGAACTCGGAGGGGCGCTTGCCGCGCTCGGTCGATATGATCACCCATCTTCCAACTATCGGGTCTTTTCTAAGTTCCGGCATATTTTACCTGTCAAAGGAAGTGAGCGTCCGTGATCCCGGCGCCTTGTTTATAAGATAATATCGCTTCAGGCGCGAGAACCTTGAATAGTGCGCCTGGTATGAAGAAGGCCTGGAGAGATAGATTCCGTGCGGGTGGCGTGTTTATACAGCGTCGTTCAGGTGGTCCCCCTGCCTTTTTCCTGCTCTTCTTCCTCTTTCTTGCACTCTATGCAACAGGTGGTGACCGGCCTTGCCTCAAGCCTTTTTTCCGATATCGGCTCTCCGCAGATGTCGCAGACGCCGTAAGAGCCGTCGTCTATCCTCTGTATCGCCTCGTTTACCTTGGTGATGAGCCTCCTCTCGCGGTCTTTCACGCGCAGGAGAAAGTTCCTGTCCGTCTCGTGGCTCGCCCTGTCCGTCGGGTCAGGAAAGTTGTCGTCCTTCGCTTCGCTCATCCCGTTTACGGCGCGCTCGGCCCCGCTTAAGAGCTCATCGAGTTTACCCTGGAGAAGAATCCTGAAATGCTCAAGCTTTTCTTTTTCCATAATCCAAAAGTATAACCGAAAAACACTCCTTCTGTAAATAGTTAAGTTTCTTAAACCCGCCCGTTGCTACTCCCTCGTAAACTCCCCGCTCTTGCCGCCGGTCTTCCGGACGAGCCGGATATCCGTCAGCGTCATCCCCTTGTCAGCCGCCTTGCACATGTCGTATATGGTAAGCGCCGCGACGGAGACCGCCGTTATCGCCTCCATCTCCACGCCCGTCTTCGACGAGACCTTCGCGGTCGCCGTTATCTCTATGCCTGGGAGGTCCTCATCCGGCGTAAAGTCCACTGCTACGCTCGTTATGTTCAAAGGGTGGCAGAGCGGGATTAGCTCGCCCGTCTTCTTGGCGGCCATGATGCCGGCCACCCTCGCGACCCCTAAGACGTCGCCCTTCTTCACTTCGTTCGCGAGTATGAGGCCGAGGGTCTCCTTTTTCATCACGACCCTGCCCTTGGCAACGGCCACCCTCTCCGTGACATCTTTGGAGGTCACGTCTACCATCCGCGCCTTGCCCCGCTCGTCTATGTGCGTAAGCGTCATTTCAGACCCCTTTGTCAGTTTACTTCGACTATGCGTCCGTCTTTGACGGTCAGGATGAAGAGCTTCTTTTTAGCCTCCCCGCGTTCGTCGAACGCGAGCGCCCCCGCCGCTCCCTTGAACCTGAGATTCTTAAGCCGCGCCTTTATCGACCCCCTGTCGATTGACGGGCCTTCCATGTCGTCACGCTTGTCGGGCATCGCCGAGATGAGCATCATCGCGGCGTCGTATGCGTGCGCCTCCAGGACCCCGGGCGTCTTCCCGTAGGCCTCGGTGAACCTCTTCACGAACTCCTCGGTGCCTGGCCTTAAGCTCCCCGAAAAGAACCCGTCTACGAAGACCGCGCCCTCGACATTCGCCCCCCCGAGCTCCACGAGCCTCTCGGAGTTCCAGCCGTTGGCCCCGAGGAGCTGGACCCCCTTGACGCTGAAGTACTCAAGGTAAGGCGTGATAAGCGCGACAGCCTGGGGGGAGTCCGGTATATAGAGCGCCTCAATGCTCGCCGTCGGCTTGTACTCCTTAATCTGCCTCCTGCCCTCTTTACGCTCCTTTTCCTGGACGACGAAGAGCCTCTTTAATTCCGCGCTGAAGTCCGTATGCCCCTCGGGGTATGAGCCTGTCCTGACGGATTCGGCGCCGAGCGCCTTTACGTTCATCTCAAAGAGCCTGGCGAGCTCTGTCCCGTAGTTGTTCTGGGGATAGAGGACCGCGAACCTTTTGAGCCCGAGCGTCTTTACCGCGTGCTCGGCGATCGCCGCGGCCTGTTGGGCCGGGGTCATGAAGTTCCTGAAGACGTAGTCCCCGGCGTCCGTTACGCCTTCCTTCTGCGAGAGCGTAACGACGGGTATCCTCCTCGCCTGGGCGTGTTTGCCCGCCTCTATCGCCGTTGAGGAGAGTAGCGGCCCGACGATCCCGGCGACCCTCCCGTCATGGGCAAGGTCGGAGACCGCCGTCTCAACCGAAGCGGGGTCGGTCCCGACGTCCTTTACAACGACCTCAACACCCGCGCCGTCGGCCTTCCCGAAGACAGACGCCGCGAGGAGGACCCCGTTAAGCGCGTCCTCGGCGTAGGCCGAGTACTGGCCTTTGAGCGGGAGTATCACTCCTATGGCTACGGCGGCCGGCGCTCCAAAACTGCCGGCCTCAGCCAATGACTCCATCCCCTTAAGCGCCTTTACGGCCTTTGCCCGGAGGTCCAGCGAGGTCCCCTGGACCTCCGCCACCGGCAGAAGGAGCGCCCGTGCCTCCTTTACGCGCCCGGTCCGGGCCCTGAGCACCCCAAGCTCGTAGAGCGCGTCGAACTTGTACCTCGACTCCGGGTGGTCCTCAAGGAGTTTCTGGTACATGGACGCCGCCTTGTCAAAGTCCTTGCGCTCGACATATATGCGGGCGAGGCGCAACAACGCCTCGTCGAGAGCCGGAGCGCCGGGGTTCTCCCGGACGAACTTGTCAAGCTCCTCCACTATGCCGTCCTTGCCCCCGCTCTCCTCAAGCGCCTCGAATATATCAGGCAGTCCCCTTGCCGGGGCTGGGGACGGCGCCAGAACAAGGATGGAGAGGATGATGAAAAGAATGAGGCGAGCGCGCTTCATTCAAATATTTCCTTGACCTTGGAGAAGAAGTTCTTCCTTAGCGGGGTCGTATCTTCCCCGCTTATGGCGGAGAACTCCTCGAGGAGCTCCTTTTGCCTCTTGTTGAGCTTCGTCGGGGTCTCGAGCTTGATGACTATCTGCTCGTCGCCGCGTCTGCCGGTATGTACCGACGCTATGCCCTTGTTCTTGAGCCTCAATATCTTTCCTGACTGCGTGCCCGCGGGAATCTTCAGCTTTACGGGGCCGTCGAGCGTGGGCACCTCTATCTCGGCGCCGAGCGCGGCCTGCGCGAAGCTTATCGGCACCTCGCAGATGCAGTCGTCGTTCTCTCTCCTGAATATCGGGTGCGGGAGCACCGCCATCACTATGTAGAGGTCGCCTGGAGGGCCGTTCCTCTCCCCGTACCCGCCCTCGCCGGAAAGACGTAGCCTCGACCCGGTATCGACCCCGGCCGGGACCTTTACCGTAAGTGTCCCGGCTGTCCTCACCCTGCCCGCGCCCCTGCATTCGTTGCACGGGTCTTTTATTACGACGCCCGACCCGTTGCATGCACTGCACGGCCTGGAGACGCTGAAAAACCCCTGCTGGAACCTTACCTGTCCCGCGCCCCTGCACGTTCCGCACTGGGTCGGTTGAGTGCCGGCCCTGGCCCCTGACCCGTTGCACGCCGTGCAGTCGGCGGTCCTCGGGATGTTTATCGTCTTGTCGGCTCCGAAGGCCGCCTCCTCAAACGATATCTCAAGGTCGTATCTCAAGTCGGCGCCGCGCTCGGGGCCCGGCCTCCTCCTGCCGCCCCCGAAGAAGTCCGAGAAGACCTCCCCGAATATGTCCTGGAAGTCCGCGCCGAAACCGGCGTCCCTGTATCCGCCGGGGCCGGGGCCCGCGCCCGCATGCCCGAACCTGTCGTACTGCGCGCGCCTGTCCTGGTCCTTAAGCGCCTCGTATGCCTCGTTTATCTTCTTGAAATGCTCTTCCTTGTCCTTGTCGCCGCTGTGCTTGTCCGGATGGAACTCGTGCGCGAGCCTCCTGTAGGCCTTTTTTATCTCCTCGTCGCTCGCGCCCCGGTCAACGCCGAGGACCTTGTAAAAATCCTTTTCATCCATGTTGGATAATATCCGCCTCTCGTTATTAACAGGCTACTCTCAAGTCCACCTGCGGTTTTTCAGCAACTCATTGAAGGTACCTCTAAAAATTAGGAATTTTTAGAGGTCAATGCACGGACGGGGCCTTTGAGACCGCTACCATCGCTGGCCGGAGCAACCTCCCCTTCAGCGTGTATCCTCTCTGGAACTCCTTTACGACCGTCCCCGGCTCCCCGCCCTCTTCCTCTGATATCGCGTGGTGGACGGAAGGGTCGAACCTCTCGCCCACGGACGTTATCTCCTGGAGGCCGTTTTTCTTCAGGACCGAGAGCATCTGCTCTATCGTGTGCTTAACGCCCTGCCGCAAGGATTCGAGGTTCTCGCCGTCATTGGCGTGGGAGAGGGCGCGCTCCAGGTTGTCGACGACCGGGAGTATCTCGAATATCAGGTCCTCGTTGGCTAAGCTTATCGCCTCCTGCCTTTCTTTTTCGGACCTCTTCCTGTAATTGTCGAGGTCGGCTACTGAGCGGAGGTATTTGTTGTAGTTCTCCTCCGTCTCTTTTGCCTTTGCGTCGAGTTCGGCCCTCAAGCGGGAGACCGCCTCCTCCGGCGCCTCCACTATCTCGGAGCGCCCTTCGACTATCTCTTCTTCCATCTGTAGGTCTTCCCGCCCGTTTTCTTTCATGTCCGCACCTTTAAAAAGATTTTTCCCCCGCGAGGGGGGAAATATAGACCTGCCTGTATCAGTTAACGCCGCCTGCGCGCCCCTACTGGAATACCTTGCAGAGGAGCCCGGCGGTGTAGTCGACGAGAGGGATGATCCTCGCGTAGTCCATCCTTACGGGGCCTACTACGCCGAGCGCGCCTATGGTCACGCCGTCCCTCGCGTACGGGGCGGTCACAAAGCTCAAGCCCTCTAACTCGCTCACGAGCGATTCAGACCCGAGATATATGTGGATGCCGCTATCCTCGACCGACTTATCCAGTATTTTCAGGAAGAGGTTCTTCTCCTCGAAGGTGGCGAAGAGCCTTTTCATGCGCTCGAAGTCGGCCCGGAACTCGGGCTGGTCGAATATGTTGGCCTTGCCCTCCACGTAGAGCCCGTCATCGGCGGCCCCCCCGGCGGCCATGGCCCCGAGCCTTAATGCCCCTGCGAGGAGCTCGTCGTAGAGGTTTTTGTCATTCCTCATCTCCTCCACGATCTTCGCCCTCAATTCCAGCATAGTCAGGCCGCCGGCTATGGAGTTAAGATAGTTGGCGATGGACTCGAGGTCGAGCTTCGACGCCACGGCGTCGAGCCTCACCGTCCGCGTCTGGACGAGGCCGCGCGTCGAGACGAATACGGCCATGATGGACGTCCTGTCTACGGGGAGCATGCTTATCCGTTTTATGACGAAACTCTCCCTCTTGGGTATGAACATGAGCCCGGCGCAGTTGGTGAGAATGGATAGGGCGCGCGCGGTGTCCATGAGGGCGGACTCCATATTGGACGGCGTCTCATAGCTCTTCCTTATGAGGTCCTTCTGGTCGTTGCGCGGTTCGTCGAGCGCGCCGAGGCCGTCTATATAGAGCCTGAAGCCCCTGTCCGTGGGGACGCGCCCGGCGGAGGTATGGGGCTGGACGAGGTAGCCCTGGTCCTCGAGCTCCGCCATGATGTTCCTTATCGTCGCGGGAGATAGGCCCATCGGGTACTTGACGGCTATCGCCCTGGAGGAGACCGGCTCGGCCGTCTGTATATAGTCCTCGACTATGGCGCTTAGAATTTTTTTTGAGCGGTCGTGCGTCGCGTTCATTATTATATACCGGCCTTTTTACGCCTGTAAAAACACCATATTAAAAGATACCAACGGCAAAAAACGTTGTCAAGCTGGAAAGCGGCTTATAACCCCGCGCTTTTCATGCCATTTGAGAGAGCATCTTGAGGAATACCGCGTCCGAGAGGATCGCCCCCTTGCGCGTAAGGCTTAAGTCCTCGCCGATCGAGGCCATGAGGCCGTCTCTTAAAAGCGCTCCCGTTGCCGGGAAGACCTCTTTTGGATACAGGCCGAACCTCTCTTTGAAACCCTCCCCCTTGATGCCCTCCTCAAGCATGCGGAGCCCGAGAACCATGGATTCCAGCACCGCCTCTTCCCTCGTAAGTGTCTCCATGCCCTTTACGGCAGACCCCTTTGCGGAAACGCCTTCGATGTATTCTTCAAGCGACGGCGTATTCCACCACCTCCTGCCCCACTCGGGGAAAGATAGGAACGAGTGCGCCCCCACGCCGCACCCGATGTAATCTTTGACGCGCCAGTACCGGCTGTTGTGGACGGACTCATATCCGGGCCTGGCCCAGTTAGATATCTCGTAATGGCGATATCCCGCGTCCTTCAAGGCACGGACGGCTGACTCGTACATCTGCGCGACATCGTCTTCGTCCGGGAGCCTCTTTGTGTCTTTATAGGCCCTGGAGAACTCGGTCCCTTCCTCGAGCGTAAGGCCGTAGAGCGATATGTGCTCCGGCAAAAGTGCGAGCACTCCAGCCACACTCTCCTCCCAGTCCCTTATCGATTGCCCGGGGACGCCGAAGATGAGGTCGAGCCCGATGTTCTCAAAACCCGCCTCGCGCGCCTCTTTAAAAGCTGTTACGGCGCGCCCTGCCGTGTGCGTCCTCCCGAGCGCGCCGAGTATCCTCTCGTCGAGCGACTGCGCGCCTATGCTTATCCTCGTGACCCCGGCCTCCCTATACCCCTTGAGCCTTTCGAGCGAGACGGTATCCGGGTTCGCCTCTATCGTTATCTCCGGGCCTTTGGTGCCGCATTCCGCAAAGGCCCCCCTTACGGAGCCTGTGAGCCTCTTTATAACGGAGGGGGCGAGGAGCGTCGGCGTCCCTCCACCGAAGTATATGGTCTCAAGCGGCCTATTCGAGAGCCCCTCCCTCTCAATGACAGAGGATAGCTCCTTTATAAGCGCGTCGGCGTAGGCCCCCTCCTCGGCTTCCGAGAGGACCGGCCTCGCGACTGACTTAAAATCACAGTAAGGGCATTTACGGAGGCAGAAGGGGACGTGCAGGTATACCCCTATCGTCCTTGCCTCTCCTTGTACTCCCATAACCTTTCCAGTATGTCCATAGGCGTGACCCTGCCGAGTAGCCTCATGCCGTCGTCCACTACGAAGACGAAAAGAGCCTTTTTCGCTTCCATCAAGGCCATAAGGGACGAGGCCGAAGCCTCGGGGCCGGTGCTGGCAAACCCCCTCTCCATCACATCCTCGACCTTGCCCTTTTCAAGCCCGCCAATGCCGGGGAGGAGGCCCAAAGGCCCGTCTGACGGAACGAGTCCTTTAAGGAGACCGTACGCGTCAATCGTCCCATTGAGCCTCCCTTCGTCATCTACGACAGGGACGACAGATGAATTCCTTAACGCCGGGAGCGCCTCCGCGATTGTAGAGCCGATACGGAGCGCCTCAGCTATACCCATTATGTTCGCCGCCACCATAACCACGCCCTGAAGATGATTGTCCGGATATGATAACAGATAACCGTTCCGGAGTGTTAATCCAATCTGCGGCCTCCCCAAAATCCCCTTGACAAAAACCCCCTCCGCCTTTATTATGTGGCCTCTACTGAAAATTGAGACCTTTTCGCAACTGACGGAATCAAGATGGGGGACCATCGGGGAGCGGGGGGGCGGGTTTTAATGTCGACCGTCTGGGCACTCGAACCGGCTCTTTTATAA
>JACREU010000030.1 GCA_016212705.1 Deltaproteobacteria bacterium
CTTTGTCGCCATTTTTAGCAGGATTACTGCTCGCCAGCCCCGCTCTATTGAGCGTCCCGTTCTTTTTGGCTGGAGGGGTCAAAATTGTTTATGATCTGTTGCTGTATCGCGGCTTTAGCAAAGTCAAGCCTTACGAGGAGAAAAACGTGAGCAGAGGCATATCAAAACATTGAAGGTACAAAAAATTAAAGCGGGAGCTACTGCAGAGTCCTCGTATCCACCCTGTACGGCTCTATCCCCAACTCCCGTAATATCCGCTCGGCCTGGCGGGACTTGGTGCGGAGCCACCTTTCGTAGACCCGGAGGATGTCCTTCGACGACGTCAGTCGCGACTTTTCGCTTACTTCCGTCAGCACATCGACAAAGACGTTGAATTTTCCAGCAAGCTCGGAAAATAGCGATGTCATCGGGATCTCCGAGCCGTGCTCCTTATGGAGGGTGGCGACATAGGAGTACGAGGTCACGCCCATCGAGATGTAGTAATCTATGTCGACTACCTTTCGTTTCAGGCTGTCTGAGAAAAAAACCGGATGTGAAGAGGGAGAGGTCGCCGAGCTGTCTCATGAGGCGCGCCTGGGCCTCGCGCCCGGAGGACAAGGCCTTGAAGTAGGTTATCGCGAGCGGGTGGGTGGGTGAGGTGGAAAGCGCTCGGAGCGTGCAAAATTGCCTTATGTAAAAAACCGGTATTGAAGCAGGTGATAGGCTGGGCTGGGCAGAGCTTATCCCAACGGTCTAAAAGGATTTGACCTGCAAAACAACGTTGGGGTACGCTTCGCTAACCCAACTACGGAAGCTCTGTCGTAAAAGGAATTTACTTGAAAGCCTTATAGTGTTATCTTTTAGCTGAAAATCCCGCTAAAGGTGCCATAATGATCACCGTCGAATCAGCCGTCGAAATAATCTTGAAGGAAATAAAACCATTGGAGCTCGAATCCGTCGACGCCCTCTCGGCGCTCGGCCGCGTGCTTGGCGAAGACATCCGCGCTACGCGCCCCAACCCTCCCTGGGACAACTCCGCGATGGACGGCTACGCGCTGAAATCCGCCGATATCGAAAAGGCCTCCAAAGATTCACCCGTCAAGCTCAGGGTCATCTACGACCTCCCGGCCGGGCAGGTGCCAAAGGGTCCCGTTGGAGACTCCGAGGCTGTCCGCATCATGACGGGCGCTCCGGTGCCTGACGGCGCCGACGCGGTCGTTATGGTCGAAAAGACCGAGCGCGGAAGCGATGGCTTCGTCCTCATAAAGGAGCGCGCCAGAAGGGGCGAAAACGTAAGGCGCTCCGGTGAGGACTTCAAAAAGGGGGACATAGTCATACCCGCGGGCTCAGTTGTCCGCCCCGCGGAGGTCTCGATGCTCGCGACAGTCGGCGCTCCGTTCGTCCTCGTCCACAAGAGGCCGCGCGTGGCCGTCTTATCGACAGGAGACGAGCTCGTGGACATACACGATGCGCCCGGCCTCGGGAAGATCTCGAACAGCAACGGGTACGCGCTCTCAGCGCTCGTCTCGGAGACCGGCGCGGTCCCCATAAACCTCGGTATCGCACGCGACAGCAAGGAGAGCCTCCGCGAGAAGCTCTCAGTCGCCATGACCTGCGACGCCATCATATCGTCCGGCGGCGTATCGGTCGGAGACTACGACTTCGTAAAGGACGTTTTGAAGGAGCTCGGCTCCGAGATGATATTCTGGAAGGTCGCGATGAAACCGGGGAAACCCCTCGCCTTCGGCATAATCGGAGGCAAACCCGCCTTCGGGCTTCCCGGAAACCCCATCTCCTCGATGGTCGCCTTCGAACAGTTCGTCCGCCCCGCGCTCCGGAAGATGTCCGGGCATAGACGTATATTCAGCGCCCTCATTAACGCAACGCTCGCCAAAGACATAAGAATAAAGCCCGGCAGGATGAACTTCATAAGGGCCGAGGTCAGGATAGACGCGACTGGCGTCACCGCGACCCCGCTCGAAGGCCAGGGATCGGGCGTGATTTCCACGATGGTCAGGGCCAACTCGTTCGTAGTGGTCCCGAAGGATTCCGAGGGTTTCAAGGCCGGGGAAATAGTAAAGGTACAGCCCTTTGACCCGTCTGTCTTTACGAAAGATACCCCCGGGTATTGATTTAAGTCATACTCTCAAGGCCGTTTTCCTTATAACATGCGTACAGGAGAGAACCAATGTTCAGGACAGTCGAGTGGAAGAATTCAAGCGTTGTAATGATAGACCAGCGGATACTCCCCGGCAAAGAGGTCTACAGGACCTACAGGGACTATAAGGCCGTCGCGGGAGCCATAAAGGACATGGTCGTAAGGGGCGCGCCGGCGATAGGCGTCGCCGCGGCGATGGGTGTGGCGTTGGGCGCTCTCAAGATCAAGGCGAAGGATTACGCGTCATTCAAAAAGGAGCTCGATAAGGTGGCCGACCTCCTCGCGTCCACCCGGCCCACGGCCGTAAACCTCTTCTGGGGCATAGAGCGTATGAAGAGGGTCGCCGGGGAGAACAAGGCGCTTCCGATAGACAGGCTCAAGGCCAGGCTCGTTGCCGAGGCAAAAGAGATACACCGGGATGATATCGAGATAAACCGCTCGATAGGACGGCACGGCGGCAGGCTCATAAAGAACAATTCCACGGTGTTGACGCACTGCAACGCAGGCGCGCTCGCCACAGCCGGATACGGCACGGCGCTCGGGGTCATACGGGGCGCGATAGAGGCCGGGAAGAACGTAAAGGTCATCGCCGACGAGACTCGCCCCTTCCTCCAGGGCGCGAGGCTCACCGCGTGGGAGCTCAAAAAAGACAAGATAGACGTAACCCTCATAACCGACAACATGGCCGGTTACATAATGAAAAAGGGGCTCATCGACGCCGTGGTAGTCGGGGCCGACAGGATAGCCGCGAACGGCGACGTCGCCAACAAGATCGGGACCTACTCGGTCGCGTTACTCGCCAAGGCCCACGGCATACCGTTTTACGTCGCGGCCCCGCTCTCGACCATTGATTTGAAGATAAATCACGGCGACCGGATACCGATAGAAGAGCGGGACGAAAAAGAGGTCACTCACCTGGCCGGGAAACGGATCGCCCCGGAGGGCGTAGGCGTCAGGAATCCGGCCTTCGACGTCACCCCGAATAGACTCGTCGCGGGGATTATCACAGAGGCGGGCGTGGCAAAGGCCCCGTACGGCCGCTCCATAAAGGGGCTCTTCAGAAAGGGATAGATGACGTTAACAGGCTTCTTGATAATCATAGGTGTTTTCATCGCCCTCATGTTCATCTACAAGAGGGCGGACAAGGCCATAAAGAAGATGGACCCGAAGGTAGTAAAGAAGCTCAACTGGGTCGGCTTTGCCATAGGCATCATCGGGGGCGTCGCCTGGTATCTCTTCCACAACGGCATATACATGATCGTAACGCTTTTGGGCGTCGTCATCTACTTCCTCTTCTACGGCTACGACAGTATGGAAGAGGGGCACAAGCAGTAGTCCCGTCGTCACCCCATCCCCTTAAACCCCCTCCCTTTGAGGGAGGGGGTTTAAGGGGATATGAAAAATCCCGATTTTTTCCTCCCCCGCTAAAGTCCGATTGCCTACACCCGCCCCTTTATGTTAAAAATAGGTGTAACGCATCCCAGACCTCTTGTATCCGCAGGCCCTCTTATGTTCCTTAAAAACCTGAACCCGACCCAGGCCGAGGCGGTCACTTTCGGCGACGGGCCCCTTCTTATACTCGCGGGCGCCGGTAGCGGCAAGACGCGCGTCCTTACCGCCCGCATCGCCTACCTCGTCCTCCACAAGGGCATCGCGCCGGAATCCATCCTCGCCGTCACCTTCACTAACAAGGCCGCCGGAGAGATGCGGGAGAGGCTCGGCCGTCTTATCGGGGCCGAGGCGCGCTCCCTCTGGCTCGGGACGTTCCACTCTTTGGGGCTCCGGATACTCAGGCGCGAGTCGAAGGCCTTCGGCCTAAAGGACGCGCTGACCGTCTACGGAGAGGACGACCAGCTCTCTCTCATAAAAGAGACGATGAGGGAGCTTAACATAAGCGACAAGGCCTTTGCGCCGAAGGCCATACTCGCGCGCATAAACGGGGCTAAGAACGAAAACGTCTATCCTTCGGAATTCAAGGCGGACGCGCGGGACTTTTTGTCCGAGCGCGTCGCGAAGGTCTACTCCCTCTACCAGAAAAAACTCCGCGACATGGGTTGCATGGACTTCGGCGATCTCATCTGCGAGCCGGTCAATCTCCTGCGCCAGAACCCCGCCCTCTTAAGGAATTACCAGGAGAGGTTCTCTTACATACTGGTAGACGAGTACCAGGACACGAACAAGGCGCAGTACATATTCACGAACCTCCTCGCCGGAGGCTCCCGGAACCTCCTCGCCGTGGGAGACCCGGACCAGTCGATATACGCCTGGAGGGGCGCGGACATCTCCAACATACTCGAATTCGAGAAGGACTACGCGGACGCGACCGTCCTGCGGCTCGAGCAGAACTACCGCTCAACGAAGAACATCCTCTCGGCCGCCAATTCGGTCATCGAGAGGAACCGGCAACGCTTGAAAAAGACCCTCTGGACCGAGAACCGCGCCGGGGAACTGCTCACATTCGAGGAGGCCGACAACGAGTACGACGAGGCGCGGTCCATCATAAAGAGGCTTAAATCCGCGCTATCGGCAAAATCGATATCGTATAAGGACGCGGCCGTATTCTACAGGACGAACGCCCAGTCCAGGGTATTTGAGGAAGAGCTCATCCGTGAGGGCATCCCGTACACGATAGTCGGCGGGGTCAGGTTCTACGACAGAAAAGAGATAAAGGACGCGCTCGCTTATCTTCGCCTCATGAACAACACCGACGACGACTTGAGCCTCCAGCGCGTCATAAACACGCCTCCCCGAGGCATAGGCAAAGCCACGATGGAGCGGGTGCAATCGACCGCGCGGGAGTCGGGAATAAGCCTGTACGCCGCCGGGAGCGCCGCGGCCGCCGGGGGCGCCCTCGGCAAGACCCGCGCCGGGGCCTTCTTCGAGGCGTGCGAGGCGTTTCGGCGCAACCTCGGAACGACACCCCTGCATGAGGCGGCGCTCCGCCTTCTCGAGGATTCCGGCTACATGCTCATGTGGCAGGAAGAGAACTCGGAAGAGGCCCAGGAGAGGGTCGAGAACCTCTTCGAGTTTATCTCTGCGGTCAAGGACTTCGAGACCGCGTACCAGTCCTCGAGCCTCTCGGACTTCCTCGACCACGTAGCCCTCATAAGCGACATAGACGCCTACAAGGAGGACTCCGACAGGCTTACCCTTATGACACTCCACTCGGCCAAGGGGCTCGAATTCAAGGTGGTCTTCCTCTCGGGCATGGAAGAGGGGCTTTTCCCGCATTCAAGGTCGATAAACGACCCGGAGTCACTGGAGGAGGAAAGACGCCTCTGCTACGTCGGGATGACGAGGGCGCGCGAAGACCTCTACCTCTTTTCGGCGAAGACCAGAAGCGTCTACGGCGAGACCCGCCGCCAGATACGCTCCCGATTCATAGACGAGATAGCCCCTGAGTTCATCCTCTGCGCCTCGGCTTCCTCCGAGACGGCGACGGGCATAACGACGAACGAGGTCTACTACACGCGGGATGACAGCCAGGTCGGGCACAACCCCTCTTATGACCCCTGCGACTCCCCTGACCCGTGGGGGATAGGGGCGAAGGTCGTACATCCGTCCTTCGGCATAGGCATAATAAAGGACCGGATCGGCAGGGGGGACGACACAAAAGTGACCGTCAACTTCAAGGACTTCGGGGTAAAGAAGCTCGCGGTCCGCTACGCCTCGCTTACACCCGCGTGACACCCATAAAGGCCTCCGTAAAACCTTGAGGGGGTCCGCCCCATTCTATTGACTTATCACCGGAAACTTATTACTATCAACACTTGAAAGCGAGTCCTTCGGCAAGGGCAGGGCCTAAGAAAAAAACGTCCTCCGCTTTCGCCGGACACAAACACTTGTAGGGATCGAAAATGAGACTAAAAAAAGCGGTATTTCCGGCCGCGGGCTTCGGCACGAGGTTCCTGCCGGCGACAAAGGCCATCCCCAAGGAGATGCTCCCGCTGGTGGACAAGCCCCTCATCCAGTACGCGGTCGAGGAGGCAAAGGCCTCTGGACTGGAAGAGATGATAATCGTGACGGGCATGGGCAAGACCGCGATAGAGGACCACTTCGACACCTCCTTTGAGCTCGAGATATTGCTCAAGGAGAAGGGCAAACTCGACCTCCTTAATATGATAGAGAACGTCTCCGGCCTCGTCCACTTCGCCTACACCCGGCAGAAAAAGCCCCTCGGGCTCGGCCACGCCATATCCATAACCCAAAACCTCATAAACGACGAGGCGTTTGCCGTTTTTCTCGGAGATGATATAATAGACTCGAAGACGCCCGCCATGAAACAGATGGCCGGGGTCTTCGAAAAATACGGCACATCCATCCTCGCTGTCCAGAAGGTGAGCAAGAAAGACGCCCACCTCTACGGCGTCATTAAAGGCAAAAAGGTATCTCCAGGGGTCTGGAGGGTGCTGGACCTCGTGGAAAAACCCAGGGAGAACCCGCCCTCGAACCTGGCGATAATCGGCAGGTATATCCTGACCCCGGGCATATTCCAGGCGCTCGAGAAGACCGCGCCTGGAAAGGGCGGGGAGATACAGCTTACGGACGCCCTTAAGCACCTCCTTGAGACCGAGGAGATATACGCCTGCGAGTTCGAGGGCAACCGGTACGACGCCGGGGACAAGCTCGGGTTTTTGAAGGCCAACGTATCGTTCGCCCTCAAGAGGGCCGACCTTAAGGTCGAGTTCAAAAAGTTCCTGAAAGACCTCGGCCTCTGAGCCCCGCGCAAACGGAGCGCGGGCCGATACGCGGTTGAGGCGAGGCGCCCGGCGCCGCGGTGAGAGCGCCCCTTTTGAGATATCCGGGCCAACGTGCCCGCCAGTATTCCCACCGAAGACGCGAGGAAAAGAATCGACACTATGGCGAAGATCTCATCGAAGAAGCCCTCCGGCGGCCCTGCCGTCGAGATAGACAACATCAACCAGTTCATATTCGAAGGCATTGAGGATACGGGGGTCCTGAACTGCCCGGAGCCGATCACTCAGATGCCGAACGTCGACGTCTACTCCAACGCGCGCGAGGTTATAATAGAGACAGAACTGCCGGGGGTGAAAAAAGACGAGATAGAGATAACGCTCCACAAGCAGACGCTCACGATAAAGGCGTTGAAGTTCGAGTGTTTTGAGGAGGACAAGGTAAACTACGTCTGCATGGAGCGGTCCTTCGGGAGGATATTCAGGGCGATAGAGCTCCCCTTTCCCGTCGACTCCGGTCGCGTGAAGGCCGCGTACAGGGACGGCGTCCTGAAGATAACGCTCCCGAGGATAGAGGACAAACGCTCGAGCGCCAAGAAGGTCCCGATAGATTCCATATAATAAGACTGCCTCTGAAAATCAGGAGTTTTCAGAGGCCGCCTAAAGAGAGGATACCGTTAATGGCTGAAGAAGAAAAGAGAGAAGAAGAACAGCTCGTCATACCCGAGGTGCTGCCGCTTCTGCCGGTACGGGATGTAGTGATATTCCCCTTCATGATAGTGCCTCTATTCGTCGGCAGGGAGCGCTCGATAAACGCGGTCGACGCCGCGCTGACGAAGGACAGGCTCATCTTCACCGCGACGCAGAAGGACATCTCAAAGGAGGACCCGGACCCCGAGGACCTCTACACCGCAGGGACCGTCTGCATGATAATGCGTATGCTCAAGCTCCCGGACGGACGCGTGAAGATACTCGTCCAGGGGCTTACGCGCGCGCAGGTCACGAGTTTCGCCCAGACAAAGCCATCTTACACCGTAAATATCTCGAAGACAAAAGAGGCGCCCGCGCCCGCGCCGACCCTCGAGGTCGAAGCGCTCATGAGGAACGTGAAAGAGCAACTCGAGAAGCTCTCCACCCTCGGCAAGGTCATATTCCAGGAAGTGATGATGGTCCTCGACAACATCACCGACCCCGGCAGGATGGCCGACCTCGTCGCCGCCAACCTCGGCCTTAAGATCGAAGAGGCGCAGGCGATCCTTGAGACCCTCGAGCCGATAAAAAGGCTTGAGAAGGTCAACGACTTCCTCGTAAAAGAGCTTCAGGTCGCGCAGATGCAGGTCAAGATCCAGTCCCAGGCAAAGGAGGAGATGGACAAGACCCAGCGCGAGTATTACCTCAGAGAGCAGATGCGCGCCATAAAGAACGAACTCGGCGATATCGAGGAGTCCTCCGAGGACATGGAGGAGTTCAGGGAAAAGATCCGGAAGGCGAAAATGCCGTCCGAGGTGGAGAAAGAGGCGTACAAGCAGGCGGACAGACTCGAGATGATGCACCCGGACGCCGCCGAGGCCGCGCTGATACGCACCTACCTCGAGTGGCTCGTGGACCTCCCCTGGTCAAAGCAGACAAAGGACACCATTGACATAGACAAGGCGAAAAAGGTCCTCGACACCGACCACTACGACCTTGAGAAGATCAAGGAGAGGATACTCGAGTACCTCGCGGTAAGGAAACTCCAGGCCAAGACCAAGGGGCCTATCCTCTGCTTCGTCGGCCCTCCGGGCGTCGGCAAGACCTCGCTCGGCAGGTCGATCGCCAAGGCGATGGGCAGGGGCTTTGTCCGCATTTCCTTGGGCGGAATAAAGGACGAGGCGGAGATAAGGGGGCACAGGCGGACATACGTCGGCGCGCTCCCCGGACGCATCATCCAGGGCATCAAGCAGGCCGGGACCAACAACCCCGTCTTCATGATGGACGAGATAGACAAGATCGGCATGGACTTCAGAGGCGACCCGTCCTCGGCCCTCCTTGAGGTCCTCGACCCGGAGCAGAACTACGCCTTCAGCGACCATTACCTGAACCTCCCCTTTGACCTTTCCAAAGTGATGTTCATTACCACCGCCAACATGGCTGACCCGATCCCCGAGCCGCTCCTCGACAGGATGGAGCTCATCAATCTCCCGGGCTATACCGAGGAAGAGAAGCTCGAGATCGCGAAGAAGTACATCGTGCCGAGACAGGTGAAGGAGCACGGGCTTACGAAAAAACTCCTGACCATTCAGGACGAGACGCTCAAGCTGGTCATCTCCGGCTACACGCACGAGGCCGGCCTCCGGAACCTCGAAAGGGAAGTAGCCGCCCTTTGCAGGAAGGTCGCCAAAAGAGTAGCCTCGGGCAAGACAGGACACACGGCCATCACGCCCAAGGTCCTCCAGGAGCTCCTCGGCATCCCCAAGTACCTCCCCGAGGCCGAGCAGGAGGCGGACGAGATAGGCGTGGCTACAGGACTTGCCTGGACCCCGGTGGGCGGAGAGATACTCCACATCGAGGCTACGATAATGAACGGCAAGGGACAGCTTACCCTTACCGGGCACCTTGGCGACGTAATGAAGGAGTCCGCGCACGCGGCCTTGAGCTACGCGAGGTCGAGGGCAAGGGAATTCAATTTGCAACCCGACTTCTACAAGGATCTCGACCTGCACATCCACGTGCCTTCCGGCGCCATACCCAAGGACGGCCCGTCCGCGGGCATCACCATGGCGACGGCGCTCATCTCGGCGCTCACGCAGAGGCCTATAAATAAGGACATCGCCATGACCGGCGAGATAACGCTGCGCGGGAGGGTCCTTCCCATAGGCGGCATAAAAGAAAAATGTCTCGCGGCGCTCCGCGCCAAGATACGCACCATCATCATCCCCGAGCGCAACAAGAAGGACCTCGAAGAGATCCCGAAGGACATAAGGAAACAGCTCACCTTCATACCCGTAAAGCACATGGACGAGGTCTTGAAGGCAATATTCCGGGGCATGCCGAAGAAGACGGCCTCGGGAAAGCCCGCGCCTTCGAAGGTAAAGAAGGCCAAGAACGCGCGGCACAAGGCCGCAAGGCCCTGACCCTCAATTGAAGAGGAAGAAGGTAGAGAGCGAAGACGCCTTTATCAAGGAGCTCGCAAAGAGGTTTGCCTCCCCGATCGAGGGGAGGCAAACCTCCAAAGGGCGGGGGGCAAGGGGGGCGCAAGGGGGGCGCGCCGCCTCAGGCGTACCTGCCGTAGCTCCAGCCTGGCGCCGCGTAATAAAGGGCATCGGAGACGATACGAGCGTAACGCTCCTTTCCCCTGGCTCCGTCCTCCTGACTACCACCGACACCCTCGTAGAATCCACCCACTTCGAACGCTCGTACACGCCGGCCCGTCTCCTCGGCAGAAAGGCGCTCTCGGTCTCTCTCTCCGACATTGCGTCCATGGGAGGGACGCCGCTCTTTTTCCTCGTTTCCATTACCTTTCCCGGAGATATCGACAGGAGATACATCGACGGCATCTATGACGGGCTCAAGTCCTCTTCGGATGAATTCGGAGTGCCCCTCATAGGCGGGAACACCGCGCGCGCCCCCATTGTGACTATCTCGACAACCGTCCTCGGGGAAGTAAAAAAGGGGAGAGAGGTCTTAAGGAGCGGGGCAAGGCCCGGGGACGCCATATTCGTGACAGGCACGCCGGGCGACTCCGCCTTAGGCCTTACGGTCTTGCAAAACCACGGGCTTAAGTCCCTCAAGGGCCGCTGGAAGAAGGCGGTCTTAAGGCACCTCGACCCCGTACCGAGGCTCTCCGCGGGCCAGGCGCTCTCCAGGCAGAGGCTCGCCACCTCAATGATAGACGTAAGCGACGGGGTCGCCCTCGACCTCAAAAGGCTCATTGACGCGAGCGGCGCGGGCGCGCAAGTGCATCTCCGGGGTTTCCCGATTTCCAGAGAGCTCCAACGCTACTGCGAGTCCACAGGCTCTTCGTGGGCGCCTCTGGCGCTCTCGGGCGGCGAGGATTACGAGCTCCTCTTTACAGCGCGCCCAAAGGACGAAAAAAAGGTCGCGGCATTGAGCAGAACAATCGGCCTTAAGATAACCCGCATAGGCCGCGTCACTGAAACCGGCCTCAATATCGTCGGCGCGGACGGTAGACCCGTGAGACTCAAGCGCCTCGGCTTTGAACACTTCTGAGCCAAAAGCCCCAAAACGCACTTTACACATTAAAGTTTCACCTGAAACCAGTCGAAATATTCAGGGTATGCGGAAGGGTGGCGGCTCCGCATGTCGTTGACTTCACCTTTCATGCGGACTTATAATGCTTACCCGGGATTGAAAGTTCTTTCGACCCTCTCAAAAAGGCGGTAAAAGTGAACAGTGTCCGTGTCCCTATAGGCTACAAATTCATAATCGGCTTCATCATCGTCGTCGCGGCCGCGGCGTTCGTCCCTGACATAATAGAGAAGACAGGGGTCGCCGAGTGGATGATGCAGCCCCTGAGTTTCCTGACCGCGATGATAATAGGCCTCATCCTCGGCTCGATATTCACGAGGAACTTTACGAGGAACTTCAGCCTCCTTACCGGCGCCGCCCAGAGGATAAGCCAGGGGGACTTAAGGGAGGCCGAGGGGCTCGGCGACATGGTCTTCAGGGACGAGACGAGCGACTTAGAGGAGTCGCTCTCCCTCATGTCGAGGAGTTTAAAGACCCTCGTCGGCCACATAAGGGATACATGCAACAACTTGACGGAAGCGCAGGAGACGCTCTCCGCCGTGGTGTCGAAGGGGCACGACACCTCGAAGGAGGTCATATCCGGTACGTCGTCCATCTTCGACGGCGCGCTCGAACAGGCGAACCACATAGGGGACGCCTCCTCCACGATAAAATCGATGTCCGAGCTCGCCGACGACGTCGCGAACAAGGTAACGGAGAGCGTCAACGCCTCGCAGAAGGTAAACTCGATGGTCCAGAGGGGCGCCACTACCGCGACTTCCGCCATGGAGAAGATGGAGACGATATTCAGCGGCATAGAGAACACCGAGAGCGCGGCCATAAGGCTTAAGGAGAAGCTGAACGACATACCGAAGATCCTCGACGTCATCACCCACATCTCCCGCCAGACCGACCTCCTCGCGCTTAACGCCACCATTGAGGCCTCGAAGGCCGGGGAGCACGGCAGGGGTTTCGCGATGGTCGCCGAGGAGGTCCGGCGCTTCGCGGACAATACGAACAACTCCGTCCAGGACGTCTCGCTGATCGTCAAGGAACTCCGGATGGAGGTCGAAAGGGTCGTCTCGTCGGCGAGCGAGGGCACCTCCAACCTGAAGGGCGGCAGGGACGACCTCCGGAAGATCAGGGAGATACTCATCGACATCACGAACTATACGGCGGACGTCGCCGAGAAGGCGACGCTCATACTCGGGCTCACGCACAAGCAGAAGGAAAAGGCCGAAAAGGCCGTCGAAATAGTCGAGGCCGTCGCCAGGATAGCGCGGGAGAACCTCTCGACGACCGAAGTGGTCGAGGCGGCGGTCGAGAGGCACGGAGCGGCGATAAACGAGACCATCGCGGCCTCCGAGAAACTCTCCGTCCTCTCAAAAGAGCTTAAATCCGTGGTCGCGAGGTTCACTACATAGCCATATGTTCGGCGACAAGCTCGTCATAGCGCTCGAGGGCGCGCGCCTCGCAATCGACACCTCATACGTAGCCGGGATAGTCGAGGTCGACGACATGCCTTTTCTGCCGGGCAGGACCGGGTTCGTCTCAGGGGTCATAAGCCTCCGTAACGAGCCGGTCGCAGTCATAGACCTCAAGATGGCGTTCAGCGCGTGGCCCGCGCCGACCGGCGGAGCGCACAGGGTGATAGTCGTGCGCGACAAGTCGGCGCTCCTCGGGCTCGACGCCGGGGAGGCCCCCATATCCTTTTTCTGGGCGGAGGAGCTGAAGGCCTGCCCCTTCAGGAAGGGTTCCGGCTACATAAAAGGCGAGTTCGACACCGACGACGGGCCGCTCTCGCTCCTTGACTGGAAGACGCTTTTCGAAGAGACCGCAAGAATACTGCACCTGGAAGGTACTCGTGTCTAAAAGGGTTGTCATCGCCGACGATGCTGATTTTCACAGGACCGTGCTTAAAGACATACTCACGAAGGGCGGCTTCGACGTAGTGGCCGAGGCCGCAAACGGAGAAGAGGCGGTCTCTCGCGCGAGGGCCTTAAGGCCCGATATCGTCATACTCGACATCGTTATGCCCCTTATGAACGGGATAGAGGCGGCGAGAGAGATAAGGCTTCTTGAGCCGCCGGTAAAGATAATCATGTGCACCTCGCTCGGGTACGAGCCGATAGTCGAAGAGGCGCTTAAATCCGGCGCATGCGCCTACATAGTAAAACCCCTCTCCGAGAAGAAGGTCCTTGCAGTGCTCGACGGGCTCAAGGACTAAAGGCCTTCCATTATGGACACGTCTAAATACAAGGCCCTCTACCTGCAGGAGACGAACACCCATCTTTCCGGCATAGAGGCCGGGCTCCTCGACCTTGAAAAGGGGTCGCTCTCGGAGGTCGACAACCTTTTCAGGCACTACCATTCGATAAAAGGCATGTCCGCGTCGATGGGCTACGAGCCGCTTAAGGTCCTCTCTCACGCTGAGGAAGACCTCCTCGACAGGATAAGGTCAAAGAGCCTCGCCCCGGCCCCTGAGATAATCACGACGCTTTTTGAGTGCCTCGACACGCTGAAGGCGCTCGTCAGACTCGTCGAAGAGGATAAGCCGCTCGACCTCGACGTATCCCCGCTCATCTCCAGGGTGCGGGCGCTCTCCGAAGGGAAGCAGACGCCCGTACCGGCGCAAGCGCCCCATGAAACGCCTGTCTCCGCACAAGCCCAGGCGGCTCCAGCAGGCGCGGAGCTCCGGATATCGAATGTCATGAAGGTCGAAGGGAGGGTCTTTGACGAGCTCCTGACGACAGTCGGCGACCTCTTCATGGCGCTCTCCTCTTTCAAGGAATTGTCCCAGCGCTCGCGCTCCATTGAGCTCAAGGACGGTGTCCACCTCCTCGGCAAATCCGTCAACGCGCTCCACAAGAACATACTCTCGGCGCGCATGCTACCCATCAGGGACTTGACCGAGTCGCTCCCGAGGGTAGTCCGCGACATCTCCGGCAAGGCGGGGAAAGACGTCGGCCTGAAGATTGAGGGAACGGAGATAAGCCTCGACCGCTCTATACTCGAAGACCTCGGCTCCCCGCTCGTACATATCATAAGGAACGCCGTGGACCACGGGATAGAGACCCCCTCAGTCAGGGAATCCGCGGGAAAGCCGCGCGCCGGGACCATAACCTTAAGCGCGTACGCGCGCAGGGACCGCGCGGTAATCGAGATCTCGGACGACGGGCGCGGCATAGACCCCGAGAAAATAAAGATGAAGGCCGTGGAAAAGGGGGCCGACCCGAGAAAGGTCGCGGCGATGACGAGGAAAGAATCCCTCATGCTCGTTTGCCTCCCCGGACTTACGAGCGCGGAGACTGTCACTGAGACCTCGGGCAGGGGGGTCGGCATGGACATAGTGAAGGCCGTGGTGGAAGGGCTCGGCGGCGCGCTTGAGATAGAGTCCGAGCCCGGCAAGGGCACGACGATACGCATGGAGCTCCCGAGGACGACTTCTATCGTAAAGACGCTCCTCGTAACAGCCGGGTCCGAGCAGTTCCTCTTCCCCATAACAAAGATAGAGAGGGTGATAGAGCTCTCCGGCGAGGCCCCGGCCTCAATCGAGTACGCCGGGTGCAAGGTCCCTGTCGTCGACCTCGCCCTCCTCATAGGGCTTTCAGTGTCTGTACCGGCCCGCTCCTCCACAATCGTTATCGTCGAGAGAGAACAAGAGGGCCCGGAAAGGGGTTTCGTCGGGTTCATGGTCGACGACTTCGGGGTAGAGCTCGACGCGTACATAAAGCCGCTCCTGCCGCCGATGTCGAGGCTCTGGGGTGTGGCCGGCATAACGATCATGGGCGACGGCAGGCCCGTATTCCTCCTCGACATACCGCAGATATTATCCAGGGCCGCCAACCGCCTCTCCTCGTAATTCGCCATTTCAAAGACGTCCGTTTTCTGATATTCTTAGCCGATAATGAAAAGGCACCGGACAAGATGAACGTAGCTCTCCTGAAAAGGCTCCTCGAAGGCGTCCGTGACAAAAAGACCGGCATAGACGCGGCGCTCCACGAGCTCAAGGCCTTGCCGTTCGAGGACCTCGAGTTCGCGACCGTCGATACGCACAGGGCTCTGCGCCAGGGCTTCCCCGAGGTCATATTCGGCCAGGGAAAGACCATCGCCCAGATAAAGGCGATTGCGAAGTCCATGTTGAGGCGGAAGGAGAACGTCCTCATCACGAGGTGCGAGGCAGACAAGGGCAAGGCCCTGAAAAAGGCCTTCCCGAAGGCCTCGTACAGCGCATCCGCGCGCACCATATTCATAAAATCGCATGAGATAATCGAGGCCGGGCGCGGCTCCGTACTCGTCGTATGCGCCGGGACCTCCGACGTGCCTGTGGCCGAAGAGGCGGCGATAACCGCCGAGTGCATGGGTAACAGGGTCGATCGGCTCTACGACGTAGGGGTAGCGGGCCTGCACAGGCTCCTTCATAAAAAGAAAGACCTCTGGGCCGCGAACGTCCTCGTGGTGGTCGCCGGCATGGAAGGGGCGCTGCCAAGCGTCGTCGCCGGGCTCGTCAGCAGACCCGTGATAGCGGTGCCGACGAGCGTCGGGTACGGAGCGAACTTAGGCGGCATAACGACGCTCCTCGCCATGCTCAACTCCTGCGCGGCAGGGGTGTCTGTCGTGAACATCGACAACGGCTTCGGCGCGGGTGTTGCGGCGAGTCTGATAAACAGGGAGTAGGATTTTAGCCCTTCAATGACGCAATTCGGCGGGGCCTGGAAACGCTTTCACTCCTCCCCTTTACAAGGGGAGGCTGGGTGGGGTGATTTTAAGACGCAGAGACCTCCCCCACCCCCTCCTTGTCAAGGAGGGGAGTTAGCCCGATCCGATATTAATATAAAAGGACCCTTGATGCGCATCCTCTACCTCGACTGCCCCACCGGCGTAAGCGGGGACATGTTCCTCGCCTCGCTCATCGACCTCGGGGTCGATTACAAGGCCATATTAAAGGAGCTCCGGAAGCTCCCTGTCGATAAGATCGAAGTCGACATCCGGAAAGAAATCCGGCACTCGATCACCGGCACGACCTTCCGGGTCAAAATGCATGAGTCACACCACCACAGGACTTTCAGGGACATAAAAAAGATAATCACCGGGTCCAAGCTCTCCAAAGATGTAAAGGACTTGAGCGTCGCGATATTCAAGCTTATCGCCGAGGCCGAGGGCAGGGTCCACGGCATACCCCCCGACAAGGTCCACTTCCACGAGGTCGGGGCGATGGACTCTATCATCGACATCGTCGGCGCGGCGCTCGCTGTCACATCCCTTAAGGTCGATAAGGTCTTCTGCTCTCCCCTCCCGCTCGGCTCCGGCATCGCGGATACCATGCACGGGCGCATCCCGATACCGGCGCCGGCTACTGTTGAGATACTTAAAGGCGCGGCTGTCGCGGCTTCCGACATCCCCTTTGAGCTCACGACCCCGACGGGCGCGGCGATAGTTAAAACGCTCGCGACATCCTTCGGCCCCATGCCCGCGATGGTCATTGAGGCGACCGGCTACGGCGCGGGCAAGAAAGACTTCCGCGAGTCCGCGAACATGCTTCGCGCCTTCCTCGGCACTGTAGCGGAAGATTCAGCCAAAAAGTCAGACGATACCGACCGTCTTATCATACTGGAAACGAACATAGACGATATGTCCCCGCAGATAGCTGGGTATCTGCTGGAGAAGCTCTTAAAGGCAGGCGCGCTGGATTGTTTCTACACGCCGGTCGTCATGAAAAAGACCCGGCCCGGGATACTCCTCACGGTCCTTACGGACGAGTCCCTGAAACACGCCCTCCTCGACATTATATTCCGGGAGTCCACTTCCATCGGCGTGAGGGCCTATCCGGTCGAGAGGCACTGCCTCCAGAGAAAGACCGTCAATGTGAAGACAAAGTACGGGTCGATAAGGGCGAAGGTATCGTACTGGGACGGCAAGGCCGTGAACGCGCAACCCGAGTACGAAGACGCGAAGCTGCTTGCGGATAAGAAGGGCGCGCCTTTGAAAGAAGTGCTGGATGCCGCGCGCGCCGCGCTTTCAGGCAAGAAAGGCTGAGACGCGATATAATTCAATCGGCAATTGACTAAAGTCACTTAACTCATTATAATGTCCGGCATATAATACCGGCATAAGTGCGGGAAATCTTTCGTAAAAGGCCGAGCCTTGAAAAGAACAATAAACGATAAGGGACTCCAATGATCGTACGTTGCTGGGGCGCGAGGGGGTCCATAGCCGTTTCAGGCAAGGAGTTCAACAAGTTCGGCGGCGATACGGCCTGCATCGAGGTGCGCTCCAACGCCGGCGACATCATCGTCATCGACGCGGGCACCGGCATAAGGGGCCTCGGCAACACCCTCATCCGCGAGGGGGCAAAAAACATAAACCTCCTCTTAACCCACGCGCACTGGGACCACCTCTCCGGCTTCCCTTTCTTCAAGCCCATATACAGGAATGACACCGAGATAAAGATCTTCGGGCCCCAGTCGACGCAGGACTCTCTCAAATCCATAATCTCCAAGACCATGACCTCGCCCTACTTCCCCATAGAGCTTGAGGACATAAACGCGAAGATTTCTTTCCTCGGCATGGGGCACAACAACTATTCCATCGGCTCCGTTAAGATAAGCACCATCCCGCTTAGCCACCCCAACCAGGGCGTCGGCTACAGGCTCGAAGAAGACGGCAAATCTTTCGTCTTCCTCACGGACAACGAGCTCACCTACCACCACCCGATAGGCCTCCTGTACGAGGCTTACGTCAACTTCGCGAAGGACGCGGACCTGATGTTCCACGACGCCGAGTACAACAGGGAGGAATACAAGGAAACGATCGGATGGGGCCACTCGGTCTATCTCGACACCCTGAACCTCGCGTTAGACGCTAACGTCAAGGCGCTGGGGCTGTTCCATCACAACCAGGAGAGGACCGACGCCGAGGTCGAGCGCATTGAGGCCGAGTGCCGGGGGATAGCCTCCAAAAGGGGCTCGAAGATGAGGGTCTTTGCCGTGGCGACCGGCATGGAGATAAAGCTTTAATCCGCGATAAATCCCGCAGTATTTTCCAGTCAGAACATTTCAAACAAAAACTTCCTTTTTTCAATGCAAGTTCATAAGCGCCATAATGCAATAGAAAAAACACTTTTATCCGCCTTGCTATGCTCTTGCTAAAGCCCTTTTGCGCGCTCCGCGCGCTTTCGGCGATGGCTCCGAGCGCTTCCTTCCTCCCCCACCCGCTCGCGCGCCCCTTAGAGCGCTCCGCGTCTATTCTCCCCCGGCGCGCTCGCCTCTTCCTCCCTGAGACGCTCTCCGCCATGCGCCCGTGTGTTGGTAAAGACAAAAAAATCTTTTTGTCTTTCAAAACTCCCAGGCATAGGGTGAAGCGACCTTAAGGGAGGAAGCTATGTGAGCGAGCCGGGGAAGTAAAAAGGCGCGACAGCGCCCTAAGAGGCGAGCGCATGGGAGGGGGAGGACGACGGGAGCGAATCCCTATGCCGAAAAAAAGCCCGGCAGGGCGCAAAAGGCTTTGAGCAGAAGGTTCAAATAGCCTGATAAGCGCTATTCGGGGCACGAATCAAAGGGTTCAGGTTGCAGACCTGGACCAGCCAAGAAAAGATTTGTTTTTCACTACGCAGTCACAAGGATACACCCCTTTCACTCCCCCCTTATGTCCCTCGGCACCCCGGCTATCGCGGCCTTGCGCCTGAGCTCGCCTATCTCGTCGATGAGCTTTGAAAGCCGCTCCTGATCATCAGGCAACTCCTTCTTGTACCTCGCGTAGGTCTCAACTTCGCCAGAGGCGTATATCTGGCCGAAGCGCCTGCCGCCCTCATAGACCTCTATCAACTGCCGTTTGGCGGCTATGCCGCTCTCCAGGGAACTCCTCTCCTCGGACCTCTTCATAAAGGTCTGCCTCCACCACTCGAGCGGATGGTCGCCGTAGAGCTCGTCGCCCCTGCCGTCCCTCGGCTCGCCCCGCTGGACCATCTCACCCTCGTCCCTTGCGAGCAAAGGCACGCTCTCCTCGATGACCCGTACCTGGCCCGTGTACCTCTCCGGGATATTCTCTGGCCTGTCGGTTATGTGGACGACGCCCTCGCTGTCCTTCCACTGGTAGAGCTCGGCAAGGGCTGGGGACGCTGAGAGGACTATGAGCGCGATCAGGACGGGTTTGAGCGGCTTCATTGCGACTCCTTGCGCTTCGTGTGAATTAAGGTATTTCTGATTATACTCCAGGGGTCTTATCGGGTCAAATACCCGCTGACTTGCAGCCCCTTGCCGCGGGTCTCGATAGTGATTGCGCCGTCGAGATCGGTACGAAAGACCCGTGCCTTGACAGATGAGTACCTCTCAAGCGTCTCTTTATTCGGAAAGCCGAACCTGTTGTTCCTGCCGGCTGAGACGACGACGACCGAAGGGGCGACCTTTTGAATAAACCTCAGTTTTGACGAACTTTTTGACCCGTGGTGAGGGGCCTTCAATACCGTGGCCTTTGTGTCTTCCCCCGCGAGCGCCCCTTCCCCTTCCTCCCCTATGTCCCCGGTAAAAAGGATGCCATCCCTGCCATACGTGAGCCTTAATACAAGCGACATGTTGTTCGTGTCAAAACCGTAGTCCTTAAGCGGGTGGAGCGCCTCCACCCTGACCCCGCCTACGTCATCGACAGGGAGTTTCCTCCCCCTGCCTACGACCGTTATCGGCACGCCCCTTTCAGCGAGACTGTCTCCAAGCCCCTTCAAATCCCCGACGCCGTTCCACCAGAACTCCTTGACGCCGAAGTTGTCCGCGATGAATTTAAGCCCCCCGATATGGTCAAGCTGTGCGTGGCTCGCGACCATGTAGTCGATCGAGGAAATCTTCCTCGACCAGAGGAACGGCGCGACTATCCTCTCTCCGGCGTCGAACTCGGACTTAAACCCACCGCCGCCATCTATGAGCATCCGGGTGTTGTCAGGGAACTCTATCAGGGTCGACTCTCCCTGTCCGACACTTATGAACGTCGCCCTTAGGGCCCCGTCACCTTGGGCCTTGTATGTCCAATAGCCGAAATCCACGAGTATTGCGATAAATACACCAACAACGATGAAGGCCGGGAGACGGGCTCGCCTGACGTTCACAAGCGCTATGGCAAGCGCGTAGAGGAGGGCTATCTCAAGGAGCGTCGGCGTCGTCACCCTGATGGACGAGAAAGGGAGCGATGAGAAAAACCTTATTACCCGCGCCATTATCTCGAACAAGAGGCCTGAGAGCGCAAGCAACGCCTCTGCCGGCCATTGCCAGAGGAACGAGAGGAATGAAGAGATGAAGAGGAGCGGGATTATAAGAGCGGACACAGGCACGGCTATCATATTCGCAAAAAGCCCAGCGAGCGAGACCATGTTGAAGTGCCACGCGACAAGCGGGGCCGTCGCGAGGCTCGCCGAAATTGTCACAAGGAGCGCTGGTGCGATACTACGGTTCCACAGCCTTCCGAAAAACGCCCCCATCCGCCCCCTCCCCTTGAGCTTGCTGTCTGATATCTCAAGGTATTTCCTGAGCCTCGGCGCAAGGTAGATTATGCCCGCGACCGAGGCGAATGACAGCTGGAAGGATATATCCCACGCGCTATGAGGATAGGCGAGCACTATTATAATACCCGCGAGCGCAAGTACATTGAACCAGTCCCTTCCCCTGTTCAGCATGAAGGTCGCGATGAACGCGGCGACCATTATGACCGCCCGTTCCGCCGGCACCGGAAAGCCCGAGAGGAACCCGTAGACCGCGACAGGGCCGAGCGCAAGAAGCATGGCGAGCTTTCGCGCGTTAAAAAAGAGGAGCGCGCGCTCGGACAACTTCAGCAACGAGAAAAAGAGCCTGTAAAAGAAAAACGCGACGATACCGGCGTGGAGGCCCGATATGGAGAGTATGTGCGCGGTCCCTGTCCGGGCGAACGCCTCGCGGAGCCCCTTTTCTATCCCCCTCTGCTCTCCTATGATGAGGGCCTTTAGCGGCTCCTTATGCCTCGTGGAGCTATTGTCTATGAACCCCCTGACACGCGCCCTCAAATTCTCGACCCACCTTGTCGGCCCGGACCCCTCCTTGGCCTTGCTTACGAGCAACACGTCCTTTACAAAGGCCGTCGCGTAGATACCCCTTCTCTTAAGCGTCGCGGCGTAATCGAACTCGCCCGGGTTCCCGAAACCGAAGGGCTCATTCAGCCGTCCGATGAACACGGCGTAGTCGCCTTTCGTGACAGTATCGACGTGCCCGTCGATTGTTACGAGCGCCTTACCCGTCGCCTCATGCCAGCCCCCTCCTCTGAGCACCCTGTTGGCCTCTATCTCGAAGCGCGTCCTCTCGCTCGAATACTCCGGCCCCTGGAGGACGCGCCCCTCAAAGGCAATGCCGGGGGTGTCCCTGTCTGTTGATTCCTGTATAAAATTTTTTATGTGATTTGCCGGGAGCTCAGGTCTTATGTACGGGCTTATGAGGAGTACGCCTATGACGAAGAACGGCGGCGCGACCGTTATCCAGCCGTACCGCCGCAAGGGCCTTATTAGAGATATCAATAACGGAGAGAGGGAGAGGGCAAAAAGGAAGTACCTTGCGCTGTCCTTAAGCTCGATATAGGGCGCGAGGAGGGTTCCGATGATGAGTGGAATAAATACCGGGACAAGGGGGCGCATCCGTTTAATCGATCCGGCAATCAGGCCTGCCTGTTTTTAAACGGAATATACCACGCAAACCCCCTGGTTTAAATATTTAATTGAGTTACATAAAGATTTGCTTTTCTTGCGCGCCTTGACAGGGCAGAATAGCGTTTTAAGCCTCCTCCCCCCTCACCCTCCCCGCCTCTTCCTTTATCCTCAATGCCAATTCGTCGGTTATGCCTGGGATTGTCTTGAGCTCTTCGATATTAGCCGATAATATCCCGTCTAAATCCCCGAACCTCTTAAGCAACTCCCGCCTCCGCTTGTCTCCGACGCCGGGGATGCCGTCGAGGACCGAGGTTATCTTCGAGCGGAGCTTCCTGTGGTACGATATCGCGAACCTGTGGACCTCGTCCCTTATCCTCCTTAAAAACAGGTCGGGTTTTGAGCCTTCCTTAAGGACAACAGGGTCCTTCACATGGGGGAGAAAAACCCTCTCGCCCTTCGATTTTATGAACCTGTCCAGGGGGCCTGTTGGCTCGTCCCTGTCCTTTGCGAGCGCGGCGAGCTCGGCGTTGATACCGAGGGCTTCGGCGACCTTTACCGCTATATTAAGCTGGCCCTTGCCTCCGTCTACGAGGATGAGGTCAGGATCGGGGAGGCGTTCTTTTTCGCCATCACCCGCCTTCTTTCCGTATCTCCGGGAAAGAATATGCTCCATCATCGCGTAGTCGTCGGGCCCTTCTATATCCTTTATCCTGAAGAGCCTGTACGCCCCCTTGTCAGGCGCGCCGTCCTTGAATGTCACCATCGCGCCAACGGCCTTGTCGGAGCCGATGTTCGAGATGTCGAAGGCCTCTATGCGGCGCGGGGGTCTCAATAGATGCAGGCGGGCCTTGAGCTCATCCAAAAGGTCTTCCTTGGCCCTCCGGGACTCGAGCCTCCGTTTCAACGCCTCGCTTGCGTTTGACGACGCCATCTTGAGGAGTTTGAGTTTATCCCCCCGCTCGGGGACCGAAAGCGCGACCTTCCGCCCCTTCTTCTCCGAGAGCCACTCGCCTATGACTTCAGAATCCTCAAGTGCAAGAGGGATTATCACCTCGTCAGGCAAATACTTGTCCCCCCGGTAGAACTGCGTGACGAAAGAGGAGAGGACCTCGTCGTCCGGCAGTCCCGTGTCCTTGAAGAAAAAGTCCTGGCTCCCGACGAGCCTCCCGGAGCGGACAACGAGCGTCTGCATTATGATCGCGTCGTCCGAGCGGATGAAGGCGAAGACGTCCTGGTCCGTCGCCCTGTGCGTCACGACCTTCTGCTCCTCGAGCATCTCGTCTATCGCGGAGATCCTGTCGCGGAACTCCGCGGCCTTCTCAAAATCAAGGCTTGTTGCCGCCTCATTCATCCTGCCCTTAAGCGCCTTAACAAGCTCCTTGTTCCTGCCTTCGAGGAACATTATCGCGCCGTCCACAAGCTCCTTGTAGGCCTCTTCCGTGACAAGGCCGACCGCCGGCGCGCTGCAGAGGTGCAACTGGTAGTCGAGGCAGGGCCTCACGCGGTTCCTGAAGACCGACGAACTGCATACGCAGAGGGGAAAAAGCCTCCTTATGAACTTGACCGTCTCCCTGACCGCGCGGGCCGACGGGTAGGGGCCGAAATACCTCGATCCGTCCTTCTTTACCTGGCGTGTCACAAGTATGCGCGGGTACTTCTCCGCCGTCGTTATCTTGATGGAGACGTAGGTCTTCGAGTCCTTGAGGCTTATGTTGTACTTGGGCCTGTGCTGTTTTATGAGGGTGTCTTCGAGTAGGAGCGCCTCCTTCTCATTCGTTGTGACGATGCAGTCTATGTCCGCGACCATGCGGGCGAGGAACTTTACCGCGTACCTCCCGTCCCCGGTCTCCCTGAAGTAAGACCTCACCCTTGAGCGGAGGCTCTTCGCCTTGCCTATGTAGAGCGCGACCCCGTCCTTCCCCCGCATTATGTAGACGCCGGGCGTAACGGGCAGGCCCTTTAATTTATCCTCTATCTCCATAAAAATAATTATTGCACACAAAAGGGAGGGATTACAACGGGGGGGCCTTTTTTAAAAGTGCTCATGCAGGGATATGGCGCATGTGATTTTTCGAGAAAAGGCAATCTATTGCTTAAACCATTTTGCGCGCTCCGCGCGCTTTCGCGCATGGCTCCGAACGCTTCCTTCCTCCCCCACCCGCTCGCGCCCCCCCCTTAGAGCGCTTCGCGTCTAATCCACCCCGGCGCGCTCGCCTCTTCCTTCCTTATGCGCTCTCCGCCATGCGCCTGTGTATTGGTAAGACAGAACAAAAACTCGTCTCATAACTTCCCCTCCCTTGATGGGGATTGAGGGGAGGGTGATTTTATCACTCCCATCCTTCCTCTTTATTTACGAGATTGATTATCCATGTAGCATCTTTGCCATCATAAGAGCTAAAAGGAAAATCTGTTTTGAAGTAAAAGTAGTGCAGCTTGTTCAAGATATTAAATACCAACTCTATTACTTGAAAAAATTCATCAGTTTTTATATCTGCATCGCTCCAAACTTCTTGTGGGTTTGAGACATAGTGCTTATCTATATGAAAATGGGTTTTCGTACGGATTGTTTTAATTTTCGTCTTCATACTCTCGATTAGTTCAATATCACCCGAGGAAGCATTCGCGCTGATAAATTTTTCTTCAGACTTTTTTATACTCATAAAAGTTGAGCTTCTGGCATCATCATCCAGCACTTTTATCATACGGGCCATCATGTCATTGTATATGGCTATGTTTGCTATATGGAAGAACCCTCCAACAGAAGTCCATCCCTTTGAATTCTCCATGCCTTTCAGTACCTTCCACTCCATCATGGCTATACCTACTTCATTTAAGCATCTTTTTATAGTAGCTTTGTGCTTTTCCATAATAACCCCTGATGTACTTTGTTGATTGCAGAAGACCTGACTGGATTCCCGCTTTAAACGCGCGGGAATGACGGTTTTACTCAAACAAAAAAGCCCCTGCCTTTTTCGGGCAGGGGCTTCTGAACACCTTTTATAAAACCTACACCTTCGCCCTCTCCAGATATTTGCCCTCGGCCGTATCCACCCTTATCACCTCGCCGACGCCGATAAACGGCGGCACGTTGACGACAAGGCCGGTCTCCAGCGTGGCGGGCTTCTGCGAGGCGGTGACAGTCGCGCCTTTCATGTTCGGGGCCGTGTCCACGACCTTAAGCTCGACGATCTTCGGGGGGTCGATTCCGACAGGGGCTTCGTTATAGTACTCGACCATGAGCTTTATGTTCGGGATGAGATAGTAGACGTTGTCCCCGAGTATCTCGGCTGAGAGCGCCACCTGCTCGTAGGTCTCGCTGTTCATGAAGTGATACTCCGTGCCGTCGTTATATAGGTACTCCATCTCGTGCTGTTCGAGGTGCGCCTTTTCGAGCTTGTCCTCGGAGCGGAACCTGTTCTCGACGGTCGATCCGGTCTTAAGGTGCTTGAGTTTGGTCTGCACCATCCCGCGCCAGTTGCCAGGCGTGATGTGCTGTACCGTCATTACCCTGTAAGGCTCGTTATTGAATAGGATGGTCATTCCAACCCTGAGCTGTGTTGCGGCTATCATCTAAGTACTTCCTTTCTGGAAAATATTTGAAGGATCATACCATACTTGGCGCTGTTTTTCATCTGTGTAATTAAAAAGGGCGGCGCGGCCTTCAGCCGCGCCGCCCGGATACTTAATTTATATGCGACGGTAAGCAACATGTGCCTGCGCGTCAGACTACGAATTTTTTCACATGCCGCATCGTGTCTTTAGCGTTCAACTGCTCGAAGTAGAGGTCGAACCGGGCCTCGAGCTCGGAGCCTATCTTCGCGCGCCTGTCGGCGTCGAGCGTCCATATCCTCTCCTTGAACGGCCCGAAGCCCTTCTTCCTGGTCTTGTACAGGAACTGCTCCTCCGTGTCCGCGGGCTTTCTCTCATCCGAGTGTTTCTCGACAAGGTGCCTGTTTATGTCGGCCTTGAGGTCGGCCGGGAACGCGGGGCTGTCGTAGACCATGTTCTGGAAGCCGGTCGCCAGATGGACCTCGGCCGCCTCCCTTGTGACGAACATGTGGAAGGCATCGTCGGGCAACGTCGAAGCCCCGTGCTGGACCACCCCGGCCATGCCGTACTCGCGGGCGACCTTCGAGAGCCTCTCGATGGTGTCGAAGTCGACCTTCACCTTTGCTATCGTCCCGTCCGGGAGGACCACTCCGCCGTGTGACGTCCCTGTCTGTATGCTTATCTTGCTTATGCCCTTCCTGCCCCTGGGGAGCGCGGAGGCAAACCCCTCCATGAAGGCTCTAAGCTCCTCCTCGGTCGAGTTCTTTCCGCCGACCTCGCCTATCTCGCCTCCGACCGAGACCGTCACCCCGGACGGCTCGTTCTGGCGTATGTATTCCGTAAGCAGAGCGGTCGTCTCGAAGTTCGGCCTCTGTTGCTCGATTACAGACGGCTTTGTGAGGTCTACGACCGTCGATGAATCTATGTCGATGTTGTAGAACTCGGCCTCCAGCGCCTCTTTGATGAGTTTTTTAAGGTCGGCTATCTCGGCGGCCCTGTCCTCTGCGAACTTCTTCGCGTTTACCTGGAAGTGGTCCCCCTGTATGAAGACCGGGCCCCTATGCCCTTCCTTTATCGCCGCGGCGAGGCAACAGGCCGTATACTCGGCGGGCCTCTGTCCGGTATAGCCTATCTCGCTCTTGGCTATCTCGAATATGAAGGCGCCTGACTTGTTCCTGAGCGCGGACCTGAAAAAGGCGCGGGCAGTGTCGTAGGTGAGCCCCCTGATGTTCACCGCCGGGACCGTAAAGCCCTTGACCTCGCCCCTGCCCATGGCTTCATACAGGTTGTGGATCGAGGCGGACCTCGTGCCGAGGGACGCGGCTATCGCCTTTATGAGCCGCCTCGACTCGGAGACGACCTCCTTGCTGGAGCTAAAGACCGCGTTGTAGATGAGCGAGTCTATCGCCTCTCCGCGGAGCTTCTTCTCGTCGAGCACCTCTACCGCGCTGCCTTTCTCCCTGACGGCCCCTTTGAGCGCGTCGAATATCTCCCCTATCGTCTTCCACTCCATAAACCCTCCTTTGAGGATATATTAAATCCAGGTGTTTTTATTGACGGCCGTAGTATCTATCGTAGAGCCTCTCGGGAGGGACCCCTGCCATGTAAAGCGCGAGGATGAGCCCGTTCTTCAGGGTATTCCCGACCATGCCGCCGGCCTCCCACCTCCTGGGCGACGTCACCACACTCCCCTTGAGCAACCTGACCCGGCCCAGCCCCCTTAACCTCTTAACACAATCGACATCTTCCATCAAGGGCAGTTTCCTGAATCCGCCTGCCTTAAAAAACTCGTCCTTCCGCGCGAATATCGCCTGGTCGCCGTAGATGACGCCTAACGCCCTGTAACGGAGCCTCACCACCGCCTCTACTACCCTGAACCACGGGTGTGTTGAGCCTATGCGGAGCCCGAAGGCCCCGGCGATTGTCCCGGGGTCAACGAGCGCGCGCTCGATCTCTTTAAACCAGCCCTCGGGGAGCATGGTATCGGCGTGGAGAAAGAGGAGGACGTCGCCCTTGGCCAGCTTCGCGGCCTCGTCCATCTGGAGGCCCCTGCCTCTCGGGGTCTCGATGACGGTCGCGCCGAGGCCGCTCGCTATCTCCCTTGTAGAGTCCCTTGACCCGCCGTCAGCTACTATTACCTCGGCGGTCCTTTTTGCGCTTGAGACAGCCCTCGCGATATCGGCGGCTTCGTTCAGCGTCGGGATTATTACAGTGACTTTCACCCGGTTAGTATAGCAGAAGGGTTCGGGATGGGCAAAGCGGCATAAAAAAAGGGGCTCTCCGGCCCCTTTTTTTCAACTGAAGCCGGAAGAGGCGCTCAGGCGCGGGCCTCTTCCGCGGAAAGGACCTCCTGGATGAGCCCGGTGAGCTTCTTCGGCTCAAAGGGCTTCAATATATGGGGACAGCCGCACTTGGCAAGGAAGTCTTTAACGTCCTGGCTGAAGACGTCGCCGGTGACTATTATAATCCTGTTTTTCAGGTACTCGTGTTTCTGCATGACGGACTCGTAGAGGTCCATGCCGCTGTACCCGGGCATCTTTATGTCCGTGATGAGCAGCGTCATCTTTGTCCTGTCCAGTATCTCGAGCGCCTCTCTCCCGTCGCGCGCGGTCTCGACCTTGAAGCCCTCAGCCGAGAGTATGGAAGAGAGCGTCTCCCTGATAGACTTCTCGTCGTCCACGACGAGGACCTTCTTGCCGGTAAGATCGCTGTACGTGGCCCCGTGGTCGACCGCCTTCCTTACCTCGGCCCACTGCTCCTTCTCGACGACCGGGAGCTCTATGGTGACGACGGCGCCGCCCTCCTCCGCGGTCGCGATGTCTATGGTGCCGCCGTGCTCGGTTATTATGCCGTGGGTGATGGATAACCCGAGCCCGGTCCCCTTGCCGACGTCCTTTGTCGTGAAGAACGGGTCGAACACCTTGTGGATTATCTCCTTGGGTATGCCGGGGCCGTCGTCGCGGAACGCTATCTCGATCTTCCGCCTGTTCCTCCGGGTGCGTATCTCGAGCCGCCCCTTCCCCTTCCTCGCCACCATCGCGTCCTCTGCGTTGTTCATGATGTTGATGAAGACCTGCTGGAGCTGGAAGAGGTCTACCATCGTCTTCGGGACGCCTTCATCGAGGTCGAGCGCGACCTCGATGTTGTTGGCCTTAAGCGAATACTCCCGGAGCTCGACGGTGTGCTTCAATATGTCGTTTACGCTGTGGTACTCCCTCTCGGTCTTTTTCGCCCGCGCGAAGGTGAGGAGGTTCTGGACTATCTTGGCTGTGCGGAGCGACTCGTGGTAGATCTTACGGAGCTTGTCCTTTATGTCGTCGAGCTTCTTGTCGCCAGGCGTGTCCATGAGTATCTGGCTGAAGCCCATGATCCCCATGAGCGGGTTGTTGAGCTCGTGGGCGATGCCCGCGACGAGCTTTCCGACGCTTGAGAGCTTCTCGGCGTGGAGGAGCTGTTCGCGGAGCATCTTCTCCTGGGTTATGTCTCTGGCCACGTGGACGGACGCCCAGACCTCTCCGGCGTCGTTATAGACCGGGAAGGTCGTCACCTTGTAAGTCCCCTC
>JACREU010000036.1 GCA_016212705.1 Deltaproteobacteria bacterium
GGCTCCACAAACATACTTTCTACCTGCACCTGAAGGAAACTGAGTTTCGTTTCAATCTCAGATGCGATAACATATATTTGGAACTGTTAAAAATGTTCCGCAAGACCCCTTTATAACCTTGTTTGCTTCCTAAGACCCAAAAAAAAAGGGGGGGCGGTTAACCGCCCCCCCTTTTTTAGATGCTTACGTTTAGCGTTTGAGGTTCACTATCTCGGCGAGTATCTCGTCGGTCGTGGTTATGACCTTGGAGTTCGCCTGGAAACCCCTCTGGGCCGTTATCATCGAGACGAACTCGGAGGCGATGTCTACGTTCGAGAGCTCGAGTGTGGATGACGCGACGGTGCCCCTGCCGGAACTGCCGGCCTCTCCCATGAGCGGCTGTCCCGAGGCGTAAGTCTCGGTATAGAGGTTCGAGCCCGCGCTCGCCAGCCCCCCGGTGTTGGAGAAGTCCGCGAGTATCACCTCGGCGAGCGTCAATTCCTTGCCGTTCGAGAACGTACCGGATACGACTCCGTCGGCGTCTATGCTGATCGACTCGAGCGAGCCGGATGAGTAGCCGTCCTGCGTGAGGGCGGATACGCCGGAGCTCGTCGCGTACTGCGTGGTGCCGTCGGTGCCGGTGCCGCCCTGGACGATGGAGGTGCCGTAGTCGAAGGATATGACCTGGTCCTGCGCCGCGCCTCCGGTGAAGTCGAACCCGCCCACCGGATACGTGATCGATGACTCGGAATATAAGGAGCCGCTGGAATTGAAGCTGACGGTGCCGCTCGCCTGAACCTCGGTAGTGCCGCTGTAGGAGTCCGCCGCGTCGACTACCGCGTACCACTCCCAGTTGTTGCCGGTCGCGTCGAGCGAGGACTTCCTGAAGTACATGGTGACGACGTGAGAGTTGCCGAGCGAGTCGTAGACGGTCATGGGTGTTGAGAAGTTGGAGGTGTCTCCGGCCTTGTTGAGGTTGAACTCTCCGGACGCGGCGGTCGAGGTCGAGCCGGTCCCGGCGGCGAGCGCCGCGGTCGAGGCCGAGTAACCGAGGACAGTTGCGGCGGTGGATACGGCGCTACCCCAGTCGAGGAGGAGCGTATTGGCGTTCCCGGTGTCGTTCGTTACCGTAAAGTACCCGGTCTGGTCGTCGTAGGTGACGGTGTAGGTGTCGGCGGAGCCGTTAGTCGCCTCCAGCGAGGCCTGTATGGCGGCGGCGACTTCGTTGCCCGTATAGGCGTCGCCGGAGGCGAGCCCGCCGTCCGTCACGAGGTTCGCGCTTAAGTATGTCGCGCCGCCGTCTATGCTGTACTGTAAAGTGTCGTTAGTGCCCGAGGTGAAGACGAACCCGGTGATGGAGGAATTGGAGTCCAGGTTCGCCGTGAGATCGGCGCTCGCTGTCGCGTTGGGGGCGATCGTCTTGGTCGTTAGGAGGAGGTCCGTAAGGGAGTTCTGGAGGTTGCCTGCCGTATCCGCCATGTAGCCCTGGAGCCTCAAGCCGTCCTGGTTCACTATGTAGCCGTCCTTGTCGGTCTCGAACTGGCCGGCCCTCGTGTAATAAAGGGTGCCGAGGACCGGGTCCTCGACGACGAAGAAGCCGTTGCCGCTTATGGCCATGTCCAGAGTGTTGCCGGTCGTCTCGAAGTCGCCCTGCGTGAACATCTTCTGGATAGAGCTCACGGTCACGCCGACGCCTATCTGGTTATTCGACCCGGTGAGCGTCTGGCTCAATATGTCCTCGAAGTTCACCCTGCTGGACTTGAAACCGACGGTGTTGACGTTCGCTATGTTGTTGCCGATGACCGAGAGCTCCGACATGTTGGCGTTAAGGCCGCTTACTCCGGTGTAGAGTGATGACTGCATGGGTGCTACCTCCTTTTAGTAGACTTCCAGGATATCGTCCTGAGTGAGTATTATGTTGCCCGCGTTTATCTCCGCGCCGTCCGTACCGTAGGTGACGCTCGTTACCTTGCCGCTCACGTACGTCGAGACGCCGACCGAGGCGCCGCTTGAGTCGAGCGCGGTTATATTTACCGTGTAGGTCCCGCTGGCGGCTACTGCGCCGGCGGCGTCCGTGCCGTCCCACTGAAGCTCGTAGGAGCCGGAGTTCAGCGCCCCCGCGTCGACGGACTTTATAAGGTTCCCGTTCGCGTCGTATATGGAGACGTTCGCGCTCGCCGCGTTGGACCCGAGCGAGTATTCTATCGAGACCGGCTCTCCGGAGTAATCGAACGACGAGCTCTCGAACTTTACGGTATTGTCGATGAGGTCGGATAAAGACCACTTCTGCATGTCGGATATGCCGTCGGCGACGGTCGACATCGTCTCCTCCATGTTCTTTATGCCCTCAAGCGAGCTGAACTGCGCGAGCTGGGAGACGAACTCGGTGTTGTCCGTGGGGTTAAGAGGGTCCTGGTTCTGGAGCTGGGTCACAAGCAGGAGGAGGAAGTCGTCCTTCCCGAGTTCCTCAGTGGTACTTGTCGTACTGCTCGAATCGCTCATGCTGACTGTTGTAGCCGAGGATACGCCGTCTATCATCTTATGCCTCCTTTTTAAATGGTCAGTCCCGTTTGCCCTTGTCTCAGGCGAATATGTCTATGCCGCCGTTTTTGGCGGAAGCCTCTCTGCGGTTGCCGAACGCGGCCTCTACCTCGGCCTCTCCTGTCCAGGGTTTCCTGCCGTATCCGTTCCCGTTGGATGAGTTCTCTTGAGACCAGTTGCCTCCGTAGCCGTTGCCCTCAGCCTTTCCGCGCATTGGGTTCATATCTACCTCTACCGTGTATTTGTCGAGAGTGAGCCCGTTGGAGTTGAATATTTCCTTGAGCCTTCCGGAGTCGGAATCGAGCAACGCCTTTACTTCCGCGCTCTCCACCCGTATCTCGGCGGCTACTTTCGCGTCTTCGATCTTAAGCCTTATTTCCATCTCGCCCAGGTGCTCGGGGCTGAGTTCGAGCCTGACGCTCTTGCCCCCTTGCACGCTCATCCTGACGCCGGTGTCGAGCTTCTCGAAGAGCCCGTCGATATGCGTTTCCGCGCGCCCGGCTACGGCGTCCGTCGCGCGTGCCGGGGAACCGATTGTCAGGTCAGGCCCGAAGGCCGCCTCAGTTGCGATCCCGGAGTGGTTGAGCGGGCCGTTTATCTGTCTCTGGTCATTTGAGGACGCGCCGGTGGAAGGGGCGTATTCAACCTCGAAGGCCTCGTTGCCGTTGCCCTCGCCTTCGCTCGTGCGCCTTTCGGCCTTTACAACAGAAGCGCCCTCTTCCCCTCCTCCGTTGTGTTCTCCGCCTTCTTCCCCGCCCTCCTGAGCGCCTTTCTCCTCAAGCGTAGCACCGCTGGCCCCAACGCCGTCATCGGTCTTGCTTTCCGGGCCGGAGTTCCCGGAGGGCTCGTTGGCCTCGACAGACTCCCATGCGCCATCCTCCCTGACCGGCTTCTCCTCAGAGGCCGCAACCGCTGTTCTGGAGGTGTCGGCCATGTAGACGCCGTCTCCCGGCTCAACTCTGCTGGAGGGCGAAAATGCCGCCGTATCCGTGACCGGAGCAGGGTCGTTATATGGGGCCGCATTCGGGTTTACGGCAACCCCTGATACCTCCGCCCCATTGTCATGGGTAGCCGTGGCTGTCTCGTCCCTGACATCATCATTTGCAGAGACCTTAGCTTCTTCTTTCGCACCGGCCACAGTCTCTTCCGGCGTCTGGCTGACGAACGCGGGTACAGACGTTTCAGCCGGTTCCGTATCAAACGAACGGACAGTCGCTCCGGTCTTTTGGTCTGCATCAGTTAAGACGCCTTCTTCGACACCCGCATATTGACGCATGGGCTGAAAGGCGCTCTGAAGGACCGGCGCGGCTATGACAAGGGCGTCGTCGTTAGTCTCATTCTCAACGGGTTGCGGGATCTCTTCCGCCGGCTTCATATCTTTCATACCAAAGCCCGCACCCTGCAAAGAGGTCTCTACGATAGTATCCTTCTGGCCTGCCTCGTCTTCGACAAGCTCATTTTCAGCGGCAACGGCGAGGAGGTCCTCAAAGGAGCCGTCCTGGGCCTCTCGGCCCTCTTCGGCGTCCTTTACCGCCTGATTAACTTCCGCCGGGGTTGCTGTAAAAAGCCTTATTTCCATATCTGCCTCTGAAAAAAGGAATAAATGCTGCCCAGTCTAAAAAGCAAAGAGCGTGCCAAGAGCCTTAAAAGCCGAATATATTATATAAATCAGCCAGATAAGCCAATGCCGGCCTGAGGGCCGCCCATAAGTCTCCGGGCATTTATTACCCCCTGATGCGGAACAATTTTCTCCCCATGACCAAAATGACCAAAAGAGGCCTCGCGCCAGTTGCATTTCATGGTCCCCTGTTGGCATAAAAATAGGTTGCAATCCGTGGCGCAATAAAATAAGATTTAGCCGATCGATCTACTTTCCTTTAAAGACCGCAACCCGGCAGACAGTCCCCTCATCATTGACGAGTAATAACTGAAGGCGTCCTCTTTCTGTTTTTGAACTCCTCGTGACCTGAAGAATCGCATTTTTTATCCTGCTGATACCGGCATAAAAAATGGTTCAAGACATCCCCTTGCCAAGCCGATAGATAAAGGTAACTGAATACAGGACCGAGGTGAATCAGCATGAAAAAGATGATTACGGCTTTCTTCCTCGTCTTTGCCGCGTTCCTTGCCGGTTGCGGAGGGCTTAACTTCAGCCAGGTGAGCCCTGATGCGAAGGACTTCAGCCCCTCTACCATCGCGGTACTGCCCGCTACCGTCGGCGAATTCGAATCGAGCAGGTCGGTCATAGACGACCTCGCCTCAAGGAAACTCCTTGAGACCGGCATATTCGAAGAGGTTAAGGACAGCGCTACTATAAGGAACCAGGTATCCGGCTCAGCCGAGACAGCCTCCCTGATGGAGGGATACATCCAGAGGCTCAACACCCTCGGGATTTCGGACGCGGTGGTATCGGCCAAGTTAAAGGAAACGCTCCACGCCGACGCGTTTTTCCTCACCTATGTGACTTCGTGGGGTTACGGCAGGCAGGGCGGCGACAAGGTGGCGCGCGTCGGTCTCGGCATAAGGCTCATCAACCCGTCGAACGGCGTAATAGTATGGAAGGCGAACCACGAGCTCGTGGAGGGATACTGGATGATAAAGCCGGACCTGGGGAAACTCGCGGATAAGCTCCTCTCCGAGATGTTCGAAGAACTGCCGCTGGTGAAGAGGGCGTCAAGGCCCGCCAGGCCGATGGAGACAGCGCCGGCGATGACACCGGCCCCTGCGGCGGTCACGGCGCCTGAGGCGGCCCCGGCCATTGCTCCTCCAGCCGAGCCGTCCGCGCCCCCTGAACCGGCTATTGCCAAATAGTTCTTGCAGGCGGCTTGAGCCGCCATTAAAGACGCACAACAGTCAAACACAGGAGGTTCCCTATGGTTAGAAGATTCCTGAAACCTTTCCTCTGTCTCCTCCCTGCGGCGCTCCTTGCCGCCACAGGGGCGGAAGCGAGGGAATGGACGGTCGTGGGACCGAGGGCGCTCGGCATGGGAGGCGCAAGCGTGGCCGTAGCCAACGACGCCTCGGCGAGCTACTGGAATCCGGCGGCCTACGGCTTTTTCAAGTCCAAGGACGGCGGCTATTACGGCGACAGGTCCTGGAGCGCAACACTGGACGGCGGCTTCGGCATGCAGGTCCATGAGGACCTGGGAGAGCAACTCGACAATATTTTCCAGATAGACTTCGGCCAGTTCGACAACGGCGTCATACAGGCCTCGGACGTCTCTGATTTCCTGCAAATAATAGATAACCTAAAAGAGTTCGACTCCAACGACGCCAGAGCCCTTACCGTGCACATGAACGGGGGTCTGCGCGCACAAGTTGGCAGGTTCGGCGTTGGCGGGTACGCCTTCAGCGAGATTTCGGCCAAAGGCGACCTCGACCTCGTGAACATTGCGCCGACGAACCTTACGACGGACGTGGACGTAACCGCTCAGTTCGGCACGTCAACCAACTTCAACAACGGCTCCGCTGTCCCGGCCAACCAGGATTATTTTTCGTCCGCGGATGAAACCGCGCTCATAAGCCAGATAGGCGGCATGTCGGGCTGGACCACCGCCGAGGCGCAGAGCTTCGTCAATTCGGTTGAGTACGGCATCCTCCAGGCCCAGGCGAACGGCGCAACCATTCCGTCGACGGCCGAAATACTGACCCTCGTCACTTCGGCGGCCGAGGTAGCGAGTGTCGCCGACACCGGCGGCTCGCTCTCAGACAACGAGTCCCAACTCCTCTTCAAGGGCATGGCGCTCTTCGAGTTCCCGCTCACCTACGGGCACCCGATAACCGACGACTTCGCCGTGGGCGCGAACGTCAAATACATGAAGGCCCGCGTATATAACACATCGGTCCGCGTCTTCGACACCGACTTCGCCGACGCCCTCTCTGCGGCGCAGGACGACTATCTGGACAGCTCGAACTTCGGCATCGACCTTGGCGCGCTATACAGGTTCGGCGACGACTTAAGGGTGGGCCTCGTGGCCAGGAACGTCAACTCTCCCGCGTTCGACATGAAACAGCTCCTCCCCGGAGACGACGACAGCATGGAAGAGTCCGCGCAGGTGCGGGCAGGCATCGCCTGGATGCCCCTTGACTTCCTGACGCTCGCGCTCGACTACGACCTCACGCAGAACGACACGACCGTCTCCGACAATTACAAGTCGCAGAACCTCGGCGGCGGCGTGGAACTCGACTTATTGACGGTCCTCCAGCTCCGGGCCGGACTTTACAAGAACATGGCCGAGAGCGACATCGGCCCCGTCTACACGGCCGGGTTCGGCCTCAACCTCTGGGTCGTGAACCTCGACTTCGGGGCGTCGCTCTCCCCCGATTCAACGACCATAGACGGCAACGACATCCCCAAGGAATTCACCGCCGAGCTTGCGCTCTCAGCGCTTTTTTAAGCGGGTTTAAGCCCTTGAACGAAAAAACAGGGCGCGCCTTTCAAGGCGCGCCCTGTTTTTTTTCAAATGACAATCCGCTTACCTGGTTATGAAAAGCCCCGGAGAGAACTTGTCGAGAAAGTGCATGTAGCCTGGGTATTTCCTTATGTAGCGCTCGTAGCGCGAGATGAACTCCGAGACCATCGCCTCGGGGCCGCCTTCCCCCTTCTCTATCGGAGTCTCTATCACTATCCTGTAAAGTGACTTCCCGTCGCCAGGCGTTATGAACATGGGTATGAGCTCCGCGCCGGTCTTTTCCGAAAGGAGCGCCGGGCCGAGCGGGAACTCGACGGATTGACCGCAGAGCCGGAACGGCGAGTGCCTGCCGACCTTCCTGACGGTCCCGGAGCCGTCGCCGGTTATCATGATGACGCCGTTCCCGGCGAGCCACTTGAACGCGCCCCGGAGGAACCCGTCGGCCATTATCACCTCAGCCGGCAAAAGAGACTCGTACTCAAGGCGGAGCCTGAAGGCGACGTTACGGCCTATCCAGCTTAAGCCCTCGTCAGAGGGCAGTCCTATCTGCTTCATCCCGTAGCCGAGCCGGGCAAGCGCCACCAGCGGCAGGTGCACTGGCCCGAAGTGGCCGTGGACGAGGATCGCGCCCCTGCCTTTTTTAAGGGCCCAGTCAAGGTTCTCAATCCCCTCGATACTGAGGAACCTCCCCACCTCCATCTTTCCGAACTTCGGGAAGATGAAGATAAGGAGTCTGTCCGTATAATGGTTCCTGAAGTACTCCTTTACCGCCTCCTCCGCCATGACATCCGTCATCGAGGGGTCTATGCGCCTTAAGTTCTCCTTAAGGAGCGCCTTCCTGCCTCTGGAGAATGCGCAGTGGAGGCCGCCCATGGTCCGCAACACCTTAAAACCAGCGGCTATCGGCATGGCGAGTATCATCCACCTCAGCGGATACCATACGAAGAGGCGAAGGACGTCGCGCGCTATGCTCTCTTTGACTACCATCCTCTACTGAACGCGCTTCCTGCCGTAAATGCCGACAAGCAACCGACAAAACAGGACCTGCGAGTACGGGTAATACCTGCGTTCATTTTAGCCCCTGACCTGTTTTTCATCTCCGTTTGTCTCTCGGACCAACATGGAACGCCAATCATGCCTTGAACGGGGAAGGCTTTAATTCCTTGATAATATCCTCCACCGCATGAAAAACGTCATCGACACTGATATCTTCCATGCAGGCGTGGTAGCGCGCGTTGTTGCAGGAATTCTCATCGCACAAGTCCCTGCACGGGAAAGGCTTCTCTATGATACGGTGCAGGTTCCCGTAGGGCGCGTCCCAGTAGGTCTTGGACGGCCCGTGTATGACGACGGTCGGCACGCGCATGGAGGCGGCTATGTGCATGGGGCCGCTGTTGTTGCAGATAAAGAGGCTGGATTCCGAGATCACCCCCGCAAGGGCCCTGATCGAGAGCTTCCCGGCGAGTGAGACCGGCTTGCTCGCCATCTTCCCGACGACCTCTTGCACAATGTCCATCTCGTCAGGGGCGCCGAGCAGAACAATAGCCGCCCCGTACCGCTCGGCTACCATATCATAGAGCTTTGCGTACCTCTCCGCGCGCCACCTCCTGAGCGCGTGCCTCGCCCCTGGGTGCACCGCGATAAAAGGCCCTCTTATGCCGCTCTCATCGAGTATTTTTCTTACCGAACTTTTCTCTGCCCCGGTAAGATAGACGCCCGTTTCAAAACCGCCGGTGTCGCATCCGAGGTATCCGGCTATGTCGAGGTGGTACTCAAGCTTGTGCTTGACGCCCGTGTAAGGCACGGCGTGAGTAAGCAAAAAACCTCCGCCACCGAAGGTAAAACTCACCTTATACCTGGCACGGAGCGGGAAGACCAGAAAAAAAAGGTCCCTTATGTCCGCCCTCGCCTCTATGACAAGGTCGTAGCGCCTTTTTCTGAAATCTCTTATGAACCGGAAGTACCCTGATTTTTTAGTCCCATAGAACCAGAACGGGTCGTAGGTTATTATCTCGTCGAGATACGGGTTGTTTCGGAGCACCTCTGCCGCCGACTTCGAGGTCAAAAACGAGACCCTTGCCTCCGGGAACCTCTTTTTGAGGAGGCCGAGGACAGGTATCGTCATGACGACGTCGCCGAGAAAAGCGGTGCGTATCACGAGTATCTCCCTAATCCCTTCGCCTTCGATAGGGCCGCCTGTGCGGAAGAGCCTGAAAGGGGCCCATAGCAGATAGCCGGCAAGGTCCGCCGCCATCGTAAAGGCCTTTTTCTTTCTGTTGATTATCTTGTAAAACATTACCCCCCGCCAACGAGCCGCCTCTTCCTTCTTATATACGGGATGAGCGCCGGACGCTTCCCCGGCTAATGGCCGAGGGCCGCGTTTATCTCCGAAAGATACCTTATCATCTGCCCCTTGTGGTTGAGGCTTTCGGGGACCCATCTGTACTTGCCGGGGCTTTTCTCGTCAAAGACAGCGCCTTCCGGGTTGTCATTGCACCTCGTCCAGAGGGCGGTCCCCTTTTGGGCGTTGCTTACAAGCTCTATGGCGTGGTCTTTGTTTGCGCCCTGCATATGATCGACCTCGGCCTGGTACCTGAAATACCCGCATCTGATCCTGCCGATGAACCGGGCCGCCTCGCGCAGATCCCAGAACCCGTCATCCGACGTCGGGAACTCACGGAGCGGCTCGTGGGTATCGTTTCTGGTGGTATTGAACCTGTTGGACGGGCCTTCCCAGTCAAAAATATATTTGACGTCGTCCATCGGGTAGTTCGCGAGCGCGCCGGAGGCGATTATGATGCCTATGGAAAAGGAGAGTATCCCGATCCTTTCGCGGTCTACCTCCTTAAGCCTTGAGAAAAAACCGACGACGCTGGAGAGTTCCTCCTGATGGACCGGGCCCCAGTAGTCCTCCTGCCCCCCGCTCCTGCCGCGCCCGGACGGGTCGTAGTGCAGGACCACGAAGCCACAGGAGGCGACGTCAGCGGCCTTAAGCCCCATGCCTCTGTCGTAATCCGTCCCGGCGCTGTTAGCGCCTGGCACAAAGACCACCCCGGGGTATGTCCCCGGAGCTACCGGCTCGTGGATATGCGCGTACAGGCCGTAACCGCGGGGGGAGTCGATACATACCTCCCTGAAGGAGGTCTTAAGGGGCTCGACGCCAGAGTAGCGGCCGAGGCTCATGCCGCTACGCCAATTCCTCAACTTGCTTATTATGTCCACTCTATTTTCTGTAATGCACTATCGTGTGCATCTTGAACTTCCGGAGGAACGGGATGTCCGTGAGCTTTTCATAGAAGAGGAGTATCGGGAATATGAGCCTTGAGAATATGAAAAACGACGCGTCCCCTACGTAGCTGTCAAAAACCCTGGTAAAACCGATGCCTCCAAGGACCTCTTCGCTCCTCGCGAGGGTATTGCAATTGTAATACGTGGGGAAGGTGTCCTCTTCTATCTCAGGCGGAAGGAGCCTTTTCTTTATCGCGTCCCTTATCTTCTCCGGGAAGACGGAGCTGAAGAACATGAGCGGGTTGTAGATGCTGTTAGTCACGACGATCACGCCGCCGCCCTTTTTGAGCACCCTGTAAAATTCCCTGAAGCAGACCGCCGGGTCTTCTATATGCTCAACGGCCCACTGCGAGATTATGACGTCGAAGGTCCCGTCGCGGAATGGAAGGTCGCTCAGACTGGCCTGGGCATAGCTGTCCAGGGAATCGTTCATTTTTATGGCGGATAACGACAGGTCTATGCCGACGGAGTACTTTAAACGGCCCCTGTACTTGTTCATTATGCCCTTTTTGCCGCACCCGGCGTCAAGAAGCACATTTTTTTTGCTTATGTAGGGGGCCAGCTGGTCGTCGTACATGTCGTGTATAGTCGGTATATTGCGGAACAGCCTCTGGGCCCACTTCGGCTGTTCGGCCAAACGCTTTTCTTTTTTTTCCCTGTCGCTTTCGTTGAAATACCTCATGCCACCCCCTTGAATCGGCCCCCGCCCTTGCAGGGACTGCGCATAACTTTTTGCCGACGGTTAAAAATACCGCTATTTGCCTTTGAGCTTCAGCATGAGATTGAATATCTTGTCTATATACGCGGTCCCGGGGTTCGTGTAATAGCGCGGGTAGAGGAGCGGCTCCCCCTTTTTTATGACGCCCTCGCTTACGGCTATGTCGTAGAGCTTGGTGTTCGGCTCCACGCGCATCGAGTTGAACTCGAAATGTATGCGCCCCTTGAGCCTGAGCTTGCCCCTTAAGGTGAAAAGAATAACGGCAAGGAACGCGCCTAACGTCTGCCCCGGCGGGTTCTTGAAGAAATTGTAGCAGATCTCGAAACCGTCCATATTGGAAAGGAGCTTGTAGGATTCGACGATATCCTTTTTGACGATGTTTTTCTCAAGCGCCTTCAGCACCCTGTCGGAAAAACCGTCCGGCGAGAGTATGACCTTTTTGCACCCGGCCTCCCTGGCAAGCTCCACAAATTCCCTTTTGAGGTTTTTCTCGCTGAACCAGGCCGACCACCTGACCTTGATCCCTCTCCTCAGTATCTCCCGGCATATCTCCTCGGCGTGCTTCTGCGGCACATTAAATACCGAATCGACAAAAGTGAAACTGTCTATGCCGTGTACCTTCTGCAGGGCCTCTATCTCGTCCACTATCTTCTCGGGCGACCTGAACCTGTACTTCCTTCCGTTCAAAAACCCGTATATGCAGTAGACGCATTTAAGGGCGCATCCCCGTTTGGTCTCTATCCCGATGGCCTCGGGTATCTCCCTATAATCCGAGACATGGTTCATGGACCTGTCCGGCGGCTCCACGCCGTCAAGGTCCACCTGAGGTGGCGCCCCGGTGAAAACGACCTTTCCGGAGCGTCTGTAAAAAATGCCCTTTACGCCCTCCGGGTCGTCCAGGTTGTCCAGGAGCTTTTTAAAAGTGACCTCTCCCTCGAGGAAGACCCCGTATTCTATCCCCGGCTCGTCTTCCATGATGGGCCTGGCGAACATGGAAAAACCAGACCCTCCGACGACGACCCTGGCCTTGCTCGCCTCTTTTATCTTTTCGACGGCCTTTTTGAAGTAGTCGTAATAAAAGACCACTTCCCTTTTGTTAGTCGAGTCAATGTTGCGTAGCGATATCCCTACGACGTCCGGAGAGAACGACCTTATCGCCTCGGCCAGCTCATCAAGCGGCCGTTTCGAGGTATTGAGGTCGAGCCCGCGGACGTCGTGGCCGGCAAGGCCCGCCTTTACGCACGCGAGCCCCAAAGGGAAGACAGGCGGCTCAGCCCCGCCGAGGTATGATTGGACGAGAAAGACCTTCATGCAGTGGCTACGCCCGTAAGCCGCTTGGCAAGCCTGAGGGAGGATTTGAGGGATATGAAGAGAAATTTAAAAAGCGGCTTCAGCGGCTGACTGTTCAGTATGTCGACGGCCGGGGAGCTGACGAGCATTTTCAATATTGGGGCCGGGAACCTGCCGTTCTTTGAAAGCGTTATGAGAAGGTTCAGGTAATTAGGCGCCCTCATCGTATAGCTCTTCTCGTATATCTGTCTCTTTTCGTCATGCAGAAGGCCGTCCTTCTTGGCCATCTCGTAGAGCTTTGTCCCGGGGTACAGGACGAGCGAGAAGGGCTGAAGGTGGAACGGCTTGGGGATGTCGGCGATGAGCTTCAGGCTCTCTATCTTGTCCGCGTCGGTCTCGTAAGGGACGTCGAGTATGAAGTCATAACTCGGCGGATACATCCTGTCCTTGTACCTGTTGATTATGCCGAACGCCTTCCTGAGCCTTTCATTGTCCATCTGCTTCCTGTTAAAGAGCTCCTGGATTTTCTTGCTTCCGCTCTCCACCCCCATCTGCAGATACACGAGCCCGGCGTCGACGAGCATTTTCATCTTCTCTTCGGATATCGTCATAGGGCTTGCCAGACAGCTGAATGGGAGCCCTATTTTCTCCTTATACTCAAGGCAGAACTCTTCGAGGCTTTTTTTGTTCCTGGCGAAAAACGCGTCGTCCGATATCCAGACGAACCCGACGTACGGCAGGTTCTCCCTGACCCAGACAAGCTCGTCCATGACATGTCCGGTCGAGCGCCAGCGCAGATAATTCTCGTTGTTGTACATGCCCTTCAAGGTGTCGTTTATGCAGTACGTGCACTTGTGGGGGCAGCCGCGCCCGGTCATGGTCTGGTATCCGGTCTTCTTCAGATACCCTGAGACCGTCCCCTTCTCAAGACAGGCCTTCATAAGCTCGTAATCCATCTTTTGTATCCTGCCGTCGAAGAGGACATGGGCGTCTTCCAGGCTGTAATCCGGCCTCGGGTAGACGTCGAGGTCGTGCGGGAGGCCCCTCGGCGGGTTTTTGTAGATACGCCCTTTATCCTTTACCCAGAGGTTGCGGACGTCGAGATAAGGCTCTTTTTTGTCCATCCTGTCGGCAAGCTCGAGCGCGGCCTCCTCGCCGTCGCCGACGCATACGATGTCGGCGTACTCAAGCGACTCCTCGGGCCTGATGGTGGGGTGAATGCCTCCCCAGAGGACCGGCGCCTTTAGGCCGGACCTGAGCTTTTCCGTTATCTGCACGGCCCCCTCGAAAAAGTTCGTCATAAGGGTCAGGCCTATGAGATCGGAATCCCTGCAAAGGGATATGAGGGAGTCGAGGACGCCGTCTTCGTACCTCTTCTTCCCAAAGACAAGGTTGTCGCCATAGGGGTCCGGAAGGAATATGAGCTGGGTCCTGTGGCCGTGCTTCTTCAGATAGGCCGATATGGTGCGTATCCCGAAAGCGGTGATATCGGGATAAGGCGATATCAGGGTTATTTTCATATCAGGATGTCTTCGAGACCGTTCTTATGAAATATCTATATATGCGCGTAAAGTCGCCGGTCAAAAGGGACTTGAGCCCCTTGTAGAGGATTATCAGGAACTCGCCTTCCCTGTTGAGCCACGCATACATCTTGTTAAGGTACTTCCTATCGAGTAGCTTGACGATAACGTCGTTGCACATCAACTTGATGACCCACCTGGGAAAACGCGAGAACCCGGTCAGGTACATGAGGAAATTCACGTAGGTGCCCTTCGGCATGTGGAGGTGCTTCGAGTATATCTCGCTCTGCTCGTCCTCCTCGTTCTTTATGATGCCGTCCTTCTTCGCCCTGTGGTATAGCTCTGTCCCGGGGAAACAGACGAGCGATGACCTCTTGAGCCAGAAAGGGGCCGGTATCTTCAATATCAGCCTGACGGTCTCCGCGACATCCTCCGAACTCTCCCAGGGGTTGTCAAGGATAACGTGGTAGCAGGGCGGGTATATCCTGCCCCTGTATTTATGAAAGATATTAGCCGCGCGAAGTATCGTGTCGGCAGAGACCTTCCTTTTATAAAGCTCCTTCGCGGTACTGCTCGTCGACTGTATGCCCATCTCTACAAACGCGAGGCCGGCGTCCAGAAGCGCTTCCATCTTTTCCTCGTTCACCGTCCCGGGGCTCGCCTGTATGTGGAACGGCAGACCTATCATCTGTTTGTATATGCGCGCGAACTCCTTTATCTCTTCCGTGGGCCTCCCCAGGAATGTATCGTCAAAAAGGAATATGCTCTCGACAAAAGGCATCTCCTTTTTTACCCACTGGAGCTCCTCCATGACGTGCGCGGCGCTCCTCTTGCGAAGGTATTTTTGACCGCTGTACATGTCCGCCATGGCCTTCTCGGCGCAGAAGGTGCAGTGGTGCGGACATCCCCTTGTGGTCATGGTCTTGTACGAAAGCGTCCTCCTGTACGAATCGCTGAACGAGCCCTCGACATGCGGCTCCAGCGGGAACGCGCGCTTGAGGAGTTCCTTGCTCACGGGCTCCATGCGCTTCGTGACGTTGTCATAGATGTAGTGGTCCTCCAGGCCGAAGTCGTAGGGCGGGAGGGTATCGAGGTCATGGACAAGAGGCCGGAGCGGGTTTCTGACGACCTTCCCGTCCTTTTTAACCCAGAGGTTCCTTATGTCCGTATAGTCTCTCTTCTGCTCGATCCTCTCGACGAGCTCAAGAAGCGCCTCCTCCCCCTCCCCGACGCAGACTATGTCGGCGAACTTAAGACACTCCTCAGGCATGACCGACGGGTGTATGCCCCCGAGAATCAGCGGCCCCTTCACCTCGCCCTTGATGGCCTTGCTTAACTGCATCGCGCGGTCGAGATAGTTGCTCATGAATGATATCCCGACAAGGTCGGACCCTTTGCAGAGGTCCACCACCTGCCTCAAGATGTGCTCCTCGTATTGATATCTGAACCCCACGGTGTGCTTGAACTTTTCCACCCCGCCGGGTATCAGTACGATACGGACCTCTTTACCGTGCCTTTTAAGGTACGCGGATAAAGCCCTTACGCCAAAAGCCGAGACATCCGGCGGGGTCGGCGCAACTAATGTAATCTTCATTGATATATCTTCCTTGCTTTTTATATGCCCAAATCAGGTCCGGCACCCGAAAAACGCAACACGCGGGAGGCTTCGGACAAAATCGCCCCATGCCTACAACGCCTATATAAATGCTACCATAAATACGCGCACGAATCAAAAAAGGAACGGCAAAATCCCCTATTTTAGCCTTCGATGAAGGTTATGCCGTCGATACCTTTCATATATGTCCTCAAGGCGAGAAAATTGAGGTAATGGCAGGGGTACTTTGCGACATACCCCTCGAGCCTTTTCACGAAGGCCGAGATATTACCCCTTACGGCGTCTCCCGAGTCTCCCGTCATCTCGATCGGCTCCTCTATTATCATCCTGTGCGTGCCGTCCCCTTTTCTTATCATGAAAGTCGGGAGCACGACGCATCCGGTCCTCATGGCGATCTCAACGGAGCCTGTCGAAAAAAAGGCCTTTTTGCCGAAAAACTCCACCCCTTCCCTGGTCTTTCCGCCCCCCCCGTCAATGGCTATGCCGAGGACCTCGTTCCTCCTGAGGCACAGGAAGGCCTCCTTCATCGTGCCGAACACGTTTATATGCCTGACCGGCAAAGAGGCCTCGTTGTCCCACCTTATCTTCAGCCCGACCCTTGCCATGGCCGTTATCCTTTTATTAGTGAGTTTTTCTTCCCACACGGTGGACGGCGCGCTTATCTGGCTCATCTTGTACCCCAGATAGCCGATGGCCGGCATTACCATCTGGTTTGCGCCGAAGTGCGCGAAGAGGAGCATTACACCCTTGCCGCTCTCAAGCCCCCTCTCAAGATGCTTCAACCCCTCGTATTCCATAACCGACCTGATGCTCCCGGCGTCGAGCCTGGGGTAGATAAAGGCCTCAAGCTCGGTCTGCATCTGGTTTACGAAAGTATCCCTGACGACACGGGCGGCCTTATGTTGTTCGATATCCGGAAAAAGCCCGTAAAGCTCGGCCTTGAGCGCCGCCTTCTTTCCGCCGTTGATAAGGTACGCCGCCTTCCCGGCAAGCCTCGCCAGGGAATAGGTCCACTTGAAGGGCATAACAGACACCAGCCCCCTAAGAGGGTAGAAATAGACAAACCTTACCGCGTCCTTTATAAATTCCTTAAGGATCATTTCTCGTGATCGCTGAAAAGGGGGTTATCCACGCCCCTTTCCGACCTGATACGCTCAAACATCATGTTGGCGGCATAATGATGTGGAAACTTGAGGAGATATCGCTCGAATATCTTCAGGTATTTTTCAACCCCCTCATCCGGCGTCTTGAATTCAAGACGCTCCTCGATGACCAGCAGGTTCCTGCCTTCCTCGTTCCTGACCATGAAGAGCGGCAGGAGAGGCGCGCCGGTGGAAAGGGCCAGCTTGAATATCCCGTTTGAAAGAAGCATCTGCCTGCCCAGAAACCCGAACCCTTTCGTGTTCTTAGCGACCCTGCCGTCTATGGCCGCCAGGAGGACCTTGTTCTCGTTAAGTACGTTATAGACCTTCTTGCTCATCTTGTTTGCGTGTATCATCCCGGCGGGCATCGCCTCGGCTATTTTTCTCCTCTTCCTTACGAGTATCCCCTGAAGGAACCCCTCTCCCCTGGTGGACCCTCCGCTGACACCCTGCTCCGCGAGCTGATAGATCGGATACCCCTTGTAGCCGAGCGCCGGGATGACCAGGAGATGATTGCCGAAGTGCATGAGTGAAAGGACCGCCCCCTTGCCGTCTTTAAGCGCTGAGTCCAGGTTATTGAGCCCCTTGAACTCGACGAGGGATAGGACCTTTTTCCCCTTATCGAAAAAAAGCCTCTCAGCCTCCTCCATTATCAGGAACTTGAAGGCCTTTTCGATAGTCTCGCGGCAGAGATCCTCGGGTAGTCCGTTTATAAGGGCCCTTAGCTCCTCGCTCATGACCGTTGCGCGCCGGGCGCTTAGGCGCAAGGCGAGCCTCGCCGCCAGGGCGGACCCGAACGCTATCACGCCTGAGGGCAGGTAATATACGACCGACCTCAGCGGGTACCAGATGAATAAGAGCGCTATATACTTGAGCATCGTCTACTCTCGGCCCGTAAGGGGTTAGCCACCTGCATTACTCGAGATAACCGAGGTTCTTCAGGGAATCCTCTATCATCTTTTGCTCCTCCGACGAGAGGTTCTTCCCACCTGAAGCGGTTCTTATGTCCTCGGAGCTTAAGACTACGGGGTTCGACGCGACAAAATCTCTTTTAAAAACGGAATCGAGCACCCTGCCGTCCATCGCCTTGTTTATCGGCATGCCGTAGAGGTAGAGTATCGTAGGCACTATATCTATGATCTCGGCTCCCTCGATACGCACCCCCTCATTGAAGACGGGGCCTGATGCCGCGAAAATCCCGTGTAGCTCATGGTCGCCGCGCCAGTAGATGGAGTCTGTTATGAACTCGTCCTTCAGGTGCCTGTCCTCTATCGACTTGATCCCCACGCCGTAGCCCTTCTTGAATATCGGGACCAGGTCGGGGGCACACTCAAGCGCCTCGCCCGAGAATATGTCGTTTTTCCTGAGCACCTTCTCCACAAAGCCCACTCCGGTCTTCGGGTCCTTAAGTTGGAGGAGCCTCTCGGATATCAGGGAGCAGACTTTATCGTAATCGGACGGCTCTACCGTGCCGCCGGGCTCCCTGCCCTTGAGATTGATGAAGATGCTCCCTGAGGCTGACCTTCCTGAAAAGGCCTTTGTCTCGTCCCATTTGATGCCTGAAAGGGATTTGTCCTCCTCATGGCCGAGAGACTTGAGTTTATCGAGAAACCGGTTCGTGGGCTTTGAGGCAAGCAGACCTTCGCTCTCAAGCCACCTGTCGACAAAGATCATCCTGTCCCTTCCGGCAAAACCGTGGTCTGACATCAGGATGATGTTGATATCCCTTCTCGAAAGCAACCCCCCTATAAAGCGGTCGATCCTCTCGTAGACGTCGTATATGAAGTCCCTGTCATCCCAGAAAAAATGAGAGGCTATATCGGTCTCCCCGAAAAAGTACATATTGAAGTCCGAGAGATGGTTCTCGAAGAAGTACGTGTTGAGCCTCGCCTTGTAGTCGATGAGCTCGTCTATCTCCTTTTTCATGGCGTCGGATATGTTTTTAATGTTCACGTTAGGCGTCAGCCGGTACCGCCCCACGTTCTTTTCTATCTCGGCCATGACCTCCAGCGGGTACGAGTAATCGCAGGCAGGCAGGCCTTTTTTGTTCGGGGTCCCGAGCCCGGATATCATGCACCCGTTCACTTCATCCGGCGGATAGGTGAGCGTACAGCCCACCACGCAGACCTTTTTGCCGGCCTCGCTCGCCAGCACCCAGAGCGGCTTCGACTTCCTGTCCATGGCGCTTGTGACCGAGAACCTGTACTCGTTTTTCACCTTGTTCACGAAGTCGTATATACCGTGCCTGCCGGGGTTCATCCCCGTGGAAAAGGACGTCCACGCGGTCGCGCTTATCATGGGTATCGTCGATTTCAGCCTGCCGCTGACGCCTTTTCTCATTATTTCGGCGATATTCGGGAGCCTCCCCTTGGCGCAGAGCTCGTCTATGATATCGAATGTGGCGCCGTCTATCCCTACTACTATGACCTTCTCGGGATTGAACATATCTTATCCTCCGTGTTTGTCGAACCTGGCGAGGAGCTTCCTCAGCCTGAAGAACTTCCTTCCGCTCTTTCTCTCGAGTATGTCGAGCATAATGAGGTCGTATTTGTTGATCCCGCTGAAAAGTATCATAAAGGCCATATAGCTGATCGAGTAAAAGACGAGGAAGAAAGGGATAAGGCGGAGCCCCGCGCTCAGATACCCAAGCAACAGATAAAAAAGCCCGAGGGATATGAACGCGGCGGCGATCGCCTTGAAATAATTTGCCGAGAAAGGCTGTACTTTAGCGTGCCGGTACAGCACCAGGGAGACTAACACGTTAAACGCCGTGAACGACAGGGCGGTGGCCAGCGCCGCGCCGTTAGAGCCGTATCTCGGGATCAAAAAAATGTTGAGGACGAAGTTCAGGCCTATGGTCGCCACGGATAGCCACATCTGCACCATGGTTTTCCCGCTCGCCGTAAGTGCCACGTTGTTGATACCCAGTATCAGGGAAGACAAATACCCGAGGACGATAATGCGCAGACACATCGCCCCTTCGATGTACCTCGCGCCGAAAAGCGTCGTAATAATGATCTCCGGAAAGAACATCAGGATCATGAAAATGGGGAGAGAGACGGAGAATATCCACTTGGTGAATATCTTGTACAGGAACGAAAGCTCCGTAAACGACTGCTTCGCGAAGTACTCCGTCGCCACCGGAAGGAACATGAACATGATCGGGGCCGCGATGGTGTTAAAGACCCTGGCCAGCGAGACCGAGGCGTTGTATATGCCGACCTCGGCAGGGTCCTTGAAATAACCGAGCATCACCGTATCCATGGTGCCGAGCACCAGCCACATTATCGGCATCATCATCAGCGGGAGCGAAAACAGGATGATCTCTCTTTTGGGCAGTTGAGGCACCCGCTTGGAGAGCAGTCCGACGCCGTATTTTTTCGACATATATAAAGACGCGATGACGCTCGGCGCCACAATTGAAGCGACATACGCGTAGACGATCGTGCTGATGGAAATACCGAACGGTATCGCCGCCAGTATCAGCAGGAAGAGCAGCCCGTTCTTTATCACATCAAGAAAGTAGACCTTCGGTATTACGTCGCCGTGGCCCCTGGCGATACCTATCGTCAGCTCAAGGAAGGAGTAGAGCGGGACCGTAAGGAAAATGACCTTAAGCAGATAGGAGAGGTTCTCGATCTTCGGAAAAAACCTCTCCGCGACGAAGTCGGCGGAAAAAAAAGCGGCGACAAAGAACACAAGGCTTATACCTGTGCCGGCGTTCAAGGCTACGATGGAAGCGTCCCTTGACTTGAGCGCGTCGCCCTTGCCCTTAAAGAACGGGATGTAACGCGCGACCCCGATCGAGAGCCCGAGGTTAGAGCCGATGTAGATGATGCCTACTATGCCGGTGCAGAGCGAGAAGAGCCCGAAGACCTCGGGGTCCGAGGCGCGGGTTATGACGAGCTTGCTGGCAAAGCCGAAAAAATTGCCGAGCACGGCGCCCAGAAGGGTAAACGCGCCGCCCTTAAGCACCACACCCAGCGATTTTTCCACGCGCTCAGACATTGGTCTCCGTCCTTGCAAAGGCCGTTACCCTTTCGAGCAGGCCTATGAGCATCCAGAAATGAAGGAACGAGTATTCCATCTCGACTATGCCGTGCACGAGGAAGGTCAAAAAAGCGCCCACCATGCAGTAAAGCGCGTGGCTCAGGAATTCACTTTTGCAGACCATTATCGCCTTCGTAAGGGCTGACGCCCTTACGGCGAGCATGAGCATGAATATCAGGAGGCCGATGATGCCGAGATCGAAGAGGATCGAGAAATAAAAGCTGTGCGCGCCGGGCCACGGGTCCACGTACCTTGCGAACCCACCTATCCCGTCCCCTATCCAGCCGTTGTGCGACAGGGTCTCAAACCCCTTTTCCCAGAACTGCAAACGGTATGTCAGCGAGGCCTCTGAGACCTTCGAGGACGCGGTCAGCCTCTGCTCGGAGAACGCCACCACGTTAAAGAGATAAACTACGACAAAGGAACTGAATATCGAGAATGTCCAGACAAACGCGTTTTTTCTCATTTTCGGGCTTAAGACCACCGTAGCGATCATGCCGAGGAGGAGTGCGCCTACCGCCCCCTTGGAGCCTCCGAGGAGGACGTTGTCTATCATGAAGAGGCAGAGCAATACGATTATGAACTTCCCTAACGGCCTTACGGTGTAATAAAGGGAAAACGCCAGGAACATGGCGATTGCCAGAGTATTTGAAGACGTCTGCGGAGGGGCGAAGCCGCCCACGCGTCTTTCCTGTATATAGACGTCGAACATTACGGAGACCTTGTTGAATATCTGCACGTTGAAGACGGTCCCGTTATACCACTGGGATATGAACATCAGGGTGCCCCAGAGGAGTGCCGCGAACGCCAGGTATTTGTATACCTTTAAAAGATCGGCTTCGCTCCTTATGGTCCTCTGGAAAATGTACATTATGAGGATGCCCGTCAAAAGCTCGAAAAAGACGTAGGAGCCATGATAGATATCATGAGTCCAGAAGAGCGTAGTCAAGCTCCACATAAGGAATAGAAGTACGAGGACGTCGATATGCACCTTATGCCTGCTGGAGGCGCGTGTAGCGAACAAATTGAAGCTCAGGGCGATGTAGACCAGAAAGACCAGCAACGACCCCATCGAATATTTCTCCGACTGGGTCCTGTTGGGGTTGGGGACCAGCATGTTGAAGGTCCTGACGGGGATGATGGGGATGACGGCGTAAAGCCCGTATATCGGCTTTATTATGACGAGAAGCATGATGACCAGCGCGATATAAAGCGCTACGGTCCCGTAAGGAGACAGCAGGAAGGCGATGCCAAGTCCGACGGAGACAAAGGTCAGGACAAAAACGTTAAGGTTCTCGGTTATGAGGGTCTTTAAAATTTCACCCAATCTCGATATTTGCATCTAATCAGTCGACCGTAATAATCAAGGGAGCCGCCCCGATCTCAAACTCGAAAACGCCTGACATGGCCTTCCCCTCGATTGTCCTGAACGCATTGGCGTAATCCCTGATTTCCGCGCCGGTCCCGGCGTCCGGAACCGCTTCGACGACAGTCACGCGCGCGCCGCGCGGGACCGAGAGCTTCTCCCTGACCGCGGTCTTGCCGTCGTTCCAGGCCACCCACACGGGCTTACCGTCCCTTGAGAACCTGAAGACGTAGACCCCGTCATGCCTTGTGGTCTCGACACGGTTCACATCAAACCCGTCAAGCATGCCGACCATCTTCTTGTACGTGTAGTACGCAAGTTTCTTCTGTCCTTGAGAATCTATCAGGGTCGCCTTTTCGAGAGGGTCCTTGATGCCGGAGGTGCTCTGCGGCGGTTTTTCCGCAAGGCCCGACCAGAAGACCTTCCTTACCCCTACCGAGAACGCGTAGACGTACCTTTTGAAGAGGTCTATTGCGTGCGCCCTCTCCGGCGGGGGGTCTATGCCGGCCACCTCCATGGCCCAGAACGGGGCAGGCTCAAACCCGTACCGCTTTGACGCGGCCTTGACGTCTTCGACGTATCTGCCGATCTCCAGGTACTGTTTTTCAGGGTCGGCCGTCCTGCTCACTATCATCGAGTGCTGGTCGATCGTGTCCCACTTCCTCACCCTGCTCAGCCTGGCGAATTCGGAGAAGAAACCCTCCATAAACGCCCTGGGGTCGGCTTCACCGAAGCCGTCGTACCCGCGCACCATCGCGAGTATCACGTTCGCGCCGCTGTCGGATTGCTTTACGGCGTCATAGGCGGCGTTAACGAGCCTGGCGTAGTCGGAAGGCGTGCCGTTGAAATATATCTTCGCCATGGCCTCGTCCTCTATCTTCCAGTTCTTTATCGGATAAAGAAGCCCCGGCATGTCGTCCTTTCCGTCTCCGTCGTACCTCTCCACAAGCGCCCTGACAAAGTTCTGATATCCTCTCAGGTCCGCGGGAAGCGAGGGCGGACGCCTCTGCCCCTGTTCCGCAAGCGGCTCCCTTGCGATTATTATCGCCGATATATGTATATTGTACGCCCGGGCATTTTCCACCAGCCTGTCGTACCTGCCCCAATCGAAGGCCGTGTACGTGTTATCCCGGTTCTTCTTCTGCACCTGCTCCCAGCTGAAGCCGAAGCTGGCGGCAGGCTCCATCCAGCTGACCCCGAGGTCGTTCATTACCCTCCCGTAGTCATCGTACCAGAGGAAGAGATCGATCCTGGGCATATTCGGGTCTTTGAAGCCGAACTGCGAATCCCTTGACCTGTCCATCTCCCTTTTGCTGAAGTATGAGACCTCAGGGACAGGCGGCATTGGAAGCCTGCTCTTTCCCATCACCTGGACCGGCGCCTGGCCGGGCGCCGGTCCGGGCCCCATGGCGGAGCGCTGTGTCTGGAAGATCAGCTTGAAGACCCTCTCAGCCCCGCCTAAAATCAAAAGCTGGTCGCCGGCCTTTATCTCTTCCGGTCCAACGGTCGTCTCCTCGAATATCCTTCTGACCCCGGAGATATCTACCTGCCTTTCTCCAGAGGCGGTCATTATCCTCAAGGGGGAAGCGCTGACCACCTTTCCGGTGACAGGGCCGGCATTCATCTCCCTCCCGTCCCTCCCGCCAGGAGGCATGGCGGCGCCCTTTGACACGAGCCTGATCACCTCGGCCCTTATCGAGCCCCCATCCGTTCTGCCCACGACCATGACGTCGGCGCCTGGACGCAGGTCCTCGGCGGTCATCGTCCTCTCCCTCGTTATTTTCAAATAAGGCGAGAGCGTTACGACCTGCCTTTGTCCGTCCCTCAAACTCAAGGTGATCTCGTTGCCCCGCACCTCGCTGACGACGCCGGTCCTGGGTTCCTGCCCCATTTCCCCGGGGCGGCCTCTCTCCTCAGAACCTCTTCCAAAAGGCGGCTGGGCAAGGAGGTCCCCGGGAATCAAGGCGAGGAAAAAAAGGACCGCCAAACATCTCTTCAGGTTGTCTGCCATATCAGAGCTTTCCCTTCCCTCAGCACCCGGCGATCTTAGCTGGTAGCGTCGAGCACATGTCCACGGCCTTTTCCCTTCCCACTATCCCCGCCAGTTTTGGGAAAGCCGCGGACAGGAACCTCCGCGTATCGGAGGCGTGGTGGATGTCGCTGGCCATCACATCCCCCAACCCGTTCGCCAGCATTTTTTTTACAGACTGCCTGGTCCTCTGTCCGTAGAGCCCCAGGAGGCTTCCGGAATTGAGCTGAAGCAGGACGCCGCTCTCCACGAACCTTCTTACGAACTCATGGTCTTCGGCCGTCTCGGCGCACCTCTCCGGATGGGCCCAAACCGGGACAACCCCGCTCGCAAGCAATTCGAAGACCACCTTCTCGGCAAATACTGGTATGCCGTACGCCGGCATCTCGACAAGCATGTACCTGCCGTTTCCGCCGATTGTCAGACGCCTTTCAGTCTTTACCGCGTCGGCAAGCCCGAGCTCGAGAGAAACCTCGGCGCCGAGGACGACCTTCAGACCTATCCCCTCTTCCGCCAGCCTCTCCTTCAGCACCCCAAGCCTCTCGGAGGCCTCGTTCAGCAAATGCCCGGCCGAGGTTTCCGTGGAGACATGCGGCGTGGCTACCATGCGCGTGACGCCGTCTTTTGAAGCACGCCTGGCCATTTCGACCGACTCATCAAGGCTCTTTGCCCCGTCATCTATCCCATAGAGCAGATGGGAGTGGATGTCGGCGTAATCTATTTTTTCGGCTGAAAAAAACCTTGACAGGATGCTCATTGATAGTAGGCGTAATAAGAGCTCCCGTAGTCCTTGTCCTTATTAAGGACGACTCCGTAGAAGTCGATCTTGGATTTCTTGATGGTCTCGAAAAGGTCGTTCAACACCGCCTTGCTGAGACGCGAGCTTTCTATGATCATCACGATGCCCTCGCCGAAGACCATGGCGTCGCTCGCCGGCAGTACCGGAGGGGCGTCTATTATCACGATATCGTAAATATCCTTCATGTCGCTGATCAGCTGTTGCATCTTATGGGACTCGACCAGCTTTGCCGGGTCCGGCGGTATCGGCCCTGTGGTCATGATGCTCAGGCCGCTCACCCCTGTCTTTACCTGTATTTCCTCAATGGTAGCCTCGCCCACGAGAAAGTTGGTAAGACCTTTGCTGTTAGGCTGGTTGAACTGTTTATGAAGGGCCGGCCTCCTCAAGTCGCCGTCGATGATGAGCACCTTTTTCCCTTCAAGCGCCAGGGATATCCCGATATTGGAGCTGAAAAAAGTCTTCCCCTCTCCGGCGGTGGCACTGGTCACAACGAAGCTCTTTATCGGCTTATCGAGCGATACGAACTTTATGCTGTTCCTTATGGACCTGAACGTCTCTCTCAGCGGGGACTTAAGGTTCGCGCTGTCTATGATCCTGCTGTCTTTTTTCTTCAGCTTGAAGACGCTGCCGAGGAAGGTGATGTGCTGGAACGCCTTAAGGTCCTGGGACGTCTTCACGGTGACGTCAAAGTATTCGATGAGGAAGACCGCGGCGATACTGAAGGTGGAGCCGAGGAGCACGGCTATGATGGTGTTCAGAAAAAGCGAAGGGCTCTTATGCGTAGGGTCGTTCCTTGACGGCGACTTGCCGTCTTCGACTATATAGATGTTCGAGAGGGCCATCGATTCGGCCATCCCCACCTGGTACTGGGACTGGAGAAGCGAATTGTAGATATCCTGGGTCACGGTGACGTCGAGGGCGAGCTTGGAATAAGCGGAGACCTTCCCCGGCAGCTGCATCATATCGGACTCGTATCTGGCGATGATCTTCGGGTATGTTTTCGCCTGGCTCTGGTAGCTGGCCTGATCCGCGTAGTTCTCCGCGAGCTTGATTATAAGGTCCTGATAGACCGGGTCTATGCTTATCGTCTCTCCGCCGTAGACCTTTACCAGTTCCTGTTCAAGCAGTTCCTTGTTCCTGGCTATCTTGTTCTCGAGGTCGATGACGTAGGGGTTTTCGCTCGTGTACTTGGACTTCGTCTCGGCGAGCGTCAGGTAAAGGTCGCGGAGCGTGATCTTCAAGTTAACGACCATATCATTGTCCTTCACCTGCTCCGAGGACTTCTGATACTTCTGAATGGATTTGAGCTGGCCCTCCATATTGCGGATGGAGGAGGAGACCTTTGCCAGACTCAGCCTGTTATCGTCGACGCTCTTCTTGAGGTCCGATATCTTCTGCAGTAAAGCGGTCGACTCGGTATCAAGGTTCAGGCTCTTCTCCTTCTCCTTGAACTGCTTGACCTCGTTCAGGGATTCAAGGTACTCGTTCCTGGCCTTGGTGATGTTGCTGTCGACAAACACCTTCACACCCCTGTAATCCTCGCTGACCCTTTTAAGCTCCTCGGCTATGAAGTACTTCGCCATGGCGTTGGCTATCCGCATGGCTTCGTCGGGGTCCGTGGAATAGGCCGTTATGTGTATGATGTCCGTATCCTCATACTGCTCCAGGGCGACGTAGGGCCTCGGGAAGATGACGGAAAGGAGCGACTGGTCCAGAAGCGTTTCGGCCGTCATCGCCTCCAGCGTAGCGGTCACGTCCACGCCCAAAAGCCCGAACGCCCACTTAAGGCCTGGCACGGCCTTCATGAGCCTGGACCTCGTCCTCTCCCGTTTAAGGTCCAGCTCCGTTATGACCTGGTCCGCGACAGGGCTTACGGCGGCAAGCGCCAGGTAGTCCGCCCTGTCCGTGTCCCCAAGGGCCGCCGAGCTCTGAGAGCTCCCCTGGAGCCCGATGCTCGCGAGCATGGAGCTTGAGGCCGGCGATTTTCTCAGAAGCACCTTCGCGGTTGAATCGTATGAAGGGGTGACGACGAGGGTCCCGATGAATATGGTGAGGAAAACGGCGCCGAAGATATAGATGACGACCCATTTCCTTCTGAGTAATGTCTCGATTAACTGTCTAAGCTCCATTCAAACCCTCTCAAAATTTTTATATGCTGATTATCTGGCGGGTATCGACAGGGGTGTAGTCGAGGACGACTCTCCGTAGAGTAAAACGTCCTGCGCCTGCGGCCAGAGGACTATGCCGCTCTCAAGGTTGACTATCGGCGAGAGTATCTTTGAGAGGTGCCCGAAATACCAGCTTACGTTCGCTATCGTGAAGGCCGGGACATAGAGGATATCGCCGCTCTGGAGGAACCTGTTATGCCGCCATTCCCCCTTTTTGATCACCGAGTCGAGGTCAAGGGTGGTGACCTCCCCCTTGCCGTTTACCCTCCGTATGAGGACCACGTTCGAGAGCTTCGCGTCAACCGTCATTCCGCCGGCTTTTGATATCGCGTCCACCGCGCTCATGGTTGAGTCGAGCGTCTGGACGCCGGGGTTATTGACCTCTCCGAGCACGATTATCTTCTGGCTCTGCACGGCCGTGACCGAGATGGTCACCTGCGGGTTTACTATGTAGCGCGCGAGCCTGTCGCGTATCTCGTCAGAGAGCTTGAATACGCTCCTTCCCGAGGCCTCTACGTCCCCTATGAGCGGGAACATGAGCCTTCCGGAGCTGTCGATCTTGTATGTCTTCTTTAGGTCGTCATGCCTGTATACCGTAACCTCTATGCTGTCGCCCACGCCTAGGATGAACTCCGATATTTGAACGGGCTTCGACTCAGGCTCGACCTCGGGCATTGTACTCTGTTTCCCCGAACAGCCGCCTATAACGGCCAGAAGCAGGGTCAGGCCAAGGGCCAGGGATGTCAATCTATTTTTCATATTTGCCTCACTGTTCATGTAATATCGGTTGCGCTATGTAAAAAAATGATCCCTGAGGGCTTCTCAGCCGATTTTAAACATAATATTCTCTACGATTGGCCGAAGCAGGACTTCCAGGCTAACGACGGCGGCTTACAGACGGTCTACTGCGAGCCGCATAAACCCAATCCAAAAATACTAACAAAAATAATAGCTTATTTCAACAACTACTATTTCGCGCCGCGGCCCCCTATATCCGCACCATCACCTTGCCGTTCTCCCTGTCCGCCGAAGCCGCGAGCGCCTCCTTGACGCGCTCGAACGGGAACCTCTTCGATATCATGGGAGAGACGTCTATCCTCTTTTTGGCTATGAGCCTTATGATGTTCGGGAATATGCCGTAGCCCGCGTGCCCGCGCGCGCCGACTACGCTGTTCGCGCCCGTCACAAGGGCGTCAAGGTGCATGGGCGTGGATGTCGCGGCCCTGCCGAGATAGACTATTTTGCCCTGGCTCGCAAGCGACCTCTCCATTTCAGGGACAGTCTTTGGCGCCGCGCCCGCGGCCTCGACCTGAACCTCGGCCCCCGCGCCTTTGGTAAGCTCAAGGACTATATCCGACGGCCTCCGCTCGCCGAGTTCCCTTATATTGAAGGCGTGGTCAGCGCCCATCTCGCCCGCTATCCTTACCCTGCCCCCCGTAACATCGAACGCTATCACCATGTCCGCTCCAGCGGCCCTGGCGAGCGAGACCGCCCCAAGTCCGATAGGCCCGGCGCCGTAGACGACGACCGTCGAGCCGGGCCTGAAGCCGCCGGCCACGACGAACATGCCGTTGTACGCGCACCCGACGGGCTCGATGAGCGCTCCTATGTCAAAGAACTCCTCCCCGCCGTAGACTTCCGATAACGGGTCTATCTTCCAGCAGTACCTCTCGTTCACCGCGACGAACTCCGCCAACGCCCCGTCCCGGCTAAGACCCAGCAACTCCACGTTCCTGCACTGATTGGGGTGCCCGCTCCTGCACGGGGTGCATATCCCGCACCACATGACGGACTCGACCGCTACGGTATCGCCCTTCTTTAAACCCCTTACGAGCCTACCGGTCTCCTCGACGACGCCGGAGAACTCGTGTCCGATTACGCACGGGAGTTTCGTCAAGCCCGAAAAGATTATATAGCCGTCCTTGTCGGTTTCGTAGACATGGGTGTCCGAGCCGCAGACCCCGCACGATTTTACCCGTATCAATACCTCGTCTTCGAGGGGGCGCGGGGCCGGTATCTCTTTTATGTCGAACGTGGTGTTGCGCCAGACCCGGCTCCCGACAAGGGCGCGGTGTCTTTCCTCTTCTTCGCGGACCGGCGTGTAGCCGGCCCGGGGGGCCCACTGGCCGTCCGCTACGAGCGCCTTCACAGCCCCTCCGTTTGCAATGCCTTCTTGTTTATCTTGCCGCTCGTTGTCTTCGGGAGCACGTCGAGGAACTCGACGTGCCTCGGGACCTTGTAGTGCGCGAGCCTTTCCCTGCAGAACTTAAGCGCCTCTTTGGCAGTCAACACGGCGCCTTTTTTCAAAGCGATATACGCCTTCGGGACCTCGCCCCGGAGGTCGTCCTTAACGGAGATGACCGACGCCTCCCTTATCGACGGGTGTTCGAGAAGCGCCTTTTCTATCTCCGTCGGGTAGACCTTGAGCCCCGCGACCTTCATCATGCCCGACTTCCTCTCCACGAAGTAGAAAAAGCCGTCGGTGTCCTTTGTGGCGAGGTCTCCGCTATGGTACCAGCCATTTCTAAAGACCGAAGACCCGTTAGCGCCCTCGAAGTACCCTGAGACCACGGCAGGGCCCCTGAATACAAGCTCCCCGACCTCTCCGGGGCCGACGTCATCGCCCGCCTCATCTACTATCCTTACTTCGTAGTAAGGGCACGGCCTCCCGACAGACCCGGGCGGGGAGACCGTCCCCGGGCGGTTGGCTATGGCTATGCCGGAGGTCTCGGTAGAGCCCCAGACCGGTATAATGGAAACCCCGAGGCAAGAAGCAAACCTCTCCATGAGCTCGCCCCTCGTGTACATGCCTCCGCTCTCCGGGAGACGGAGCGAGCTTAAGTCGCAGGCCCTGTGCCCGATGAGCTCAAGGAGGTTCTCATACATGGGGGCAAGCCCCATCATGCAGGTGACTTTGTTTTTGGATATCGCCTCCGCTATCGCCTTGGGGTAGATGGTATCCACGAGGACCATCGTCCCTCCGAGGAATAACGGGCGGGCGAGGAGTTCGTGCGGGTGCGCGAACGGGGCGAACATGCAGAGATGGACGTCTTCCTCCCTGAGCCCCAGGGCCTCGACAGAGGCGAGCGTGTTCCAGTAGACGTTCGCGTGGGTCGTTATCGCGCCCTTGGAGTCCCCGGTCGATCCGGACGTGTAGTTGAGATAGACGACGTCGTCAGAGTGGATGTCTATACCGGGCTTGGTCGAGGGGAACTTCAGGAACTCGTCCCACGCTATCGCGCGGGCGTCCTCGCGGCCGATTGCGACGACGCCGGCCCCGGTGCCTTCGGCGCCGGATAAGGCGTTTTCGAGGTGCGCCCCGGCAGATACGATGAACCTCGGGGAGAGCGTCTTTACAAGCGTCTTTATCCTTGAGAGCGGGAGCTCGAAGTTTATGGGCGCCGCGACGGCCCCTGCCTTCGCGGCCCCTAAAAAGGCTATGATGAGCTCGGGGACCCTCGGGAGCATCAGAGCGAGACGGTCGCCTTTCTTTACGCCTTCGGCTATGAGGGCGTTCGCGAACCTGTTGACCGTCGAATCGAGCTCAGAGTAGGTCAAAACGGTATCGTTGAATATAACGGCCGGCCTCGACGGGTGGTCCGCGGCGGCCTTTTCAAGCATTTCTACAAGCGTCATAACACTCCCTATTTAGCAAACCGCCTCTTCAGGCTACTTTTAAAAAGCCCCGGATGCGAGGCGTCGAGAAGCGAGGAACGAGGCGTACTCTTTTGTACGCCGCAGTTACGGGCGCCGAAGACAACAAAGCAGATGGGCTTATTTAAAGCCTGCCGGCTAATACGCCCCGCCCTTCCTGAACACCACCCCTACGGTCTTAAGGAGTATCTTGACATCGAGCCAGAACGACTGGTTCTGCACGTAGTAGACGTCGTGCCTTATCCAGTCATGGAATGAGGCCTCGCTCCTGCCCTGCACCTGCCAGAGGCCCGTGATGCCCGGCTTGACCTTCAGCCTGATAGACCTCCAGCTCTGGCTGAACTTCATCTCGTCCATGACGAGGGGACGGGGCCCGACGAGGCTCATCTCGCCCTTCAGCACGTTCAACAGTTGCGGCAGTTCGTCAAGGCTGGTCTTTCTGAGGAACTGCCCTATGCGCGTTATCCTCGGGTCGTTAAGGAGCTTGAACATCGGGCCGTCGACGTTCTTCTGGTCGGAGAGCTTCTTCTGCTGGGCGTGGGCGTCCTTGACCATCGTCCTGAATTTAAGCATCTCGAAATCCACCCCGTCCTTGCCGCACCTCTTCTGCCTGAATACCGCGGGTCCGTCTGAGTCGAGCTTCACGGCTAAGGCGAGCGCGAGCATTACAGGGGAGAAGATGATGAGGCACGCAAGAGAGACCGCGATGTCGAGGAGCCGCTTTAAGCCGAGGAAGGCCGCGTACTTGTACCCGCCCATCTTGAGCCCCATGGACTCGATGACCCCGTTGAACTCGTACCTCGACGGTATTAGGTTCACATCCGCCACCTTGAGGTTGTCGACGAGTATCTTGTTTGAGAACGAATCGCCTGAAAAAATCTTCACCCCGCGCCCGACGACGCAGTACTTGACGGACGCGTTGTCATCCATGTCGAAGTCGCTCAGCATGATGGATTCCCGTATCCTCGCCCTTTTCCCTACGGTGCAGTTGTCGCCGATGACCGCGGGGCCTATGATCTGGACGTCGTCTGAGATGGTGCAGTTCCTGCCTATGAGGACTGGGCCCGCCATGTAGGCCTTGGGCGAAATGGATATGTTCTCCCCCGCCCATACGCCGTCGGATATCTCGGTCAGCCCGGCCTTCGTAAAATTCCCGGTAAGGAGCACCTCCCTGTGCAGGCCGAAGTAGTCCTCAATCGTCTCTATGGGCCTGCAGTAGCCCTCTATCTCGTGGGACTGCACATGGAGAGACGCCTTTTTAAGCGCCGGTATGAGCTGTTCCTTTATGTCGAAGTAGCCCTTCTCCTTTATGAAGCCGAATACCGAGGGGTCGGCGATGTAGACGCCAAGCGGGGTATAAGGCGACCTCCTGTCCCTGGAGGGGTGTATGACGGAGAAGCCTTCAACCGAGCCGTTCTTGTCGACGTATATGTCCTCGGTCGGGTACTTGCGGTTCTTCAGGACCCCTACGGTCAGGGAGGCCTTCGACTCGGCGTGCTCGGCCATGAACCTCTCAAGGTCGATATTTCCCATGTAGATGTTGCTCGCTATGACGAGGAAACTCTCATCCCCCACGTGGTCCCGCATCGCGCGCAACGACCCGGCGGTCCCTATGTGCTTGTCCTCCTCGAAATGGCTTATCTCAAGGCGGCCCCTGAATGAGTGGCTCAAGTTCTCCATGTACTCGGCCGTATCGAATCCATCGTCCTTTGGTATCGAGACGAGGACATTCCGTATGCCCTTGTTCCTCAAAAAATCCACGGTGTACTCGATGAGATGGCGGTTCAATACCGGGAGGGTGCAGACAGGGGTGTCGCGCAGGAGAGGGTTCAAGTCCTCGTGGTGCCCTCCGCAGAGGAGTACCGCCGTCGTGACGGCGCCCTTTGTGAATATAAGACCCATGCTCTACCTCTTTGAGTTGCTTCAGTGACCCTTAAGGCCCTTCTTAATCTTATCGGGTCTCCGGAAAAAAACTTTCGCTATCAGGCAACGAATCAGGCCGGCCCCGGCAAACCCATTTTCCGCCTTGAAGCGCGTGCGCCTGCGTGACCGGGCCCGGCCTTAACAACGAGTTCAAAAAAACTGGGTTGAGACAAGGGCGGCTGACCGCTATAAACCCCGCGCTATCGCACTCGTCTGCCGCCGTTTTCCAGAATCCGAAAGCGCCGCTCGACAAGGCCGCTTTGAAAGAAAAAACTCTTTAAAGTTAAGGATGTAAGCCACTATTTAAATATAAATCAGGCACCTGCCTTTTGTAAAGTGAATTATGGGAAATGGAGGAGGCCCGCAAGCGGAAAAAGCGTTTTTTGTCAAGTAAAAAGGCCCGCCTTGAGGGCGGGCCTTTTTAATGGATTGTTAAATCGCCTGCTTCTATTTCCCCCTGGGCCTTGCCGGCGCTACCGCTATTTTCCTGCCGGAGAGGATCGACTGGTGCATGAACTCTATTACCTTCTCGGCCGAATCCCTCGGGACCTCGACGAAGGTAAAGGTCTCGAAGATGGAGACGCCCTTTATCTCGTCCCTTGATATGCCGGCCTTCTTGGATATCGCGTTCACGATGTCCCCTGCCCTCACGCCCTGGTCCTTGCCTATGGTCACGAAGAGGCGGGCCATGCCGGAAGGGGCGCCGGTGTCGTCGAGCGAGACGTCTGACCTCTCCGCCGGCGGCGCCTCGAACCCCTGCAACTGGAACTTGATGAGCGCGGCGAGCGCCTCGACCGGGCTTAAGTCAACTGTCATCTCCTCGGCGAGCTTTAAGAACCTGTCGAAGGACTTGTCGTCTATACACTCCTGTATGCGCTCCTTAAGGCTAGAGACGCGCGCGCCCATCACCTCTTCCTTGGTCGGGAGCTTGCCCCTCTTGATATTCGCCTTGGATACGGACTTTATAAGGCGCAACTGTCTGTCTTCCCTCGGGGTTACGAAGGTGATCGCTATGCCTTCCTTTCCCGCCCTGCCGGTCCTGCCTATCCTGTGGACGTAGGACTCCGGGTCCTGCGGGATGGAGTAGTTGACGACGTGCGAGATGTCGCTTATGTCAAGGCCCCTGGCCGCGACGTCGGTGGCGACGAGCACGTCGATGCGCCCTTCCCTGAACTTCTTTAAGACCGACTCCCTCTGGGCCTGCGTGTAGTCCCCGTGCATGGCGTCCGCGTCGTATCCGCGCAACTTCAATTGCGAGGCCGCTTCGTCTGCCTCCCGCTTCGTGTGGCAGAAGACGAGAAAGCGCCCGGAGTCGTCGGAATCGATAAGGCGCGAGAGCGCCTCCATCTTCTGGTCGTTCCTCACCTCATAAAATATCTGGTCTATCTTCGGGGCTGTGAGCGTGTCCGACGCTATCCTGATCTTATCGGGGTTCTTCATGTAGCGCTTGGATATCTTTACTATCTCTTCAGCCATCGTGGCTGAAAAAAGGAGGGTCTGCCTATCTTCCGGGGTCTCCTTGAGTATCCTGTTTATGTCGTCGAGAAACCCCATGTCCAGCATCTCGTCGGCCTCGTCGAGCACTACGACCCTTACGCCCTTTAAAGAGAGGGTCCTCCTCTCGATGTGGTCAAGGACCCTGCCGGGCGTGCCGACTACGATATGGACGCCTCTGCTCAAGGCCTTTATCTGCCTCTCGATCGACGTGCCGCCGTAGACCGGGAGCGCGTGGAGCTTCTTGAACTTCCCGAGCTTGTTCATCTCCTCGGCGGCCTGTATGGCGAGCTCCCTCGTCGGCGCGAGTATGAGCGCCTGTACCCCGTTGGCCATGCGGTCTATACGCTCGACAATCGGTATGCCGAAGGCGGCCGTCTTTCCGGTCCCTGTCTGCGCCTGCCCGATGACGTCCCTGCCGGTCATAAGCGCCGGGATGGTCTTCTCCTGTATGGGGGTCGGCACCTCAAAGCCCATCGCGGAGACGGCCTTGAGCACATCGCTTGAGAGGTTGAAATCATTAAACGTCATCTTGTCCTTCACACTTTCCAATTTCCAGCTTTCTCCTTTATCTGATATGGCTTAGCTGTTTACATTAACACAAAAAAGGGATATGTGAAAGAAAAAGGTTGTCAAGGAGGTCCGGGGGGATGTCAAGCCTGTTTTAAAAGCGGAAAAGCCGGGCCGGGAATATCCGGCCCGGCTTTATTTTCAATCGTAGCTGGGGTGCCTAAATGAATGTGACCATTGAGATAATGGCCAGCGCAAGGACCAGGCTTGCCAGCGCGGCGAAGAACTGACCCAGGAGCATTATCCTTTCCATAAAGACCTCCTTAAGAGACAATGACGTAGAGAAGGACGCCCGCTACGAAGTTGCCCGCGACTGTCAGTAGCTCGAACAAATAGCCCTTGCCTGTATTCTTATCCATACCCCTATCCTTTCACTCTCAGATTATGATCATCGATATGAGGAGCACCAGCGCGAGGATGGCGAAGGTTGCCATTATCTCGAAGAGTCCGCTTGACCTTTTCATCGTCCTTATCATGGATGCCTCCTTTTATGCCGGGTCCCGTTCTTTACGCACCCATTATAGTAAAGCCTGAATTAAAGGATTATTAAAAAAGCGGCGGCGGACGCTCTCCGGAAATCAAAAAAAAGGCAGGCGGCCTCCCCTGTCTTTTTTTTGCCGGTTTAAGGCCGTATATTGCACGGTGACAGCGAGGGCTATTTACGAGCAACGGCCATAGGAAAGTGCGGAAAGAATAGAGAGTGAAAGGAAAAAAGGAGAGGGGGTGTTTGGCTGTTTTCCTCAGATAAAAACAGCCGGGGCCTTTCAGCCCCGGCCTTTTCCCTAATAGCCCTTTGTAAACGTGGTAAAGACCGAAAAAAACACGACGGCCATTACCGTAAAACCGGCGATGATCTCGAAGAGATCCGATATGGTGCGTTTGTCTTTCATTTTGCCCTCCTTTTATTGAAGATACCGGGGCATGGTACACCTTGAAGGAGGCCTTAAGCCGTGAGTCTGGTTACACGCGGACTGTCTGGATAAAACGCCTTATATTCAAGGTACTTTTCAGACGCCAGGGCCGGAGGGACCGGTTCTTTAGAGGCCCTTCAAGCCTTATCTCCGGCCTTAAGGCTCTCCCTGAAGTGGACGTTTACATTGTCGAGGGCGCAGAAACTCCCGCACATGGTGCATGTGTCCGAGTCCTCAGGCGCCCTCGATGCCCTTATCTCGGAGGCCCTCTCGCCGAAGAGGCCGAGCCTGGACTGCTCGCCCCAATTGAGGTCCCTCCTGGCCTTTGCCATCGACATGTCGCGCCCTTTCCTTCCGAGCTTTACCATGTCGCCGACGTGCGCCGCGACGCGCGCGGCCCGCACCCCTTCAACCACGTCCTCCTTGTTCGGGAGGGCCAGGTGCTCGGCCGGGGTAACGTAACAGATGAGGTCGGCGCCGTAGCGGGCCGCCTCTGCCGCGCCTATCGCCGCCGATATATGGTCGTAGCCTGCCGCGATGTCAGTCGTGAGCGGGCCGAGCACGTAGAACGGCGCGTCAGCGCTCATCCTCTTCTGGAGCTTGACGTTCGCCTCTATGTCGTCGAGCGGCAGATGCCCGGGCCCTTCGCACATCATCTGACAACCCATATCCTGGCCGAGGCTGGCGAGCTCGCAGTTTATGAGCAGTTCCTGGACCTGCGCCCTGTCGAGGGAGTCGTGGATTGCCCCTGCGCGCAGACCATTCCCGAGGCTCAATACGCAGTCGTACTTCTTTAAAATCTCCACCACCTTGTCGAACCGCTCGTAGAGCGGGTTTTCCCTGTTATTCCTGAGCATCCATCCGACCATGTACGAGCCGCCGCGGGAGACGAGCCCGCCGTACCTGTAACCCTGCCTGTTCAGCCTCTCAATTGTAAGCCTGTTGAGCCCGCAGTGCACCGCCATGAACGAGATGCCGTCGGCGCACTGCCGCTCCAGGACATCGAAGAGGAGGTCTTCGGTCAATTTGTTAGGGTCGTGATATTTTTCTATCGCCTCTTTGAAGGCCTGATATAAAGGGACGCTACCGACGGACAGGGAGGTCACGGACAGGACCTCTTTTCTTATTGAGTCGAGGTCGCCGCCGACCGAGAGCTCCATCAGCGTATCCGCCCCGGCTTTTTCAGCGGCGAGCGCCTTTTCGATCTCTGCGGAGACGTCTACTATGTCTGATGACGTCCCTATGGAGGCGTTGACCTTGGTGCGGAGCCCCTTGCCAATGGCCACGAGCCGCGCCTTCCGGTTTTTGTTATTCGGTATGACTGCCTTTCCCTCGGCGATCATCTGTCGTATGTATTCTGGTGATACTTCCTCGCCTTTCGCGGCCTCCTCCATCTCTTTTGTGATGATGCCAATACGCGCGGCCTCTATCTGGGTCATCTCGATCCATCCCCTTTTTCTGAAATAAAAAAATCCTCGGGGCACTTAATAGCCCCGAGGATTGCACCCTGTTCTTCACCCTCAATCGTTCCGAAGGTATTTCCTTCAGACGACCTTCCTGTCCGCGAGAAGGTCTTTCGTGACGCCGGGCAGGTCTTCTGGCTCCCGGATCGGCCTACTCTCCAACCTTCCCGGGGCTGTAAGGCCCCAGTGGCTTCGTTGGTTTTCGTCCCCGGTTACAGCGGCGGGACCGCTCCCGATTCCCTGCTTCTGCAGGCCACGGGATTCCCTTTTATCCCCCGAAGGAGATACCTGGCGTTTATGACGTAACTTTATAGTTTTGGGAGCGGCAAGTCAAGGGATAATAAATTTATTGGGCTCCGCGTTGCGAAGCCCAACAATCAAAAAGACCAGACTTACAAGACTATTCGAGTCTTTTGCCTGAGGCCCTTTTGCGCGCTCCGCGCGTTTTTCGGCATTTATTTAATTACAACACAAGTGCTTTTTACGGTTTGCGCCCTGCCGGGCTTTTTTTCGGCATGGGGCTTCGCTCCCTCCGCCCTCCCCCTCCCACGCGCTCGCCCCTTAGGGCGCTGTCGCGCCTTTTTACTTCCCCGGCTCGCTCACACTGCTTCCTCCCTTAAGGTCGCTCACCCCATGCCTGGGGTGTTTTGAAAAACAAAGATTTATTTTTTGTTCTGTCTTACCAATACACAGGCGCATGGCGGAGAGCGCATAAGGGAGGGAGAAGCAAGCGCGCCGGGGTTGATTAGACGCGAAGCGCTCTAAGAGGCGCGCGAGCGGGTGGGGGAGGTGGAAAGCGCTAGGAGCCATCGCCAAAAGCGCGCGGAGCGCGCAAAAAGGCTTTTGGCAGAAGGTTCGAATAGCCAATAAGAGGCGTATGAGGGGTCACGAGTTAATTGGGTTCAGCTTGCAAACCTAAACCCGCGATAGTGCCTTCTCCCCTCCTTACCAAGGAGGGGCCGGGGGAGGTCGTCCTTGCGTTCAAATCACCCCCACCCTGTCTCCCCTTGCTAAGGAAACCTTTGCATAACCCGTATGTCTGCATGACATCGAGTTTTTCAGGACTGGGTTCCCGATAAAAACCTCGGGAATGACATGCAAAACACCTATAATACTGTCATTCCCGCGCGCCTCAAGCGGGAATCCAGTATCTTGAAATCAGCGCGCAAAAAAAAATTGACGAGAGACGCAGTTGTGCAAAGGTCTCCTTGCTAAGGGGAGGAGATTTTGTTCCCCGTGCAAAGCGCGCGCCCCCACACCTACCTCACCTCCACCCTTTTGACCCCTTCCGGCCTCCATGAAGGTGAGATAACGCCTGAGCCCTCGACCTGCGCCCCCTCATCACATATCGAGGCCCAGGTTATAGTAAATGCCCCGATGTCCTTGTTTATCTCGTCTATCGCCTTAAGGAGCCTCTCTCTCTTTATCCCGTCCTCGAAAAGGTCGAGCTGGCCCGTCCCTTTCGAGATGTCTGAGATGGCGACGCCTACGAGCCGCACCGCGGATTTGAGCCTGAGCGTTTCGAGGATGGATACGGCCGTCGAATAAATGGCGCGGGTGTCGTTCGTGGGTATGTCCTGGGTCTTCTGCCTGCTGAATGTAAAAAAATCGTGGTACCGGAGCGTGAGCGTGACCTTCCTCCCCTTAAGGCCGTACCTCCTTGCCCTCGCGCCGACCATCTCCGAGAGCTTCAGGATATGGCGCTTGATGACACCGCGCTCGCTTATGTCCCTGGGGAGCGTCGTCGAGTGGCCGACACTCTTGGCCTCTCCTTCCTCTCCAGCCGGGATGACCGGGGAGGTGTCTATGCCCTGCCCCATTAATGCAAGCCGCTCGCCTATTATCCCGAACCGCTCCCTTAAGATACTCACCGGAAAACGGGCGAGCTCCCCGCAGGTATTTACCCCCAGGGAGGCGAGGTGCGCGGTCAACTTAGGACCGATTCCGAAGAGCTCGCCGACAGGAAGGGGTTCGAGTACTGAGGCAACGTCCCCATCCCTTATCTCCACAAGGCCGTCGGGCTTTTGCATGTCTGAGGCGAGCTTGGCGAGGAGCTTGTTCGGGGCTATCCCCACGGAGCAGGTGAGACCCAGTTCCCCCCTTATCCTCTCCTTTACCTTTTTGGCAAGAGAGGCCGGCTCTCCAAAAAGAGAGGACATGCCGGTTATCTCAACAAAGGCCTCGTCAATAGAATACGCCTCAACTTTCGGCGAGAAGTCTTTAAGAATATTGAGGATTCTTACCGATGTATCGATGTACTTGCGGTTGTCTCCGACGACGAATATTAGGCCCGGGCATGCCCTTTTAGCTTCATACTTATTCATCCCGGTCTTGACGCCGAATTTGCGCGCCTCATATGAGGCGGTAGTGACGACCGTCCTGTGGGCAGAGCCTATGACGGCGATTGGTTTGCCGCGGAGATTCGGGTCGCACCTCTGCTCGACCGAGGCGAAAAAGGCGTTCATATCCAGATGCATGATCGTCCTCACGCGTCCACCCCGTTCAAGGTCCACTCCAGCTCCTTCTGGTTGTAGGCGAGCTCGAAGAGGGTCGCGCCGTCAGTGACCGAAAAATGGAGTATGGGGGCCTCGCCTTCTTTCGAGGCCCAGGTGTAGGTTATCTCCTTCACGGGATAGACCCGCCCCCTCCACTTGAACTTCACCGGCTTGACACCCTTTTCAAAGACGGCCATGACCTTTATCTTTTCGCTTATTTCTGTAGCCATTTACTCAAGCCTCTTGATGACTGAAATGACCTTGCCTATTATGGAAAACTCCCGGTCTTTGCCGACCACGATAGGCGGGATCGCCGGGTTTTCTGGCTTGAGCACCACCCTCGCCCCGTCCCGTACAAACCTCTTGACCGTCGCCTCGTTATCGAGCATGGCGACGATGATGTCGTTGGTGTCGGCGTGGTTCTGCGGCCTTATGATGACGAGGTCGCCATGCTCAATCCCCGCGCCCGTCATGGAATCGCCCTCGATCTTCAGGAGAAACCCGTCCGGGCAGTTGAAAAGCCTCCCGTCTAACGCAACATGGCCGAGGATATCCTCTATCGCCAGATGTGGCGCGCCGGCCCGGACAGACCCGGCTATGGGCATGGAGACGATGCCGCCCATGGCGCGCCCAATCACCTCTATGGCCCTTGAGATGTTGGCGGACCTCCTTATGAAACCCTTTTTCTCAAGGGCCTCCAAATGTTTCCTGGCGTTCTTGGGGCCCTTTATACGCAGGCGCGCGCAGATCTCGCGTAACGATGGCGGAAACCCCCTCGCCTCGATGAAGCCCTCAAGAAATTCGAGCACCTCTTTTTGCCGTAATGTAAGCGTTTTATCCATATAGGCTACAAATGTTACCCTATTATAATGCGCCCATAGGGCGCTGTCAAAAGAAATCCAGCCATACCCGAACTTTTCATAAAGTCGCTCAAATATAATGCCGATAAATAGAAAAGCAGTCTTTTAAAACCAATTCAGGAAGGAGAAGGTATGGCGCTCTTATGGAGAAAGTCCCTGGAGACGGGGGTTGAGTGGCAGGACAAACAGCACAAGGAGCTCTTCGACAGAATAAACAGGCTCATGGACGCGATGCTCGCGAGGAAGGGCAAGGAAGAGATCGTAAACCTCGTCAAATTCCTCGACACCTACGTCGTGACCCACTTCGGGGCCGAAGACCAGGCGATGGCCAAACTCCAGTATAGCGGAAGGGCCTCGCATATCGCGGAGCACAAGAACTTCAAGGAGCAGGTCGCGGGGATAAAGAAGGCTATCGAGGCGGGGATCAGCCTGGCGGTCGTGATAGAGACCCAGCATAGCGCGGTAGACTGGCTCACGAACCACATAGGCGTTGTTGACAAGGAGTTAGGCAGGTTCATCTTGGAGAAGACCGGCCCGACGAAGAAGTCTGCCTGAAATACTTTTTAAATCAGTATGTTACAAAAAATATTTAATATAAGACAGTAGGGGGGCTGACTTCAGCCCCCTGCCTCTTTTTTTGCGTCAATAGACTCGACGGGCTTTTCAGGACCGGGAGGGACGGCCCCATCAACAGAGGTGGAGATGGAGCCGACGCCATCTGTCCCGCCCGCCACAACCTCCTCATATTCAGGCATGACTATCCCGCGCCGCACCATTATGCTGTATATTATCTCCGCGCGTTTGGCAACATACTTCTGCTCGCCGGAGGCGTCGAGCCTCCGGGGGTTCGGCAGGACGGTCGCGAGCCTCGCGGCCTCCATCGCCGTAAGCTCGCTCGCGGATTTGCCGAAGTGGTGGCGGGAGGCGGCCTCTATGCCGTATATCCCCTCACCCCACTCGACGACATTCAGATAAAGCTCGAGTATCCGCCGCTTCGACAGGGTCCGTTCTATCTTCCAAGCGATTATCGCCTCTTTTATCTTTCTCAACGGGCTCTTCTTCGGGGTAAGGTAGAGGTTCTTCGCCAACTGCTGGCTTATGGTAGACCCCCCGGCCTTGAATTTGCCTGCCTTCAGGTCCTTTTCGACCGCCTTCTGCATCGCCTCGAAGTCGAAACCCTCGTGGGACCAGAACTTGTCGTCCTCGGCTATGATAACCGCCTTGGCCATGTAGGGAGAGACCATCGAGAAAGGCACCCAGACCTGGTATATCTGGCGCTTCTTGCCCTTTGCCTTCCACTCGGCCTCCCGGTACTCCATCATCGCCGTCTTCTTTGGGTTCTCCTTTATGAGCTTCGAGACGTTCGGGATAAAAGAAAAGTAGAGGACCGCGAGGAGTACAACGAGGATGGAGACTGCGTATAGGGATCTTTTCATTTACGGCTGGACTCTCTTTGACTTAAAAAATGAGGCGGGACTTGGAAGTCCCGCCCGTTAATGAAGCCCAAACAATATCATCCCCCTTTTCTAAGGGTCTTAGGAAGCAAACGACATTGAGAAATGTGGTAAGCTTCCGAAATGCTGAAGAAAAATAGGTATTACAGCCGTTCAAAAATCGCAGAGGCTAAATTCAGGGCTGTTGTACGTTGTTTTGCCC
>JACREU010000029.1 GCA_016212705.1 Deltaproteobacteria bacterium
GAGGACGCGAAGTACGACGAGACGATAGAAATTGACCTCGCGAAACTCGAGCCGATGATATCGAGGCCGCACATGCCGGATAACGTCTGCAAGGTCTCCGAGATCGAAGGCATGAGGGTAGACCAGGTCTGCGTCGGGAGCTGCACAAACTCCTCCTACAGGGACCTGATGCTCGTATCCGAGACCTTCAAGAAGGGCGGCTTCAAGGTCCACCCCGAGGTCTCGATGACGATATCCCCCGGCTCCAAGCAGGTCCTCGACATGCTCGCGCTGAACAAGGGCCTCTCCCACATGATAGAGGCGGGCGCGAGGATTTTGGAGGCCACGTGCGGGCCGTGCATCGGGAACGGCCAGTCGCCCCCGTCGGCCGGCGTGTCGCTACGCACCTTTAACAGGAACTTCGAGGGCAGGAGCGGCACCAAGGACGGCAAGGTATTCCTCTGCAGTCCCGAGACGGCGGTCGCCGCGGCGATCTACGGCGTCATCACCGACCCAAGGAAGCTCGGCAAGTATCCTAAGATAAAATTTCCGTCGAAGTTCCTCGTGGACGACTCGATGGTAGTTGCGCCGGCAAAGGACCCATCGAAGGTGACTGTGGCCCGCGGGCCTAACATAAAGGAGCTCCCGAAGCAGGGCCCGCTCGGCGACACGTTGAAGGGCAAGGTCCTCATAAAGCTCGGCGACAACATCACGACCGACGACATCACGCCTGCGGGCACGTGGCTCAAGTACCGGTCGAACGTTCCGAAAGAGTCGGAATCGGTCGTCTCGGCGATAGACGCAAAGTTCCACGAAAAGGCGAAGGCCGCCGGAGGCGGCTTCGTCCTCGGAGGAGAGAACTACGGACAGGGGTCGTCTCGTGAGCACGCGGCGCTCTGTCCCATGTACCTGGGGATAAAGGCGATAATAGCCAAGAGCTTCGCCCGTATTCACAAGGACAACCTCGTGAACTTCGGCATATTGCCGCTGACCTTCGCCAGCGCCGCCGACTACGACGGGATAGACGACGGGGACGATCTTGAGCTTATCGGGCTTAAGGCCGGGCTCACCACAGGCGACACCGTTACTCTTAAGAACGTCACAAAGGGCAGGGAGATAAAGCTCAAACACGGGTACTCCTTGAGGCAGGTCGAGACGATCCTCGCCGGCGGCACGCTCAATTACACGACCGCGAAGGCGAAGTAAGGCGCGTCTTAAAACGAACTGAAAAAGGGCTTCCGGGAAACCGGAGGCCCTTTTTTGTTCGTTATATAAAACTATTTTTACCAAAAGGCTTTTTGCGCGTTCTCAGAAAAGGCCTTTGCGCCCTGCCGGGCTTTTTTCGGGATAGGGATTCGCTCCCTCCTTCCTCCCCCTCCCACGCGCTCTAAGGGGCGCGCGAGCGGGACGGGGAGGAAGGAAGCGCTCGGAGCCATCGCCAAAAGCGCGCGGAGCGCGCAAAAAGGCTATGCGAACTGCGAACGATAAATTGGGTTGGTTTTAAAGGAATTCAGTACTACTCTTCCCTTGCGGGATATGGGGAGGGGGTCTATTTATTTAAAGACTTTCAGCAGGGCCTCGGGCAGTTCCGGCAAGGCTTCATTGGGAGCCGTATACGGCACCTCCGCGAGCACTGTGGCGTATCTCTCTATCTCCGAACGGTTGTATTTTATGCTCGCGTCACCGGACCTGGGAGCGGGGTGGTTGAGTATCACGCCCGCCACGTCGATCCCGCGCGACTTAGCGCACTCGACGGTCAAAAGAGCGTGGTTTATGGCGCCGAGCTTCGACGCCGCGACTATCAGAAGCCTCGCGCTTAAGCGTATGGCGACGTCTGCCATCGTATAATCCCCGTTCAATGGCACGAGGAGGCCGCCCGCGCCCTCAACGAGGATTATCTCGTGAACGGCTGAGAGCGTTTTGAAGGCAGACTCGATTCTATTCAGGTCGGTCTCGACGCCTGAGAGCCGCGCCGCGACATTAGGCGAAAGTGGATGAGAGAACCTGTACGGGTTTATGAGGTCGAGCGGGTCGTCGGACCCTGCCGCCTTTTTCAACGCGAGGGCGTCCGTCGGGACAAGCGAGCCTCCTGCCTCAGCGCACCCTGTCTCCACCGGCTTCATGACGCCGACGTCGATCCCTCTGGCTTTGAGGGCGCGCGCGATGAGTATTGAGACGAAGGTCTTGCCTACGTTCGTGTCTGTCCCGGTTATGAAGAAGGCGCGCGCCACTATTGCTCAGTCACCTTTCTGATGGAGTCGAATACGGCCTTCATCATCTTTTTTATCTCAGCCCCTGTCACGCTCAACGGCGGCATGAGGACGATGACGTCTCCAAGCGGCCTTATGATGAGGCCGCGCCCCCGCGCCTCCATCGCGACCCTGTGGCCGATGCGTTCGCGGGGCGGAAAGGGTTTCTTAGCCGCCCTGTCCTTCACGAGCTCTATGCCTGCGACAAGCCCCATATGCCTTACATCGCCGACATGGGCGAGCGTCTCGAACTCTTTTAAAAGCTCTCCAAGAAGAATCGACTTCGGCTTCATCTTTTCAAGGACCCGCTCGCGCTCGAAAATGTCGAGGTTAGCTAACGCCGCGGAGCACCCGAGCGGGTTCCCCGTGTAGGTGTGGCCGTGGAAAAAGGACCTGTATTCGTCGTACCTTCCGAGGAATGCCCCGTATACCTTCTCCGTCGTAAGGGTAGCCGCGAGCGGCATATACCCGCCGGTTATGCCCTTCGCGAGGCATAGGAAATCAGGAGAGGCATTTTCTATTTCGCACGCGAACATGCGTCCGGTCCTTCCGAAGCCGACGGCGACCTCGTCGGCGATGAGGAGGACATTATATTTTTTAGTGAGCCTCCTCACCTCTTTCAAAAAGCCGGGGGGCGCGACAATCATGCCTGACGCGCCCTGTATTACAGGCTCTATTACGCACGCGGCGGTTTCATGGGAGTGTTTTTTTAAAATCTCCTCAAGCGCCTTCAGGCACTCTGTCCTGCAGTCTGTCTTGTCTTTTCCGACAGGGCACCTGTAACAGTAAGGGTAAGGGGCGCGGAGCGTCCCGAAGAGGAGAGGCCTGTACTTCTTTACGAATATGTCTATCTCGCCGACTGACATGGAGCCGAAGGTGTCTCCGTGATACGCGCCTGTGAAGGCGATGAACCTGCGTTTTTTGGCGGAGCCTCCGTTCGCCTGTTCCCAGTACTGGAAGGCCATCTTCAAAGCGATCTCGACGGCGGTAGAGCCGTTGTCAGAGTAGAAGACGCGCTTAAGCCCTCTGGGCGCGATATCGACGAGCCTTTCGGCGAGTTCGATTGACGGCACGTTCGAGAGGCCGAGCAGCGTCGAGTGCGCGATATTCCCGAGCTGTTTTTTTATGGCGGAGTCGATTCTTTTATGCCTGTGGCCGTGGAGGTTGACCCAGAGCGACGAGGCGCCGTCGAGGTAGCGAGAGCCGTTTATGTCGATAAGATAGTTGCCTCTACCCTTCTCTATTATGAGCGGGTCACACGCCTCCCACTCGCTCATCTGAGTGAACGGGTGCCAGAGATGTCGCTTGTCTATACGGGAGAGCCTTTCGTACCTCGCGCCTTTCTTCATCATACCTTCCTTCTCGCGGCGATGTATATGAGCTCGTATGTGGCCCTTACGCCTCCGCCATCCGCCGCAAAACTCCTTGCATATTCCTCCTCCGCGTCCTTGAGTAGCGTACTTCCCGGCCCCTTGCCGTCCTTTGAGGCCGGAGAGGCCCCGATATGCTTCAATGTGACGAGGAGGCCGCGTAGCGTCGGGTAAGATTTTACAACGGTCTTTTCTTCGGAAAAGATCGTCTCGAACCCGGAGGCCGCAAGTAGGCAAAGGGCCTCGTCCTTGGATGTGAGGCGCGCGGGCGCGTCGGTGCCGAGACACTCTCGGATCTCATGGAGTGTGGCAGGGCCGAGCGTGGAGAAGACGAAGAGCCCGCCGGGTCTCAATACCCGCGAGGCCTCGGCAAACGACAACTCCGGCGCGCTCCACTGGAGGGCGAGCGATGAGGCGACGGCGTCGAACGAAGCGTCTTTGTAGGGCAGGGCTTCGAGGTCGCCGGCAGAGAGCCTCTTGCCTGTCCACGCCAGAGACGCGCGCGCGCACTTAAGCATCGGGAGCGCTATGTCGAGACCGAATACGCGCCAGCCGTCGTCTTTTATAAGGGTAGATAGCGCCCCGGTCCCGGAGCCCGCGTCGAGCACATTAAGAGGGCGTATAGAGTGAGCGCCTGCGGCCATGCCCGATTCAATCGTAACGGGAACCGCCCCCCTCATAAACCTAGTCAATAAAGAGGCGACGACCCCCGCGGCCTCCCTCTGGAGCGTTGCGTACCCGTCATAGGTCCGGGCCGCGCGGCCGAAAGATTTTATTATCGCAGACTTTTCTATCATAGAATGTCGAGAAAGCCCTTGAGAGTCCGGTTGAACCTCTCGGGCTCAATTATAAACGGCGCGTGGCCGGAGTCTTCAAATACAGTGAGGGACGCGACCTTCATGCGCGATTCCAGAAACCTGGACGCGCCGATCGGCGTGACGCTGTCCTTCCCGCCGTGGATGAGCAGGACAGGGACGCTTATCTCCTTCAATATCTCCCTTAGGTCGGTATTGTAGAGGGATTCGAGCGCCGTAGTTATCCCGGCGTAATCGAATAGAGGGAAACACCCCGGCGCCTCCCCTTCGCAGTTCACCGGGCCGGGGAACCGATAACGCGTTAGGAACTCAGAGGCGGCCTCTGTCTTAGCCTCCTCCTCCGTAAAATTGAGTGGGTAGAACCTGTCAAGCGTCGAGGAGGCGTCCTTCTTCATGTCGATGAGCATCCTCTTGACGAGCGCCTTTGGTTGCCCCCAGGGGAAGTCGTCTTTTTCAAGGAAGCAGGGGGTCGCGCCTACGAGTACGAGGGCCTTGAATTTTTTCTTTTCATTTGCGGCCATTGAGAGAAGCGCCTGCGCGCCCAAAGACCACCCGACGCCGATGACTGAGCCGTCTTCGAGCCCGGAGGTGTACAGCGCAATCTCGTCAATCGCGGGCCTCAACGACGGCTCGTACCATTTGAGACTGCCGCCGTGGCCGGGGAGGTCCAGGTTTATTACGCGCGCGTCCTTGAGCGAGCCGATTGTATTGCCCCAGACCGCACTGTCCGTCGCCCAGCCGTGTACGAAGAGGATGGTGTCAGCCATTGAGGGCGGCCTTTATAGCGTCTATAACGAGGTCGAGGTCTTCTTTCGTGTGCGTTGCCATAGTTGTAATCCGGAGGCGCGAAGACCCATCAGGCACCGTAGGCGGCCTTATCGCCTGTATGAATACGCCGGCCTCAAGGAGCCTCTCGCTCGCCTTTACGGCCTTTTCCGCGTCTCCTACTATCACAGGTATTATCTGCGTAGACCCGGGCGTCTCAAAACCGGCGGCATTAAGCCCTGATCTAAGATATTCGTAATTTGATTTAAGTCTCGCGCGCCTTTCAGGCTCCTCTTCGACGATATTTATCGCCTCTATAGAGGCCGCGCATATCGCGGGAGGGAGCGCCGTCGTGAATATAAAAGGGCGCGATTTTGATATCAGGAGGTCGATGAGCGCCTTAGTCCCTGTTACGAAAGCGCCGAATGAGCCGAGCGCCTTGCCAAGAGTCCCCATCTGTATGATGGATGGGTGCGTAACGCCAAATTCCTCAAGCGTCCCCTTGCCATTTTTGCCGAGCACGCCTGTTGCGTGCGCGTCGTCGATTATGAGTGTGGCGTTGTGTTTATTGAGCAGGCCCGCTATCTCTTTCACGGGCGCGATCGTCCCGTCCATGCTGAATACGCCGTCGGTGACGATGAGCTTCTTTTTTGCACTGGACTTTTTGAGGAGCCCGGCGAGTGAGCCGACGTCCCGACTCCTGTACCTTATAACCTTTGCCGATGAGAGCGCGCATGCGTCAATGATGGAGGCGTGGTTCAGCCTGTCCGAGAATATTTCGGTATGCCTGTCTGAGAGCGCCGTTATGAGGCCGATGTTTGCCGTGTAGCCTGAGTTGAAAACGAGCGCGGCCTCAGTCCCTTTGAACCGACTTATCCGCTCCTCAAGCGCCTCATGCAGGGCCGTATTGCCGGATACCAGGCGGGAGGCCCCGGC
>JACREU010000038.1 GCA_016212705.1 Deltaproteobacteria bacterium
AAAGGCCGAACTGGCCGGTCTTGAAGTCAAACGCCTCGCGCAGCGCCTTGTCCTTGAATACCAGCCTGAAACTCCGGACGTCAGGGGCCTCTTCGTATATGTCCTCGATTGTTACGAGGTGGGGGAGGTATATGTTGTGGCTCATCTCGATCTTTCCTTGTGCAGAGCGCCAAACTAAAGCATACCTGCGTTGCTCCTCGGCCCCGTCGTTGAGGCGTACCCAACAGTACGCCTCACGCCAGTCCTCGTCGCGCCTTGGTCTGCTGTGTTCTGGCGCTCTGAATTTCAAAAAACTAACAAAAACTACCTGGAGAACTCTTCCATGACTTCTGTTATGTCTAACCTCACAGGGCACACCCTTATGCACCTGCCGCACCCGACGCACCCCTTTGAGGCGAACTTCCCGGGGTAAAAGTTGAACTTGCACATGAAACGGTTACGCCACCTCTGGTACTGGTAATGGCGCGGGTTATGGCCGCTCGCGTGGAGAGTGAAGGTGTCGTACTGGCACGCGTCCCAGTTCTTGCGCCTCTCTCCGGCGAATGCCGTGCCCTCGTCAGTTATGTCGAAACAGTGGCAGGTGGGGCAGACGAACGTGCAGGCCCCGCACCCGATGCACTTCCTCGTAAGCCGGGCCCAGACTTGGTCGTCATAGTGCCCCTTGTCTTTAAGCCTCGCGCTTACCTTTTCAAGGTCGATAGTCCCGATCCTCTCCGGCATGACAAGCGTCTTCGCCTTAGCCGCGCCTTCGGAGAAGGCGTCCTTGTGTCTCTCGACGAACGCCCTGCCCTTGTCCGTCATCGCCTCGACGATATAATCGCCGGATTCGGTCTCCAGAAGATAGAGGTCGGAGCCGGCCCTCGTCTCCGGCGAGAGGTCGACGGTCGTGCAGAAACAGGCCTCGTCCGCCTTGGTGCAGGCGACGGTTATAACAACGAGCGTGGCCTCCCGCTTCGTGTAGAACTCGTCTATATAGTCCCAGGTGAATATCGCCCTCAAGGAAGAGAGACTGGTTGCCTCGCAGGGCCTCGCGCCGAAGACGACCGTCTCGCGCGCCTCTACCTCCCTGGACTTAAGGTCTACCCCGTGCTTTTCAACCGTGAAGTCGGCTACTACCTCTGTCTGCGGGAAGACATACTCCTTGTACGAGTTTCTCGCGAGTATGTAGTCCGTTACTATTTCCTCGGCCTTTGTGACGTCCTTGAATACCACCTGCCGGGCGTCGAGCGAGGGCGCGATGAAGCGTCCGCCCTTGTCATTAACAGAGGCTACGAGCTTCCCGAGATTCTCTTTTTTCAATATCCTGTCGGCCATATTCCCGTTCCGGAAACTATTTTATGAAGTCGTCCTTGTCGTCCGGAGAGAAGACTATCATCGGAGGATGGGTCTTCTCGTCGTACCCCGAGCGGAAGTCGAAGGAGTCCTTTACGACCTGTATCATCTTCTGGTTCACGAGGTTCAAGGGGATGTTCACCGGGCACGCCCTCTCGCACTCGCCGCAGAACGTGCACCTGCCGACGAGGTGCATGGCGCGTGTCAGGTTCCACGAGAGGTTCCCCCTCGGGTGCGCCGAGGTCTCTATCCACTGCGGCATGTTCTTTTCGGTTATGCACCTCTCGCAGTAGCAGAGCGAGCATACCTGCCTGCAGGCGTAGCACTTTATGCAACGCGAGAACTCGTTTATCCAGAAGGCCCACTTGCCGGTCTGGCCCATGGCGTCTATCGCCTTTATCTTATCGAATACCATGCCTGTCGGCGCTTCGGGCGGGGTAAAAGACGACTTTCCGCCGACGACGAAGTCCGCGAGATGGGGGTTCCTCACGTCGCAGTTATGGCACTTCGTCGGCATTATCTCGGGCTTCAATTCGCCCTTCCAGAGCTCCTGCCTGTAAACAACGCCTTCGCAGGCCATGCCTATGATGTAGACGTCCTCCCTCTTGAACTGCGCCTCGGTTATGAGGACGACGATGTTCCTTATGTCGCAACCCTTTGCGACTATGGCGGGCTTGCCCAAGGCCTGTATGTCCTTGAATTTGCGCGTGAGATACACCGAGAGGTTGTTGACGCACAAGGGGTTCCATACGAGCCTGTCGGAGTCTGCCGCGTCCGTTATGAAAACGGGAGAGGTCCTCGTCTTCTGCCTGTTCCAGCCATAGCCGATAACGACCTTGACCTCGCCGGACTCCAGGAGCTCTTTTGCCTTTTTTCTAAGTATCTCTTCCATGACGCCCTTTTATCAGGAGTTACCTGTAGCTTGTCTTTTAGTCCCCTCTCCCCTTGTGGGAGAGGGCGGAGGGTGAGGGGGGCCTTTCACACTTTCTTATTCTTTCTTGCAAGGCCGGGTATCTTCCGCCCTCCGTCCCCCTCAATCCACCGGCACCTTGAACTTCAGGCACTTGACGGACTTAAGCTGTATGTTCGCGCCGGCTTCCCTTATCCTTCTCGTCACCGCGTCTTTCAAGGCCCTTACGGTATCTTCGGAGTCGGTCCCCTTGACCTCTATCCCCGCCTCCGGACAGCTCGCCTTATAAGTGCCGTCCTCTTCCTCAACCAGTACGGCGCTGACCGAGACCTCGTTAGCCATTCCCGCGCCCCCTGTTATTCAGCGGCCTTTTCTTTCAGCCCCTTGTACTCCATGAAAGGCCCGAGCGCCTTTACTTCATCCGTTATCCTGTTTACGAGGTCTACCCACTTTATCGCTTCAGAGGCCGAGACCCACGAAAAGTGGAGCCTCCTCATATCTATCCCGGTAAACTCCATGAGGTGCTTGAAACCTATCCAGCGGCGCCTTGCATGGTAATTTCCGGTCGTATAGTGGCAATCGCCGGGGTGGCACCCGGAGACGAGCACCCCGTCGGCCCCGTTCTCGAAGGCCTTGATGATAAAGAGCGGGTCGATCCTCCCCGTGCACGGGAGCTTGATGATGCGGACGTTCGGCCTGTACTCCATCCTGCTCGTCCCGGCGAGGTCGGCCCCGGCGTAGGTGCACCAGTTGCAGACAAAGGCCATGATCTTCGGCTCGAAACCACCGGTCTGCTGAACTGTATCTTCTGTGTGTCCTGACATCTTAGTATCCTTGATTGATGAAAAACTCTAATTTTGTTCAGGCTACAAATAAGCTCCAGATGCGAGGCCCCGTTTAAATAGGGGAGCGAGGAACGAGGCGTACTTTTCTGTACGCCGCAACGACGAGCTTTGATGCCAACAAAGCAGGTGGACTTTTTCAGTAGCCTGCTAAAACGAATTTATCGCCGCGAAGACCTGCTCGTCGGTATAACCGCGCAGATCCACCGACTTCGACCTGCACGCCGCCACGCACACTCCGCAACCCTGGCAGACGCCCTCGTTGACCCTCGCGAGCCACTTTACGATGTTCCCCTGCCGGTCTTTTACGGATTCTCTCTCTATCGCCGAGTACGGGCATGCCGTTACGCAGTCCCAGCACGCGTTGCAGGTCGTTTTGTTCACGCCCGCGGTTATCGGCTCCCTCGCCATCTCGTCGGCGGAAAACAA
>JACREU010000035.1 GCA_016212705.1 Deltaproteobacteria bacterium
CCGCCGTGGACGATGACCGGGTTTATGCCGACGTACTTCATGAGCACGATGTCGCGCGCGAAGGACTTTTTCAAGCGCTCCTCGGTCATCGCGTGGCCGCCGTACTTTATGACGATAGTCTTGTCGTAGAACTTCCTTATGTAAGGAAGCGACTCGAATAGCGTCCTAATCTTTTCGATGTTCTTCTGCAAGACCGGACTCCGAAATGGAAATACCGCGAAGCGCCCCGAAGGGCCGCGGGGGCCTCCGCGGCCCTTAGAGTATGTACCGTGAGAGGTCCTCGTCCTTAATGACTTCCGAGAGCCTCTTTCTCACGTATTCCCCGTCGATGACGAGCTTTTTATCCCGCATGTCCGGGGCGTCGAACGATATCTCGTCAAAAACCCGCTCCATGACCGTGTGTAGCCTTCTTGCCCCTATGTTCTCCATCCGCTCGTTCACTATCGTCGCCATCGATGCTATCTCGCGGACCCCGTCGTCGGTGTAAGTAACCTCGACGCCTTCGGTCTCAAGGAGGGCCTTGTACTGCTTCAAGAGCGCGTTTTCCGGCTCCGTCAATATCCTTATGAAATCATCCTCGCCGAGTGGATCGAGCTCGACCCTTATCGGGAACCTCCCCTGGAACTCGGGGATAAGGTCCGACGGCTTCGACACATGGAACGCGCCGGAGGCGATAAATAATATATGGTCGGTTTTCACCATGCCGTACTTGGTGTTGACCGTCGAGCCCTCGACTATGGGGAGCAGGTCCCTCTGGACGCCCTCTCTCGATATATCCGGGGTCTGCCCTGTCTGCCTCCCGGCGATCTTGTCTATCTCGTCTATGAAGACTATACCGGACTGCTCGACGCGCTCGACAGCCTCTTTCACGACCTTTTCCATATCTATCAGGCGCTGGGTCTCCTCCTGCGTAAGAAACTCGAATGCCTCGGGCACCTTCACCTTCCTCTTCCGCGTCTTTTTAGGGAAGAGGTTGGAGAACATGTCCTTCAAATTCATGTCCATCTCCTCCACACCCTGGGAGGATAGTATCTCGATGGACGGCATCTTCTGCTGTTCGGAGGTCTCTATCTCGACTGTCCTGTCGTCGAGCTTTCCTTCCCTTAAAAGCGCGCGGAGCTTGTCCCTCGTGGACTTCTGGAGTTCGCGCTCCTTTGCGAGCCTATCCTGGTCCACGGCCTGGAACGGCGGCGATGTGACTGGCGGCAAAAGGCAGTCGAGGAGCCTCTCTTCGGCTGAATCCCTCGCCTTTAAACGCACGCCGACCCTTTCCTCGTCCTTTACCATCTTGATGGAGAGCTCGGCAAGGTCCCTTATTATGGACTCGACGTCGCGCCCCACGTAGCCCACTTCCGTGAACTTCGAGGCCTCTACCTTTATGAACGGGGCCTCGGCGAGCTTGGCGAGCCTCCGGGATATCTCAGTCTTGCCGACGCCCGTCGGGCCTATCATGATGATGTTCTTGGGGGATATCTCGTCCCGGAGCTCGGGCCTCACCTGCTGGCGCCTCCAGCGGTTGCGGAGCGCGATGGCCACAGCCCTCTTGGCCTGCCTCTGGCCTATTATGTACTTGTCGAGCTCGGAGACTATCTCCCTCGGGGTAAAGCTCTTCATTTACGGCTACCTCTAAAAATTGTTATTTTTCCCGACTGCTCGGCGCAGGGCCAAAGTTGGTACGGAGTCTCTGGGCAAATCAATACTCCAGCCGTTTGATACGAATTTGCCCGTCCGGCAGGACTGCGTCAGGACGGAAACAAAATGCTCACATATTACCCATATATGCTCCGCTTTTTATTTCCGCCCTTCCTTGACCTCATAAAAAATTCCTGATTTTTAGAGATAGCCTTATAAGAGTTCCTCTACCGTTATCTCTTCGTTCGTGTATATGCAGATTTCGGCGGCGGTCCTGATCGCCTCTTCGGCAATCTCCCTCGCGGTGAGATTAGTGTGCTTCATCATCACCTTTGCCGCCGCCGCGGCGTAAGAGCCGCCTGAGCCTATGGACGCTATGCCGTCCTCGGGCTCTATGACGTCGCCTGCGCCGGAAATCATGAAGGTGTGGTCCTTGTCCGCTACGATGAGCAAGGCCTCCAACCGTCTTAATATCCTGTCGGTCCGCCAGTCCTTGGCGAGCTCCACGACGGCCTTGGTGATATTTCCCCTCGTCTCATCGAACTTCGACTCGAACTTGTCAAAGAGCGTCATCGCGTCGGCTGTCGAGCCGGCGAAGCCGGCGAGGACCTTCTCTTTTATGCGGCGGACCTTTATCGCGCCGCGTTTTACGACCGTTGCGCCGAGCGTCACCTGGCCGTCCCCGGCCATGGCGACGGACCCGTTACGCCTTACGGCTATGACCGTGGTGCCGTGGAAGGTTGTCAAAAAGATTCTCCTTGCTTCTTCGACCGCGCCCTCGGGTGGGCCGCGTCATAGGCCTCCATCATCGCCTTGACGCCGACCTTCGTGTACCTCTGGGTCGTCGACAATTTGCTGTGGCCTAAGAGCTCCTGTATGGAGCGGAGGTCCACCCCGGCGTCAAGGAGGTGCGTGGCGAACGTATGCCTGAGCGAGTGCGGCGTAGGCGTCTTATTTATCCCGCTTGTCGCCGTGTACTTTTTTACGAGCCTCTGGACCGTCCTGGGGGTAAGGCGCCTCTGCTTATTCCCGCCCCCCTGCCCACCCTTGCCGCCGATAAAGAGCGGACCGCCACCGGAGGGCCTCTCCCTGTCCATATAGAGACGGAGCGACTCTTTCGCGTGATCGCCGAGATAGGCTATCCGCTCCTTGTTGCCCTTGCCGAGGACCCTTATGGTGCCGGCCTCGATATCGACGGAGCCGGCGTCCAGCCCGGTAAGCTCTGAAACCCTTATGCCAGACGAATAAAGGACCTCCAGTATTGCGAGGTCCCTTAAAATGGAAGGGCTCTCATCCCGCCCCTCCAGAGCGCTCCCGGGCGCCTCAATGAGGGATTTGGCCTCCTCGACGGTCAATACCGTCGGGAGGAACCTTTCGACCCTGGGGGCGGATACGCACTCGGCGGGGTTCGCCTTTGCGAGCCCCTTCTTTACGAGAAATCTGAAAAAAGACCTTATCGAGGAGAGCTTCCTCGCAATAGTTATCTTCTTGTTGGACCGGAAGAGCGCGTAGATGAAGCCAGAGACAGCTGGCTCGTCGATCCTCTCTATATCGACCTCCCCGCCTGGGCCGAGACAGCGCGGCTCCGACTTAAGAAAGGCGTAAAACTGGCTTAAATCCCTCGCGTATCCGAGCCTTGTATTGGGGGAGGAGTTCCTCTCGACCGCGAGGTAGTCGATAAACAAATCCACTTGGCCGAACATCCATGACTTATAACATCAAAAGGCGAAGCCTTCAATGGTTTTTTGGGGTTAAAGCAGGCGCGGGCCTAATGGATGATGTCGCCGAGCCTGCCAAACCTAACCCAGTGGCTGTCCCTGTCCCAGGACCAGTATATGATGAAGGCCTTGCCCTTTATGTCCTTGAAAGGCACAGTCCCCCAGTAGCGGGAATCATAACTCCTGTCGCGGTTGTCGCCCATGACGAAGACCGTCCCCTCCGGGACCGTGTATGGGCCGAAGTTGACGTTTTTCTCGGTGTCCTCGCCGTAGAGGCCGCCTTTGTTCACGCCCCAGGGGTCATCGATCCTGGCGTCGTTAAGGTAGAGGACCTTCTCCCGGAGCTCGACCCTGTCTCCGGGGAGCCCTATGACCCTTTTGATATAGTCCTTCGACCTGTCGCCCGGGAAACGGAAGACTATGACGTCGCCGCGCTCGACCTTGCCCCATGACGGTATGAGCTTCGTCTCAAAGAAGGGGATGGAAGCGCCGAAGACCTTTATGATGGCCGGTTTCGGGACCTGTATGCCGTAGGCGAACTTGGAGACGACTATGTGGTCGCCGACAAGGAGCGTGTCCTCCATAGACCCCGACGGTATCTTGAAGGCCTGTATGACGAAGGTCCTTATGACGAGGGCCAGCACCAGGGCTATGACGATCGCCTCGGCTATCTCCCTTATGTTTTTCTTCTTGTCCTTCTGTTCCTTTTTATCTTCCATGTCCGCCTGTTACCGCCTTTTTCTTTTAGCTTACCTTAAGGACGGCGAGGAACGCCTCCTGCGGCAGTTCCACTCTTCCGACCTGCTTCATGCGTTTCTTGCCATACTCAAGGTCAGTTAACATGGGTAAGAGTGCCTCTTAAAATTGCCCTTTTTCCCGATTTTTTTGTTAGGACGAAATAACATATGCTCACATATTAGCATATATGTTTGCGCTTTTTTATTTCGCTCTGCCTCGACCGCGGAAAAAATTTCTAATTTTTAGAAGCACTCTCAAAATAATTCAGG
>JACREU010000039.1 GCA_016212705.1 Deltaproteobacteria bacterium
AGGGCAAAACAACGTACAACAGCCCTGAATTTAGCCTCTGCGATTTTTGAACGGCTGTAATACCTATTTTTCTTCAGCATTTCGGAAGCTTACCACATTTCTCAATGTCGTTTGCTTCCTAAGACCCTTAGAAAAGGGGGAGGAAGAGACATCGGACGCTTATGCCGCTAAAAGACCAGACATTCGTAATAGGCCACAAGAACCCGGACACGGACTCCATCTGCTCGGCCATAGGACTTGCCGAGCTTAAAAGGCTCGAAGGCCACTCCAATGTTTTTGCCGCGAGGGCCGGAGACATAAACCCGCAAACGTCTTTCATCCTCGATTACTTTAAGGTAGATGCACCGCGATACCTCCCCAACGTATACCCTAAGGCCTCGGACGTCATGTCGACCGGTGTCGTCAAGGTCGGAGGTGCCACACCGCTCCTCAAGGTCATGGACCTCATGCGGGAGGAGAAGATAAGGTTCATCCCTGTCGTCGACCTTGACGGCAGGCCCGAAGGCGCTCTGACGCTCATGGATCTGGCGAGAAAACACATGCTGGAGACCGACGGGCAGAGGGAGGTGACTACCACGCTCCCCAACATCGCCTCGACGCTTAACGCTGAAGTGGCGCTCGACTTCATCGGAGGCGGGGACAGGACCTTTTCCTTCTTTGTCGGCGCGATGGGGGTCGAATCGTTCCTCAATATCCTCGGCAAGAGCGACCCGAGGGGTTCCGCCGTTATAGTCGGAGACAGGGCGGATATACAGCGGACGTCCATTGAGAAGGGCGTCGGCCTCCTCATCATAACCGGCGGGTTCAGGGCAGGCGCCGACGTACTCGATGAAGCCCGCGCCAAAGGCGTAAGCATTATAATAACGCCTTTGGATACGGCTACCGCCGCCCAGCTCGTGCGCCTCTCCACCCCGGCGAGGAGGGTCGTCGGAAGATACGAGAGCGCTTCGCCCGACGAGCTCGCAACCGACCTTAAGCTCAGGCTCGGAAATTCGACAGGCATCATAGTCGTCGATTCAGACGGCAGGATGATAGGGATAGTCACCAAGACCAATATCCTGCGCCCGCCGTCCCTGAACCTTATCCTCGTCGACCATAACGAATTATCGCAGGCCGTCGATGGCGCCGAGACCGTCAACATCGTAGAGGTCATCGACCACCACAGGATCGGCAATTTTCACACGGTCCACCCGATACCCTTTATCTGCGAGCCGGTGGGGTCGACCTCAACGCTCGTCGCCGAGCTCTTCAGGAGAAAGGGGCTCCCGATAAAGAAGGAGACCGCCGGGTTGCTCCTCGGAGGCGTTCTCTCGGACACCGTCATACTGAAATCCCCTACGACTACTCACAGGGACAGGGAGATCGTCGGGTGGCTTGAGGAAAAGGCCGGGCTCGACCACAGGGCCTTCGGGACCGCTATATTCTCGTCGACCTCGAGCCTCAAGGGTAGAGGCGCCGAGGCGGCGGTAGGAGGGGACTTCAAGGTCTTCGAGGCGAAGGGGCGCAAGTTCGGGATAGGCCAGTTCGAGACCATAGGGTTTGAAGAGTTCCACGAGGAGAGGCTGAAACTCAAGGAGGAGCTCATCAGGATAAAGGATAAGAAGGACTTGCGGCTCTCCGCCGTCCTTGTCACGGACATAGTTCTGGGCACCTCCCTCTTTCTCGCCGTAGGCGAAAAGGAGGTCATGCTGAAGCTCGACTACCCGAAGGTCGACGACGGCGTATATGAGCTTAAGAACGTCCTCTCAAGAAAGAAGCAGGTCGTGCCGCACATCCTCGGGGTATTCAACTCGGTCTATTGATTCCGTTCTTGCGCCGGAGGCCCTATACTCAAGTCACATCCGGTTAATCAAATCCTTTTTATAATCGCATGGACTGTGCTATAAAACCCTTAAAAATCGACAGGCCGGCTGAACCGTGCATTGATGCCAAACGACCTTACGGCAAGGCAGAGGATAATAGAGGCGCTCAAAGGCGGGATGTTGACCGCAAAGGATATCTCCAGGGCCGTAAGCCTTAAGGAGAAAGAGGTCATCGACCACCTCCCGCACGTGGCGAAGTCCGTTGAGGCGAGGAAGGGCGAGTTGGGCTCATTTGTTGTCGAGCCAGCCAGGTGCCTTGACTGCGGGTTCGTATTCAGGAAGAGGGAAAGGCTTAAGAGCCCCGGCAAATGCCCTATATGCAGAGGGGAAGGCATAGCTGAAGCGCGCTACGGGATAGTCGATGAGGAATAGGGCATCTTTAAACCTTAAAAAGGAGAGTTGGATGAGACCGGGTCCAGGGAAGCTTCTACTGCCGATAGCCTTTTTTTTAGTCTTAGCGACGGCCATGACCGCCTCGGCTGAGATAAAGCCGGAGTTCAAACTGAGCGCCGGGTACAGGTCGGACGAGCTTAAGTGGAATATCGCCGGATACCCCTCGGGCTGTTGCCCGAACATACTCTCGGAGTTGCAGTGGACGGACATCCAAAGCTTTAACGTCAAGGCCTCGATGAATACGGAGATAGGGAAACTCATCTACGCAAGGGCCTCAGCCGACTACGGGTTCATATTCGCCGGCGACAACCAGGACTCCGACTACGACGGCAACAACAGGACCCTTGAGTTCTCGCGCTCGGACAACGGAGCCGACGCCGGCAGCCTCTACGACCTCTCAGCCGGGGTAGGGTATGTAATAAGGCCGAGGAAGTCCGATACCGCGTTCATACCTATGATAGGTTACTCCTATCACAGACAGGACCTGACCATTACCGACGGGTTTCAGACCTGGCCTCCGACCGGCTCGTTCGCGGGACTCGATAGCTCATACGACGCGCGCTGGAAAGGCCCCTGGGCCGGTATCGACCTGATATTTTACGGGGAGAGGTGGACGATATCGACGGCCTTCGAGTACCACATAATCGACTACTACGCCGAGGCGGATTGGAACTTGAGGGACGACTTCGAACACCCAGTGAGCTTCGAGCACGTGGCCGACGGCGACGGCTTCGTAGCCTCGATAAACGCCGATTACAAGCTCTCTCGGAACTGGTCCGTCGGAGGCGTTGTCGATTACCAGGACTTTCAAACGGAGCCCGGTGTAGACAGGACGTTCATGACGGACGGGACGGAGCCGGAGACGCGGCTTAACGAGGTCGTCTGGACTTCGTATTCGCTCCTAATGTCCATTAAGTACGCCTTCTGAGCCTATTGAAGAGGAGGATATATGAATAACCGGTATCTGTCGGCTGTTTTCGCCTTGGCGCTTGTCGTCCTTTCTCTTTCATCCGAGGCGTCTTCGATAGACAAGGCCTCTGTCGAGTGCATGGGGTGTCACGAGGAGGTAGAGGGCGCTTTTCGGCATACAGGCGACGACGGCCACTCGGTCGGCGACGACTACTCGCTTGCGGCCTCGAAGAACCCCGGGCTCGTACAGCCGTCAAAGTTGAGCGCGTCCATCAGGCTCGTCGGAGGCAACATCTCCTGCATAACCTGCCACATCGCCTATGACGAAGCCACACACGAGGCCCTTGCCGCCCAAAGGGCCTCTTCAGCCGTAGACCCGATGCTCTCCGTCGATAACACGGCAAGCGGGCTTTGCGCCGCCTGCCACGCCAAGTGACCCTCCGGCGGCGTTCAAATCAAGCGCGCCGCATTTCACATTGAAGCCTGACAAATCAAGGGTGTCGGGCGGTACGCCCGATTAAACACAGGCTTGGATAAAAGGAAAAAAAACTTGACACGCGCCTGATCTTATATTATAAGACATAATACAATTGAATATTGGATTCTTATCCAGAGTGGCTGAGGGACTGGCCCGGTGAAGCCACAGCAACCGATACTTCGCGTATGTCAGGTGCTAAATCCAGCAAGGCGTGTAGCCTTGGAAGATAAGACAGGAAACGTAACCTCTTCTTAGCTTCAAAACAGAAGAGGTTTTTTTTTGCCCGGACGCCGGGGCGGTTGCCGTGCGGAGGCAGAGGCCGTTTAAGCGTTTGTTAAGCGTAAACGACGCATACAAAAAGAGCTTAAGGTATCGATCGAGGGAGGTTTAAGCGATGAGCTACATGAGGAGTTTGAAGTGCAGGGAGTGCGGGAAGGAATATCCTAAGGAGGCCTTGCACGTATGCGAGCTCTGCTTCGGCCCGCTTGAGGTCAACTACGAGTACGACAAGATAAAAGACGCGCTCACAAGGCACGCGATAGAGAAGAGGGAGCCGAACATGTGGCGCTACAAAGAGCTCCTGCCGCTCGACGGCGACCCGTCCGTAGGCGCCCAGGTGGGGTTTACGCCGCTCATCCGGGCCAAAAACCTCGGAAAGGCCCTCGGCGTAAAGGAGCTCTACATAAAGAACGACGCCGTCAACTTCCCGACGCTCTCATTCAAGGACAGGGTCGTTTCGGTCGCCATATCGAGGGCGAGGGAGCTGGGCTTCCAGATAGTCGCCTGCGCCTCGACCGGGAACCTCGCCAATTCGGTCGCCGCGAACGCCGCGGCCTGCGGCATGGAGAGCTATGTATTCATCCCCCACGACCTCGAGCAGTCGAAGGTGCTCGGGACCCTCGTCTACGGGGCGACGGTCGTCAGCATAAAGGGGACCTATGACGAGGTCAACAGGCTCTGTAGCGAGATAGCCGGAAAATACGGCTGGGCCTTCGTTAATATCAACATACGCCCCTATTACGCGGAGGGCTCCAAGACCTTCGGGTACGAGATAGCCGAACAGCTCGGATGGAAGCTCCCGAAGCACATCATCGTGCCGATGGCCGGGGGTTCCCTCATAACGAAGATCTCAAAGGCCTTCAAGGAGTTCCAGAAGCTCGGGTTCGTCAAGCAGACGGATACGAGGATATACGGCGCGCAGGCGACGGGTTGCTGCCCCATCATCAACGCGGTAAAGGAAGGGACCGAGCTCATAAGGCCCGTGAAACCCAACACGATCGCGAAATCGCTCGCCATCGGCAACCCCGCCGACGGCTACTACTCGGCAAAGGTCATAAGGGAGAGCGGCGGATGGGGCGAGAGCGCCTCTGACGAGGAGATAGTATCGGCCATGAAGCTCCTCGCCGAGACAGAGGGGATATTCGCCGAGACCGCCGGAGGCGTCACGCTCGGAGTCACGAAAAAGCTCCTCGAGCAGGGGAGGATCCCGAAGGACGAGTCCATCGTCATCTGCGTAACCGGAAACGGCCTTAAGACCCAGGAGGCGCTCCACGGCAAGTTGAACGAGGTGACGGTAATAAACTCGCGCTTGGCCGAGTTCGACGAACTCGTAAAGGCCAACGGCAAGGAGTACGCGCTCAAGGCGTAAGTCTAAATTTCACTACCAGAGGAATATCGTTTTCTGGTAATATAAAAAGACCGCGTTTGACGGATATTAACGAAGGGAGCCTGGTATTCCGAGATGACCGACCATTTTATAGAGGACAAGACAACAAAGGTAAACGTAAACCTGGAGACGATCGGCGAGAGGGTCGATTTCAACGACCTTAAATCCGGCGGCTTCATAAAACAGAGACAGAAAGACCTCTTTACCGTGAGGCTCCGTTGCCCCGGCGGCAGGATGGAGACGAAAAAACTCGTCGAGATATCGAAGATAGCGGACAAGTACAGCAAGAAGGGGGTCGTCCACTTCTCCTTCCGCCAGTCGCTCGAAATACTCTACGTCGACTATAAGGAGTTCAGGAACATAGTCTCTGAGCTTGAGAAGATCGGCCAGAAGGTCGCCTCCTGCGGCCCGAGGGTCAGGGTCCCTACGGCCTGCGGCGGGTGCGAGTACAACCCTAACGGCCTTACCGACACACAGGGTATGGCCGAGATGGTCGACCAGAAGTTCTTCGGGACCCCCACCCCGCACAAATTCAAGACCTCCTTCTCAGGGTGTCCGATAGACTGCTCCAGGACCAAGGAGATGGACTTCGGGTTCCAGGGCATCGTCGAGCCGGTATGGGAAGACCCGCTCTGCACCGGGTGCACCATCTGCTCCGAGGCCTGCAAGGAGGACGCGATAGTATCGGACCCGGACACGGGGAAACCGATATTCGACCCTAAAAAGTGCATATTCTGCGGCGACTGCATAAGGGCCTGCCCGACTGAAGCGTGGAAGGCGAAGCGCTACGGCCACATAGTGAGGATCGGCGGAAAGCACGGCAGGCACCCGATGGAGTCTATCGAGGTCTGCACGTTCCTCCCGGACGACAAGGTCGCCGATGCGATACAGAAGACCGTTGAGTGGTACAACGCCAACGGCAAGCGCGGGGAGAGGATAGGGAACACCATAAAGAGGGTCGGGATACAAAAGTACCTCGACTTCATGGAGCCTGTATTCAAGCACGGCTCTCCGGTAAACTACCTCGCGCCGGGGGTCTAAGGGGCGGGGTTGTCATTCCCGAGGGCTCTTATCGGGAATCCATGTTGTTACTGTTCTCAAGCATGGCTAAAGGCGCTGGATTCCCGCTAAAAGATCGCGGGACTGACAGGTAGAATATATTTATACATGATAGGCCGGTAAAAAGGAGCCTTATGGGAGAGGTAAAAGCAAACGCGCACCTGGATCTTCGGGGGGTCATGTGCCCCATCAACTTCGTAAAGGCCAAGCTCAAGCTTGAAACGCTTGAGGCAGGCGAGGTACTCGAACTCGTACTCGACTCAGGAGAGCCTATCCAGAACGTGCCCAAGTCCATAAAGGAAGAGGGGCATAAGATCCTGGAAGTCAAAAAGGAAGGCGAACACTTCCGGCTCAAGATTCAGAAAGGCTGATTTTTCAAATACATACATAAGGATTCCAAGGAGGATTGGAAAGATGGCGATAAAGGTAAGGATCCCCACACCGCTCCGCAAACTCACAAACGGCTCAGACGAGGTCTCAGCTGAGGGCGGGAACATCTCCGAGATTATCGAGAACCTCGAGAGTAACTTTCCAGGCCTTAAGGAACGCATATGTGAGGCCGACGGCAAGCTCCGCCGTTTCGTTAATATCTATCTGAATGACGAGGACATCAGGTTCAAGAAAAACCTCGAGACCGAGCTTAAGGAAAACGACGAGCTCTCGATCATACCCGCGATCGCCGGAGGCGCGTTTTGAAGAAGAGGATATATCTCACCTATCCGAAAGAACAGGTCAAGGAGCCGCTCCTTTACCACGTCGGCAGGCTCTTCAAGGTCGTGACCAATATCCGCCAGGCCTCGGTATCCGATAAGATCGGCCTCGTAGCGCTCGAGCTCGACGGTGAGCCTGATGAGATAGACAAGGCGATAAAGTACCTGATAGACAAGGGCGTCAAGGTAGAGCCCATAGAGCTTGATATAATCGAATAAGCCGGTATTTAAATACCCCATTTGCCCCGCCTCCTCTGGCGGGTTTTTTTTTACAAAACCTCTATATAATAAGGTTATTTTTGTGATTTCATGCCTCAAAAAATTCTTGACAGGTTCACTAAGGTATTATAAACTTGATTAGCTTACTAAGGTATTTTTTGTGTCCTGAAGACGGGCCAAAGGGCGTGCTCCCGAAGGGCCTGACAAAAATTTTCATATCGTCGGAGACAACAGCATGAGAGGACATAAATTCCTGGATGCCGCGGAGCCGGAGAAGGCCCTGGTAGCCCCTGTGAAACGCTCGGTTTTGGACCTCGTCGGAAATACGCCGCTCGTAAGGATAAACAACATCACAAAGGACCTCCCGGCGGGTGTCGAGATATACGCGAAGCTCGAGGGCTACAATCCGGGCGGGTCGGTCAAGGACCGCGCGGCGCTCTCCATGATACTCGACGCCGAGAACAGCGGGAGGCTCACAAAAGACAAGATAATACTCGATTCCACCTCCGGCAACACCGGCATAGCATATGCGTGGATAGGGGCGGTTAAGGGATACAGGGTCGAGCTCGTCGTGCCGGCCAACGTGAGCGAGGAGAGGAAGAAGATACTCCACGCCTTCGGCGCGCACGTCATATTCTCCAACCCGCTTGAGGGCTCGGACGGCGCCATACGCCTCGCCTGGAAGTTATACGTCGACTCACCCGACAAATACTGCAAGCTCGACCAGTACAACAACCCCTCCAACCCGCTCGCCCATTACAACGGCACAGCCGCCGAGATAATCGAGCAGACCGAGGGGCGCATAACGCACTTCGTCGCCTCTATCGGTACAGGCGGCACGATCATGGGCACGGGCAGACGCCTTAAGGAGCACAGAGAGGATATTCAGGTAATAGCCGTGGAACCGGAGGACGCGTTCCACGGCCTTGAAGGCTTGAAGCACATGGCCTCATCGATCGTACCAGGCATCTACCACGAAGAGGAGCTCGACTCCAAGGTGTCGGCCCCGACCGAGGACTCCTACAACATGGCCAAGAGGCTCGCCAGAGAAGAGGGTCTCCTCGTCGGGCAGTCTTCCGGCGCGGCCATGTGGGGGGCGCTCGAAGTGGCTAAGAAGCTGAAGAAGGGCGTAGTTGTAGTCATCTTTCCGGACGGCGGGGACAAGTACCTCTCCACCCGGCTCTGGGAGATTTAAATAAAATCCCCCCTCCCGCCCTTGACGTGGGACAGGGGATGGGGATTTAAGTCTATCCGCCGGGCATCAGGCCCTAAGAAGAAAATACAAAAACGAAGGGGATTGTAATGGCGCTTTTCGGACTCGACAAGGTTCTCAGCAAGCCCGCCATAAAGATATCGCAGGCGATATACGACCAGATCGTAGAGCACGCGAAGGACTCGTACCCGGAGGAGTGTTGCGGCATACTCATAGGCGCGACGATGAGGGTCAGGTGCGTCCTCTATATCCACCCGACCGTCAACACGAACAAGGAAAGGTCGCAGGACCGCTACATCATCGACCCCCGCGAGATATTCCTCATGGACAAGGAGGCCAAGGCCCAGGGCGCGGAGATAGTCGGTTTTTATCATTCGCACCCCGACCACCCGGACAAGCCCTCGGCGACCGACAGGGAGTGGGGGCAGGCCGGGTACTCCTACATGATAGCCTCGGTGAACGGAGGCAAGGACGTATCGGTTAAATCGTGGATATTCCACGACGAGAACGAGGCGTTCAAGGAAGAGAAGATAAAGATATCCGAGTAGGGCCTTAAGATCATCCCTTTTTAGGACCGGCAAAACCGAAGGATTCCATCGAACGCGGAACCATTGCCCCTTTTCCAAAGGGGCTTCTTTTTATCCCTGTTTTTTTGTTGGCATGCAAGGACACTTGAAAAGATAAGCGCGAGGAGGGTTGCAAAGCCGTATGGATTTCACAGAAGAGCAGATAGAAAGGTACTCAAGGCACATAATACTCCCCGAGGTCGGCGGCAAGGGGCAGGCGAAGCTCTTGAAGGGCAGGGTCTTTGTCCTCGGCGCCGGAGGGCTCGGCTCCCCGTCTCTGCTTTATCTTGCCGCGGCGGGCGTGGGCACCATAGGCATCGCCGACGGCGACTGCGTGGATTTGAGCAACCTCCAGAGGCAGGTCATACACAATACCGAGAGGATCGGCAAACCCAAGGTCTTATCGGCTAAAGAAACGATAAACGCCCTTAACCCCGACGTTAATGTCGTCGCCCACCACGGCAGGCTTACCGTCGATAACATCAGGGAGATAATCCGCGACTACGACGTCGTGCTCGACGGTAGCGACAACTTCCCGACGCGGTTCCTCATGAACGACGCCGCGTTCTTCGAGCAAAAGACGCTCGTCTCAGGCTCGATGTTCAGGTTCGACGGACAGGTCGCGGTATTCAAGCCGGCGAAGGGTCTGCCGTGTTACAGGTGCCTGTATCCCGAGCCGCCTCCGAAGGGCCTTGTCCCGAGCTGTCAGGAGGCCGGCGTCCTTGGGGCGCTCGCGGGCGTCATAGGCGTTCTTCAGGCGGTAGAGACCGTAAAGGAGATACTCGGCATAGGGGACTCCCTTGCTGGGCACCTACTGATATTCGACGCCCTCAAGATGGCCTTCAGGAAGGTTAAGGTCAGGAAGGACCCCGAGTGCGCGCTCTGCGGCGAGAACGCGACTATTAAAGAACTCGTCCAGTACGAGGAACAGGCCTGCGAGTTCAGGGCGCCTTCGGCGTGCGAGCGGTCATAGCCAGGACAAATTTTTTTTGTTTTTCAAAAAAAACAGGCATGGGGTGAGCGACCTTAAGGGAGGAAGAGACGCGCGAGCCGGAGGAGGATAGACGCGCAAAGCGCGCTCAGGGGAGGCGAGCGCGTGGGCAGGAGAGGGCGAAGGGAGCGAA
>JACREU010000037.1 GCA_016212705.1 Deltaproteobacteria bacterium
ATAGGCGGGGCTTTCCAGCCCCGCCTATTTTTCCTGTAAGTCTGTTAATCAAACAAATTCCTCACCACAAAATAAATATTTTCCTTCCTTTCTCTTAGCCTCCTTATCGTATACGGCAACCAGTCCTTCCCGTAAGGGATGTAGGTCCTGACCTGGTAGCCCTCTTCGGCAAGGTTCCTCTGTAGAGACCGTTTAATCCCCAAAAGCATCTCGAACTCGAAGGAGCTTCGCGGTATTTTCTTTTCATCGGCGAACCTCTTCGTCTCGTTTATAATTTTTTCGTCGTGCGTGGCTATGGCGGTCATGTTCCCTGAGAGGAGAAGCTGTTTCATGAGACGCTCGAAATTCTTATCAACATCCTTTTTGTTTTTGAACGCTATATCGGGCGGCTCCTTGTACGCGCCCTTGACCAGTCTCACGGAAGCCCCTTTCGATATGAGGAGCTTTACGTCCGCCTCGCTCCGTTTGAGACAGCTCTGGATCGCAATCCCGATATTCGGGAAACGGCCACGGAGCCTTATGCAGGCATCCATCGTTCTTTGCGTGTAAGCCGAGGACTCCATGTCGAACCAGACTGTGTTGTCATATTGAAGGGCGCGCTCGATCACAACGGCGGCGTTTGTCTCTGCGAGCGCCTCTGATATGTCGAGGCCCAGGTGGGTGAGCTTCAGGGATACAACGGCGTTTACGCCGGACTCCTTTATTCCATCGAGGAGCGAGAGATATTCGGTTACTGTTTCTTCTGCCTCTTCCTTTGTCTTTATGTTCTCCCCGAGGTGGTCGATGGCGGAAAGGATGCCTGATGAGTTGAGCCTTCGCGCCGCGTCTATCGCGTCAGACCTTTCAGTCCCCGCGATGTAGCGTTTGGCGAAGAGGAAGAGAAGGCCCTTCATAGGCCCTTGACGAAGCCTTTTATCAAATCTTCGAGCCCGTCTTTCTCCATGTCCTTCACCTCGTATTCCACGCGCAGAAACGGTCTTTTGATATTGATTATCCTGGAGAGGTCTGCAGGGGTGGCGACAAGCACGAGGTCGCAAGGGGTATTGTTGACCGTTTCTTCGAGGTCCTGGACCTGCTCCTTCGAGTACCCGATCGCGGGGAGGAGTGTCGTAAGCCTCGGGTATTTTTTGAGGGTCTCCTTGATCGACCCGACGGCAAACGGGCGCACGTCCACCGGGTGAGCGCCGTAGGTTCGCGCGGCCCAGACGCCGGCGCCATAGTCCATGCCGCCGTGCGTAAGCGTAGGCCCGTCCTCGATAACGAGTACGCGCTTTCCGGCTATCGACGGGTCGGCCTTCACAGCGGAGGCGGTCTTTATTATCCGCGCGCCTGGGTTGAGAGAACGGAGGTTCGCCTCCACCATCCGTATCGCCTCTACGCCGGCCGAGTCGGCCTTGTTTATGATAAGGCAGTCGGCTCTCCTCGCGTTCGCCTCTCCGGGAAAGTACGCGACCTCGTGCCCTGGACGGAGCGGGTCTGCTACGACTATTTCGAGGTCCGGCCTTATGAACGGCAGGTCGTTGTTGCCGCCGTCCCATATTATTACGTCCGCCTCTTTTTCAGCGTTTGATAATATCTCGGCGTAGTCGACACCGGCAAAGACGGTTACGTTGTCGGAGATAAGCGGCTCGTACTCCTCCATCTCCTCTACAGTGCAATCCGCCCTTTTCATGTCGTCGCGGGTGGCGAACCTCTGCGCCTTTTGTCTCGCGAGGTCGCCGTAGGGCATGGGGTGGCGGATGACCACCACCTTTTTCCCCAGCTCTTTTAAAGTCCGTGCGGCGAACCTCGTGACGCCGCTCTTTCCCGAGCCTGTCCTTACGGCGCATACCGAGATGACGGGCCTAATGGACGAGAGCATCGTAGGCTCCGCCCCGAGCAGGCGGAAGTCCGCGCCGAGGGAGACTACGAGGGAGGCCCTGTGCATGACGTCTTCGTGGGAGAGGTCGCTGTACGAGAAGACCACCTCGTCGGCCTTAAGATCAATTATGAGGCGCGCCAGCTCGTCTTCGAGGTGGATGCGGATGCCGTCAGGGTATAGCGGACCTGAGAGGGGAGGCGGGTAAACGCGGCCGCCGATGAACGGTATCTGCGCGGCCGTGAAGGCGACGACCTCGCTCGACGGGTCGTTCCTGAAGCGCATGTTGAAGTTGTGAAAGTCCCTCCCTGCCGCGCCCATTATGATGACCCTTTTTCTCACAGGACCTCGCTATTGTTTGGGTGAGGCGGTTACTCGAACCGCGGGAGCCTGGTAGAGACCCTGCCGATGAGGATGTAATCGGGCCTTGAAACGAGCACGTCGAGGGACTTGAACTCATCGACCCCCTCGTACGCCCTCGGCGTTGTAATTACAAGTATATCTCCTTTTTTAACGTACTCCTTTATGTTGCAGACGGTTTCCTTTTCAAGTTTCTCCACCCTTCTCCTCGCGTAAAAGGCGAGAGACGGCTTGTTTATGCCGTAGGCCGCTACAGTCGCCTCCTTATCAAGGACGCGCGAGTACCTCGCGTAGTCATATAAGGTCTTCTGGAGGTGCGAGTTCAGGGGCGGCATGGCGTAGATGCGCAGGAATATTATGAGCGCCGCCGCGCCCCCTGCTATGGCGATGAACGCCCGCATGGGCTTTACGAGAGAGAGGGCCCCGAGCGCGGCGATCGCGAGGAAGAGCATCCCGAGGAAGTAGAAGTGCCAATCGGGGAGCTGGACGTCCATTTTGATACCCATCGCGGGCAGGGCGAGGAGCGCGGCCGAAAAGAGGGCGGAGATGATGATAAGGAGGTAGGCGCTTATCTTCATCCCCTTGCCCTCCGCGAGGTCCGCTACTTTCAGCCCCGCGAGTATCCCCGCCGCCGGGAAGAGCGGGAATATGTAGTTGGGGAGCTTGGTCCTGGCTATCGAAAAAAAGACGAGGACGAAGACGAACCAGACCGATAGGAAGAGGTTGAGTGATTTTTCAGACTTAAGCCTCTCCTTGAAGCCCCAGTAGATGGAAGTCGGCAACATCGCCACCCACGGGAAGAAGGCCGCCAGGAGCACCCCGAAGTAATAATAGAACGGCCCGCCGTGGCTCGATATAACGTCGGAGTACCTTTGAATGTGGTGCTTCACTATGAAGGCGTTGAAGAAGTCCCAGCCGTTTACAGCGAACTCGACTATGAACCACGGCCCGGCGATTAGGAGGAAGACGCCGATATGAGAGGGCTTGACGAACTCCTTCGCGCGCTTGAGCTCACCTCGTAGCAGGAGGTAAATGATGGCGATAGCGCATGGGAAGAGCAGGCCTACGGCGCCCTTCGTCAATACAGCGAGGGCCGAGGCTATCCAGAAAAAGACGCGGAAACGCCCGTCCCCCTCGCTTGCGGCGAGGTAGAAGGAAAAGAGCGCGGCGGCAATGAAAAACGCGAGCGTCATGTCCGTCACCGCCGAGTGGCTGTATATGAAGAACTCGATATTGAGCACGAGAGCGAGTGTTGCGAAAGCCGCCGCGAGTGCGCCCTTCAGCCGCCGCACGAAGAGGAATGTCATGAAAGAGAGGAATACGCCGAATATGGATGACGTGAACCTTGCCGCGAATTCCGTCACGCCGAAGAGCTTGAAGGCAACGGTCATGAACCAGTAGATGAGTATGGGTTTATCAAACCTCGGCTCGTAGTTGTACGTGGGCGTTATGAAGTCTACTGTTTCGAGCATCTCTCTGGACGCCTCTGAAAACACCGCCTCGTCGACGTCGAAGAGGAGGAAGCCGCCGGTCTTGAAAAAGGAGATAAATATGACGAGGAGCCCGAGACCCGCGATGAGCCACTTCTCACGCGCCCTTGTCCTCGTCACGACGAGGTATCCGGCCGAGATGCCGAGGAACGCCCCGGCAAGGACGTCCGTCGGGTAATGCGAGCCGAGCCATACCCGGGCGCCTGATACCAGCATCGCGGTAATATAGAGGGGGACTGCCAGGCGCGGGTATCTCTTCGAAAGGACGTATGCGACTGCGAAGGCGGCTGTGGCGTGGCCCGAGGGGAACGAGTTGTATTTGCCGGTAAGGTCGAAGAGAGAGGAGGCCTCAAGCAGGCGCGCGACCGAGTCCGCCCCGCCGTGCGCTATGCGCGGCCGCTCGAAGGCCGCCTTCAAGATGTGGACAACAACGCCGCCTAAGGCAACGGCAAAGGCGCTGTCCCTGCCGCTATCCCTAAGCCCGGTTTTTTTGGAAAAATAGCCTGAGAGGAATAGAAGGGCGGCGATGCTGAGGAGAAATGCGCCGTCCCCGACGAAGCTGAAGAACTGCGCGGTCGCCTGTATCGACGGTATCCTCGGGACCCTTCCCGTGACGAGCCAGTCGAGCTGGAGGAAAAATACTACAAGGGCGGCTATGGAGACGATTACGACAAAGGGCTTCTGCGTGCCTTTCAAACAACGGCCTCCTCAAATATGTCGAGGGCCTTTTTCATCTCCCGGACGGTTACCGTAAGCGGGGGCATGATGCGGATGACGTTCTTGTCCACACCGCACTCAATAAGGACGAGCCCGGCCTTAAGGCACTTCTTTATGACACGCGCGGTCTCCTCCTTGTCGGGCGAGCCGTCTTTTTTTATGAACTCAACGCCTATCATGAGGCCGAGGCCGCGGACGTCGCCTATGGAGCGGCGCATTTCTTTAAGGGCGCGGAGGCGCTTAAGCGCGTGCGCCCCCGTCTCTTGCGCGTTCAGAAGGACTTTGTCCCTTTCTGTCTTGTCTATCGTCGCGCATGCCGCGGCGCATGAGACCGGGTTGCCGCCGAAGGTCGTGCCATGCGCGCCTGGTGTCCATTTCGACATGATTGACCGCCTCGCCCCTAACGCGCTCAAGGGGAACCCGGAGGCTATGCCCTTGCCGAGCGTGATTATGTCCGGGTCGAGATCAAAGTGGTCTGATGCGAACCATCTGCCGGTCCTGCCGAAGCCGGTCTGTACCTCGTCCGCCACGATGAGTATGCCTTCCCTCCGGCAGATGTCTTTCAGCCTCTTCATGAACTTCATCGGGGGCGCGATGTAGCCGCCCTCTCCGAGGACCGGTTCGATTACGGCGCAGGCGACTTCGTCGGGTGAAATCTGGTACTTGAATACGCGCTCAAGATACTCAATACAGTCGATTGAGCAGGTCTCGACCCTCTGCCCCATAGGGCATCTGTAACAGTAGGGGTATGGGGAGTGGTAGACGGAGGGGAGGAGCGGGTGATACTTTTTTCTGTATTTTACGGCCGAAGCGGTGAGCGTCAACGCCCCCAAGGTCCTGCCGTGGAAGCCGCCCATGAAGGCGAGGATCCCCTGTCTCCCCGTATAAAATCTCGCGAGTTTTATCGCGCCCTCGACCGCCTCTGCCCCGCTGTTCGAGAAGAAGAACATGTCGATCCCGCGCGGGGTGATTTTTTTAAGCCTCTTTGCGAGCTCGACCTCGCTCTCGTAATAGAATATGCACCCGGAATGGACAAGCCTGTCCATCTGAGCGCGCGCGGCCTTGATGACCTCGGTCGGCGAGTGGCCGAGGTTAGCGGTGGCGAGCCCGGAGGTGAAGTCCATGAATACCCTCCCGTCCTCGCCTTCGACGTATATGCCCTTCGCCTTCCTTACGACTATGTCCGAGTGGAAGACGAGGGCAGGGGAGATGTATTTTCCGGCGTCCCTTATTACCCGTTTTGACATTCTTGTAAATATCCCGTCATTCGCCGTCTATCTGGACCGGGTCGCAGAGGAGCGAATCGTAGATGGCGAGCCTGCCGCACTTCCTGCAGGTGTATTCGATCTTGTCAAGCATCGGCGTGCAGACGTGTCTCGGGTCCTCCGCCGACTTTCCGCAGAACTCGCAGGTGAACGGGAGATTTTCCCTGCGCGGGTGGCACAGGTGCCCCCTGCCGCTCGCTGTCGCGTTGCAGGTCGGGCATGAGTAGGTCTTTACATACTGGGTATCGTTCACAAGCGACTCCTTATGAGAGGGTGTTTAGAGCCCGGCCCTGAGTCCGGTAAGCCTTTTCAGGTGGTCTTTTTCCTGGTCGATAAGACTGTCTACCACCGCCTTGTCCTTCTCCCTTATCATCTTCAGTATCTCGTAGTAGAAGAGGATGGAGTCCTTCTCCATGCCTATGGCGTAGTCGATGGCCTCGGCCTCGCCTGAGACCTCTTTGCCGAGTTTTTTTCCGCCTTCGAGCGAAGTGAATACCTCGGTATCGGCAAAGGCCCTGAGATAGGATTCCGTCTCCTCGTCAAAGGGCTCGGCGTTCTCCGTCTCTCCAAGGAGTTTTTTCAGGTCCTGGAATACCCGTATATGGCGGCCTTCATCCTCGGCGAGGGCCTTGAAGAGCGCCTTCACATCCTTGTCTTTGGCTGTCTTTCCCGCGTCGGTGTAGAACTTCAACCCGTTTTCCTCGATCTTTACGGCCATGTCGAGGACCTCTTTGCCAGTGAAATGAACCGGATCCATATTGTCAAATCCTCCTTGAACGGAATGTGCGAACAGACTTCGGGGGAAAGGATTATATCAGAAAGGTCAGCGGATTTACAGCGGAAGTTTCAGTCCGGCTGGTGTTCAGTCTTTATCTATCTGCGCCCTCTGCAACCGACCGCTAAAGTCCCTGTATACGACCTTCCACTTCGTGAACATGTCGAGGGCGCCGCCACTTCCGCCGGCCTCTTTCCTCCCGAGCCCGCTCTTTTTCGTGCCCCCGAACGGGAGCTGTATCTCGGCCCCTATCGTCGGCGCGTTTATGTAGACGAGCCCGGCCTCCAGGTCTCTTTCCGCTATCGCCGTGTTGTTCACATCCTGCGTGTAAATGGAAGCAGAGAGCCCGTAATCGACGTCGTTGGCGATATCTATGGCGTCTTCAAGCCCATCGGCCTTGAGGAGCGAGACGACCGGACCGAATATCTCCTCCCTCGCTATGCGCATCTCCGGCTTTGCTTCGAATATCGTCGGCTCGATGAAGAAGCCCTTTGAGAGAGGGCCCTCAATGAGCCTCCTGCCGCCTGTTGCGAGCCGCGCCCCCTCCTTTTTGCCTATTTCTATATAGTCGAGGACCTTATTCATCTGGGATTCGTTTATGAGAGGCCCCATGTGGGTCGCGGGGTCGAGGCCGTCGCCAGGTTTGAGTTTTTTCGCGGCATTCGTGAACCTCTCAAGGAACTCGTCGTATACTTTTTTGTGGATTATGACCCTGCTCGCGGCGGTGCACCTCTGCCCCGAGGTCCCGAACCCGCCCCAGAGAGCGCCTTCGATGGCGAGGTCGACCCTGGCGTCATCCATGACGATTATCGGGTTCTTGCCGCCCATCTCGCAGGATATTTCCTTGTCCAGGCCGCTACATAGCCGGGCGAGCCTTGCGCCCACGGACGTAGAGCCGGTAAACGATACGCCGTCCACTCCGGGGTGGGTCGCGAGGCGCTCGCCTATCCTGTCCCCGGTGCCGTGGACGACGTTTACTACCCCCTCGGGTATGCCCGCCTCGACTATCAGCTCGACGAGCCTCCCGGCTGAGAGGGGCGTATAACTCGAAGGCTTGAATACCACCGTGTTGCCGGATATGAGAGCCGGGAGTATCTTCCACGCCGGAATGGCAGTCGGGAAGTTCCACGGAGTGATTAGAGCGAAGACGCCTATCGGGACCCGGATACTCTTGCAGTCCTTGCCCGGGAGCTCCGAGTAGACCGTCTCGCCCGAGAGCCTCCTGCCCTCGCCGGCCATGTAAAAGGCCATGTCTATCGCCTCCTGCACGTCGCCACGCCCTTCGGGGAGGACCTTACCCATTTCGCGGGTTACAAGCCTGCCGAGCTCTTCCTTGTGCTTAACGAGAAGCTCGGCGGCCCTGAAGAGTATTTCTCCCCGCTTCGGGGCCGGCGTGAGCCGCCATTTTTTGAAGGCCCTTCTCGCGGCCTCCACAGCCTTATCCACGTCTATCGTTCCGGAGGACGGCGCCGTCCCCACGACCTCCCCGTTCGCCGGGTTTATGGAATCAAGTTTATCACCCGATTCGGCGTCCTGCCATCTGCCGCCTATGAGGTTTTTGAGGTCAAGACCCATGCAACCCTCCGAAAGGCTGTTTTTACAAGCCGTATGAGTATATCAGAGCGCGCCCCTGCCCGCAAGGCAGGGGCGTTGTTGGCGCGGCGAATACGTTGATGTAACTATTCGAATATAGGCGCTTTTTCAGCCACCATGAGGCGTAAACCCTTTGAATAAAGGGGCGTCTGAATATCCATGCTGGAAAAGCTTTTGAAAAACAGCCATTTCCCCTTAAAGTTTCATTGAGAAACTGACGAGATAATAACTATGCAAATGATAGCGCTGGTTTTATTCCTCATCTTCTCCGGTGAGGCATTAGCGGAGGATTGCAAGGAGCACGCCATCCTCCATGACCTCGACCACTTCAAGAGCGAGTACCGCTGGTCACAGGGGAGGGTCGAGATAAAGGTATGGGAATCCCCTGCGACGATAACGGTCGTAGGCAAGGTAATGCCGAACGCGCAGGTGCAGATACTGGAGAAGTCGGAGGACTATTACAGGATAAAGGTCACTGACGAGCAGGGCGGGGCCATAGGGTGGATACACAAGGCGCAGATCGATACGATTATTAAAAGGGACCCGGAGAACCAGACGATCTGCTACTGAAAATTGCTCTTTTTCCCGACTGCCCGGCGCAGGGCCAAAATTGGTATTGGAATCATAGGGGATATGTTAAGCTCTCAAAACAAAAACCCCGCCTTTTTACGGCGGGGTTTTTTATATTTCTGGAGCGGGCGGAGGGAATCGAACCCTCGTATGAAGCTTGGGAAGCTTCCATTCTGCCACTGAATTACGCCCGCCTAACTACCTGAATAATAAAGAAAAAACAGCTTTTCCAGGGCGCGGAATTAAAATAATACATCATTGAAACCAAAGAGTCAAGCCCTAATGAGATATTTACAGCGGCCCATCCCCACGTACCATCATCCTAAAGATAAGGCCCGATTTTCAACACCCATTGGCCGGTTCTTACACCTGCGCTATTTTTACCCGTATACCTACAACCGATCGTTCTCATAATTTTCTTGTCTGAATGCAGGTATATTGCTATCATAAAAGATTATTACAGAAAAGTAAGAAGGGGAGTACAGCATGAAGCTCAAGTTAGTTGTCGGTCAGCCCAGGAACTTTGACGCAGGGGACAAGACCAACGTCATCATAGGGACAGTGGTAGAGGGGCTCGAAGGGTCCCGCTCCTTTGACTTCGACCCGTTGGTAAGGGCCCTCAAGGAAGACAAGAGGAATGAACAGATAACCGAGCACTGGTTCGTGGTAAAGAGCGCAAGCCCGGTGCCGTTCGAGGGGGCCGCGGCCTTTACGAGCATCCTCCTCATGCCCAGGTACAGGACAAAAAAGCCGCCACTTGAGATCATTAAGGCAGGGGAGACCATAGTCTGCAACGGCATGTGGCGGCAGGACGGCGGGGAGTGGGACACGGCTTCCATACAGGCGGCACAGGAAGGCACGCTCGACGTCCAGGGCGTAATAGTCACGAATGTGACCTTCATGGAGTAGGCGTCGCCTGCGCCGCGAAATGCGGTGCGCAGTCTTGTCTCGTGCCGGCATGGTCATTTGAAGGCCGGGGCATTATCACCGTATGTGAAAAAAAATCACAGACCTCCGCTTCCGCTAAATGCTTTAAGATTATCGGCGGCGGAGGTTTTTTTATTTCTTGCCCGCCCAAAATGCCGTCGTTCTCTTGACTCCCATCCCAAAAACTTTTCCGATACATGTCGGCCATCCGCGTCGTTCAATGGTTGGGCTCCGCGTAGCGAAGCCCGACCATTCTGTTTTGGCATCCCGCATCAAGCCCAAAAACTTTTCCCCTTGCAAGTCCCGTGGAAAAAGCCCTCCTCTTCTGCTATGCTGAAATCAACGAACCATCAAGGAGCATTGATGCCAAAGCGCAAAAAGCTTTTTCTCGCCCTCGCACTCCTCGCAATCGCCGTTGCGACAGGCGTGTTTTTAAGGACAAGGCACAGGCCGCCTGAAAATCTCGTATCAACGACCGGCGTCATGGAGGCGACTGAAGTTGAGCTCTCCCCCAAGACAGCAGGGAGGATCGGATGGCTCTGCTGTAAGGAAGGGGACGCGATAAACGCCGGGGATACCGCGATAAGGCTTGATTCGGCCGAGATAAAGGCGAGGGTAGAGGAGAAGGGGGCGGCTTTGACTGGCGCGGAGAGCGGTATAACAGAGGCGAAGGTCGCGCTCGAGAACGCATTCGCCCAGAATGAATCGGCGCTCTTCGATTCCGAGGCGACGAAGGCCGAGGTTGAACGCGCCCTCGCCCTTCTGAATGAAGCGAAGGAGAACGTCGAGAGGGCGAGGGGGTTATTCAAGGACGGGTACATGGCGAAGAAGGAAATGGACGCGGCGGAGGCGGCGAACGCATCCGCGAGCGCGGTGCTTTCTACCGCAAGGGCGCGCTACCGTAGCTCCCAGGCAACATTGAAGAACTCCGAGGTCAACATAAAGGCGGCGCGCGCGAGGATAAATTCCGCCGAATCCAGGAAGGCAGAGGCCGATGCAGAGCTGAAGGCGCTACTCGCCGTCCTCGATGATACCGTTATAACGTCGCCGATAAACGGTGTTATAGTATACAGGGCGTTCGAGGCCGGGGAGTTCGCGGCCCCAGGGGCCCCGATTTATACCATAGACGATCTGGCGAACCTCTGGGCGAGGGTTGATATAGAGGAGAGCGGCATCCAGAGGATCAAGCTCGGCGCGACCGCGAAGGTCGCGCTTCCCGGAGGCGCGTCCTACTACGGGAAGGTCGTCGAGATCGGCGAGGTCGGGTCTTTCGCCACGCAAAGGGACGTTACAAGGGGCAGGCCCGACATCAAGACCTTCAGGGTAAAGGTATCGGTAGCGGGCCACTTCGGCTCGCTTAAGCCCGGGATGACGGTAGACGTTAGTATATCGACCGAGCAGGCGAATGTACGCGATAGAGACTGAAAACCTTGTAAAAAAATACGGCCGCCTCACTGCCCTTGACGGGGTAACGCTTAATATCCCCGAGGGCGACTGCTTCGGGCTGCTCGGGCCGAACGGCGCGGGGAAGACGACGCTCATCAGGATACTGACGACTCTTATAAGGCCTACGAGCGGCATGGCAAAGGTAGCCGGGTTCGACGTCTTGAAGGAGAAGGCGGGCGTCCGTAGCGCGATAGGGGTCGTCCCTCAGGCGATGACGAGCGACCTTGACCTTACGGGCCTTGAGATAATGGACATCTACGCCCGCTTCTACGGCATGGGGAAAAAGGAGAGGCGAGAGAGGACGGACGAACTCCTCTCGATGGTCGGGCTCCGGGAGCGCGCCGGCGACTTGATCGCCACATACTCCGGCGGCATGAGGAGGAGGCTCGAGATAGCGCGCGGCCTCGTGCACAGGCCCTCGATACTCATACTGGATGAGCCTACCATAGGCCTCGACCCGCAGTCGAGGCGCGTCGTATGGGAGCTTTTGGAGAAGTTCAGGAAGGGCGACAATCTCACCATACTCCTTACGACCCACTACATGGAAGAGGCCGAGTATCTTTCAGACCACGTCGCCATAATCGACTACGGGCGGATAGTGGCGCTCGATACGGTAGAGGGGCTTAAAAAGGCCATCCCGCAGAAGGACACCATGGAGCTTACGGTCTCCAATATCGACATGGCAAAGGCGCGGGAGGCGGTCTCGGCCCACCAGTCGGTCGGCTCCGTCGCGGTGAACGAGGGAACTCTTATCATCTCGGTCGACAACGGCGCGAACGCCATACCCGAGCTCGTGGATAAGCTCCGTGCGATGAACGCGAAGGTCACGAGGGTGACTTTAAAGGAGCAGACCCTCGAAGACGTATTCATACACTTCACCGGACGACCCATAAGGGAGGAGGAGGCGCGGAAGGTCAGTTTCCTCCTGGGGGCGGGCGTGCCGAGGCAGTGGGGTAAATGACTTAAGGCTATCTCTAAAGATTGTTATTTTTAGAGGTAGCCTTATAACGAAAAGATATGAACCGTTTCAAAGCCATATTCGAGAGAGACCTGAGAAAATTCATAAGGAACCCGCTCGTCGTGGCGATGAGCGTCCTTATGCCGGTCATCTACCTCGTCATACTCGGGAACTCCTTCCAGGGCGAGCTTAAGCGCCTGCCTGTTGCCGTTGTAGACCAGGACAACGGCCCCGGCGCTGAAGGGGTGATGGAGCGCCTGAGCGCGTTGGAGGCCGGCCCGCGGACAGTGGAAGTCATAAAGGTCTCGTCCCAGGGCTTTGCGATGGAGGGGCTGAGGGAAGGCGTCTTCAAAGGGGTCGTCATCATCCCTCCGGGATTCAGCAGGGACCTCGCCAGGGGTTCGCTTGCGGAGATAGGGCTATTCCTCGACAACGCCGAGACGATAGCCGCCGCAACCGTGCAGTCGGCAATCGCGCGGGCCGTATCAGAACCCGGCATGGAGTTCGTAGGCATCAGGGAGGAGAGGGCCGGAGCGCGCCTGAGGCCCATAGAAATCTATAGGAAAATAGACTACGATCAGACGCTCATCCCGGGGGTCGTCATCATGGCTATTTTTTTAGGCGCCATGACGACCGGCGCCTTTAATATCGTGATGGACCGTTTTTTAGGCGTCGAGGAGAGCTACTTCCTGACCCCGCTTACCAAGAGCGATATCGTCGTGGGGCTTGTAGCGAGCGGTCTCCTCATAACGACGATAATAGCGGTCGTCGTCCTTTTTTTCAGCTCCCTCATATCCGGCATTTACCTCTGGAGGCTCCTGACCGTCGATGGTTTCCTGCTTATGCTCGCTGTCATCGTGCTCTCCACGCTCGGGCTCCAGGGGCTCATGTTCGTCATAATGGGGCGCTTGAACCACCCGAGGATAGTCGGCATACTCGGCGGCTTCATGAACGTCATTTTCTTCTTCCCGAGCGGGGCGATATACCCGACCGAGTCTTTCCCTGCCTGGTTGAAGGCCTTTGCGGTAGTCAACCCGGAGACATACTCGGTGCATGCGCTCCGCGCCCTCATGTTCAAGGGGGCCGGTTTTGGGGCGGTTAAGGGCGATATGGCCTTTCTCGCGGTATTTGCGGTCCTCGCCGTCATCGCCGGCACGGCGGCCTTCAAGAGGGAGCTCTGAGCCGCGTTGAAGCCGGAAGTTGTGCGGTAATAAAAAAAACGGAAGAACCCAACGATAGACATTACGGTTCATTGACACATACGCACCTCAACCTGCGCGTTTAGGAAGGACAGCGATATGGAACCCAAAAAAATAAAGGAAGGCGTTTACTGGGCCGGGGCAGAGGACTGGGACAGGAGGCTCTTCGACTCCCTCATACCTTTGCCCGACGGGACGAGCTACAACGCCTATATCGTAAAGGGCAGGGACAAGACGGCCCTTATTGACACGGTTGACCCGACGAAGGCTAAGACGCTCCTTACCTTCCTCGACTCGCTTGAGACCCTCGACTATATAATCGCCCAGCACGCGGAGCAGGACCACTCCGGGACTATCCCGTCGGTCCTCAAGAAATTTCCGGAGGCAAAGGTCCTCTCGACCCCGAAGGGCAAGGAGTTCCTGACAGACCTCCTGGAGCTCTCTCCGGAGGCTATTACGACCGTCGCCGACAACGAAACCCTCGACCTCGGCGGAAAGACGCTTGAGTTCCTGCACACCCCTTGGATACATTGGCCCGAGACGATGTCGATTTATCTCAGAGAGGACGCGATACTCTTCACCTGCGACCTCTTCGGCTCGCACCTCGCCTCGTCCAATATATACGTGGAGGACTTTGCCAGGGTACGCGAGGCGTCTAAGAGGTATTACGCGGAAGTGATGATGCCGTTCAGGGCGACGATAAAAAAGCACATGGAGAGGTTCGAAAAATTTAGGATAGAGATAATCGCCCCGAGCCACGGGCCCGTCCACAGGGACCCCGCGCGCATAATCGACTCCCACAGGGAGTGGGTCTCCGACAAGCTCTCCAACACGGTAGTCATTCCATATGCGACGATGCACGGGTCTACTGAAGCGCTCGTCGAGCGTCTTACGGACGCGCTCGTCGAAAGGGGCGTCTTCGTCGACAGGTTCAATATCGCCGTGACCGACGCCGGAAAGCTCGCGATGGCGCTTGTGGACGCGCCGACTGTCGTCTTCGGCACCCCGACGATACTCATAGGCGCGCACCCGTTAGTCATGCATGCGGCCTTCATGGTGAACGCGCTCCGGCCCAAGGTGAAATACTCTTCCGTCATCGGCTCCTACGGCTGGGGAGGCAAGGCCGCGGAACAGATAATCTCCGCGATGTCAGGGACCAGGGCCGAGTTCCTTGATCCGGTCATGGCAAAGGGGAGGCCCAAGGCAACGGACTTCGAGGATATCGAGAGGCTCTCGGAAGATATCGTAAACAGGCACAAGGGGCTGGGTCTGCTTTAAAGGAGTTCCATGAAGTCTTACAGGAAAGAGCTTTTCTTTAACGTGCCCTCGAGGACTGGGTTTATCAACATTACCCTTGAGGTCGAGAAGTGCCTTGTTGAAAGCGGCGTTAAGGAAGGGCTCGTACTCGTCAACTCCATGCACATCACGTCCTCCGTCTTCATAAACGACTACGAATCCGGCCTTCACCGCGACATGGAGGCGTGGCTTGAGAGGCTCGCCCCGCACGAGCCGACCGCAGAGTACAGGCACAACGACACCGGAGAGGATAACGCGGACGCGCACTTGAAAAGGGAGATACTCGGCAGAGGCGTCGTCGTAGCCGTAACCAACGGCAGGCTCGACTTCGGCACATGGGAGCAGATATTCTACGGAGAGTTCGACGGGAGGAGGGGGAAGAGGGTGCTTGTCAAGATAATCGGGGAATGAACGGAGGGCATTTGCCGGAAAGACCACTGCAAACCTGAACCCGCGATAGAGATATCACGCAACGGCATTGTTTTGTATCTGAAAAACCCCGGCGGCATGGTGAGCGTAGCATAAGGGAGGAGGGGTGAGCGAGGCGCAGGAGGTTGGACGCGAAGCGCGTAGCGCGAGCGAACGGGTGGAGGAGGAAGAAAGCAAGCGAATCCTATGCCCAAAAGCGCGCAGTGCGCGCAAAAGGGCTTTTGCCAAAAAATATTTGACGCGCTCTTTCCAGACACTGGATTCCCGCTTGAAGCATGCGGAAATGACAGTGTCCCTCCGGGCGGTTCAAGTCTTAGGCTTCGAGAATCTTATAAGGCTGTACGGATTAGCGGGTTCAGGCGCGTTTAAGCTTGAGGCTGGAACCCTTATCAATTGATTCGTGACTCGAAATTTTCCCCCTCGGTCCCATTTATGAAAGTGGGATGAAAATCACCCCGCTACTTCTGTTTTCTTATTATCGCGGACCCGGCGCCCTCGTTTATCGGCCTTGTGTGGCACCTGTTGCAGTCAGCGAACTTGAACGAGACCTTGCCGTGGCAGTAGCCGCAGAAGTTCCCGTTCGACATCTGCGTCATCGTGACGGGGTTCGTTCCGAGCTCTTCCTTGAATATGCCGGGGTGGCATACCGCGCATTTTATCTGCGAGGAGTGCGTCCTGTGGTCGAAGACGACCTTCTTGATATAGGTCAAAGACGGCTCGAAGAGGATGGTGTTATCACGTATCTCGTCTTTTTGCGCGGCCCCTACTGCTGATTTTAACGGCACGAACGCCTTTTTCTCCCTCATTAGCGTCCAGTCAATGTTCCCGAACCTGTCGAGAGGGATGGCCTTATTAGGTAGCGCCTCCGGGTTGAAGACCGACCCGATCCTCTCCGCCGCCTCCTTTACGGCCTTTACGTCGACCTTCTTTATGTCCACGAGCTTATCCGCCTCCGGGAGCCCGGCGACGTGGCACCGCTTGCAGTTGTCGTTGGAGGCGAAAGCGGTATTGCCGTTGTGGCACGCGCCGCAGACCTTGCCCTCGTCCATCCTTGCGTGCGTTATGGAGTTGGTCCCGCGCTTCATCTGGACTATGTCCTGATGGCAGGCCTTGCACTCGTAGAAGAGCCGGTGAAACCAGTGGGGATAGACGACCGGCGCGAGCCCTTGAGCCTCCATCTCCCTGGTATTCTCCCTCATGACGAAGTTTCCGAGGGTCTTTTCAAACCTGTCCCACTTGGTAAGCTCGGCTACCCTGGCCTCCTCCTTCTTTATCTCCGCCCTGATGATGGACTCTACCTCGTTTGCCGGGGCGTCGATGTTGTGCCAGTGCTTGTACATCGAGGCCATGGCGCTGGCGAGGTCGAGCAACTCCATCCTTTCGGCGTAGCCCTTCTCGGGGGAGAGCGACTCTTTCATTATCCCCTTTATCTCCTCCGGCATTATCGCCTTATTGGTGCGCACCAGAAACCCGAGCGCGTCGAACCTGTTGGCCCGGTAGCTCTCCTCGAACTGCTTCCTGAAGTTCGAGACCGCCCCGGCGGTGGTTGATAAAAACAAGATAGAGAGTACGAGTAATATGGCGGCCCCGGTCTTTTTCATCTTAAACCCCTTGGAAAAGTTTAAACTTTAAAAGTATACCAGTTTGCATCTTCTTCTTAAACCCAATTTCGTCGGGCCTTTGCCGCTTATGGACTTCCTCTCCGGTTTATTGTATAAATGGGAGATGTTTCTGAAACTCCGGAGACTATTGCCAGTCGTTCTCATCGCCCTCTTCGCGCTCGGACCGGAGGCCGCCCTCTGCATCTCGGCTGACGAGGGCGAGAACATAAGGGTCTACGAGGAGGCCGCGCAATCTGTCGTAAATATCGTAAGCTCCACGGTCTCATACGATTTTTTCTATAACCCCGTACCGTCTACCGGTTCCGGTTCCGGGGTGATAGTAGACAGGGCAGGGCACATCGTCACAAACTTCCATGTCATCAACGGGGCGCGGGAGCTCTCGGTCACGCTATTTGACGGGTCGAAGATCGCGGCTGTGGCTGTCGGGGCCGACCCGGGAAACGACCTAGCGGTTTTAAAGATAAAGGGGCCATTGAACAAGTTGAAGCCAGTCTCTTTCGGGGACTCGGCAGGGCTCAAGGTTGGTCAGAAGGCGCTCGCCATAGGAAACCCATTCGGGCTGGACAAGACGCTCACAGTCGGGATCATAAGCTCGCTCGGAAGGACTATGCGGGCGACGAACGGCAGGCTCATAAGGGATGTCATCCAGACAGACGCGGCGATAAACCCGGGCAACTCCGGCGGCCCGCTCCTTGATAGCGACGGGAGATTGATCGGCGTCAACACCGCGATATTCAGCCCTGTTAACGGCTCCATCGGCATAGGCTTCGCCATACCCGCAAACACGGTAAAAAAGATACTCCCTGAGCTTATTGAAAAGGGCTACGTCAGGAGGCCCTGGCTCGGCATCTCCGGGCAAACGATAGACGCGAGGGACGCCGAACCCCTCGGGCTCGGCTCAGCAGGCGTCCTCATAGCCGACGTCTACAAGGGGTCCCCGGCGCACAGGGCAGGGCTTAAGGGCTCGACGCGGAACGTAAGGCTCGGGAATGTCATCATAGCCGCCGGAGGCGACCTCATAACGACGCTTAACGGCAGGGCCGTGAAATCGATGGACGAGTTCAACGGGATAATGGACTCGTCAGAGGTAGGAGCGACGATAACGGTAAAGCTCATCCGGGACGGTAAGGTTCGGTCGATCTCGGTCCGCCTCGAAGAGATGCCGCGCGACTGACGATATTTAAAGGCTACCTCTATTCAAAAATTAGGTATTTTTTCTGAAGTCAAGGAAGGGCGGAAATAAAAGGCGGAGCATATATGCGAATATGTGAGCATTTTTATTTCCGTCCTGACGCAGAGGTCAGGAAAAAGAACAATTTTTAAAGGCAGTCAAAAAAGGAGAGCAGGCTCGACTATGAAAAACCAGATAAGGCCCGTCTTCATCGGTGTGCTACTCGGGATATTCAGCATCATATTCGGGATATTCTGGGCGATGTACCTCGCGACCCAGCACGAATCCATTCACAGGACGCTATCGATGAGCGCGCGCTCGTCAATTGAGGGGAAGTTCGTCGTAAGCCCCAAGGGCAATCACGCTGACCATGCCGCCGGCGGACATGTCCAGGGCGGCCACGATGCCGTTGCCGGCAAAATGATGAACGCCGAAGGGGACGCGAATACAGCGCACCCCGCCCACTCAGAAGATGAGATGGAAGAGGCCCACGAGAGGCTCACCAGAGGCCACCTCCACGCAATGGGACTGGGCCTCTTGACCATAAGCGTTTCGGTCCTCCTCTCGTTCTTGTCCGCCTCCCAGAAGATGAAGACGCTCGCGGCGACCTGCCTCGGCACAGGGGGGTTCTTTTATCCGTTCTCGTGGATAATTATGGGCTACAGGACGCCGGCGCTCGGGGCGCAGAACGCGGCTGAGTCCGTCGTGCCTATCGCGGGCTTAAGCGCCATACTCGTCCTTGCAGGCGTCTTCCTGACGCTTTTTTTCCTTGTAAGGGACTTCGTCAAGGGGAGGCCTTAAGGCCTGTCACATTTTTTATATTTTCCCCTTGACAAAGTACGGCCCGTTAAATTAATATGACGACACAAAAATAAAAATCTTTCGCGACTGACGGAATCAAGGTGGATACCACCGGGGAGCGGAAGAATAAATAAGTCCTTGTCGACCGTCTGGGCAACAGGTGCAGTAACACTGCCCTCTTATGTCTTGACGGTTTTTTTGTACCATAGCGGCGTTTTTATTGTGAAGCAGTCTTAACTTTTTCAGATAACTCTTTAAAAATTCTGGACTTTTTGTTAAGATTATAAAAATGGGACACAAGACCTTCGACAGAGGGATCCACCCCTCTTATTATAAGGAGCTTACGGCCTCTAAAAGGGTCGAGTCGGCTCCGCTTCCAAAGACAGTAACCATCCCCCTCCAGCAACACCTCGGCGCGGTCTGCGAGCCCATTGTAAAGAAGGGCGACCTCGTCATCGAAGGGCAGAAGATAGGCGACGTAAAGGCCTTTGTCTCTGCCCCTGTCACGCGTCCATCAACGGAAAAGTAAAGGATATAGAGCTCGCCAATCACCCGGGAGGTGTAAGGGTCTTGTCCGTCGTCATCGAGGGCGACGGGACGACCAGGGAATGGTCAGGTCCGGAAATAGACCTTGGTTCGATTGCGCCTGAGGCCCTCAGGGAGGCTGTCCGCGAGGCCGGGATAGTCGGCATGGGAGGCGCTGGCTTCCCGACATCCGTAAAGCTCGCTCCGCCCAAAGGCAAGGCCATCGAAGCCGTCATTTTGAACGGTTGCGAGTGCGAGCCGTTCCTTACAGCCGACCACAGGATAATGGCCGAGGAGCCCGGAAAGGTCGTTTGGGGCTTGAAGGCCCTTATGAGGGCTACGGGCGCGTCCAAGGGCTTCATAGGAATTGAAGAGAACAAGCCGGACGCGATAGACGCGCTCAAAAAGGCGGTCGGCGCAACCGGCATCGAGATAATAGTATTGGAGGCCAAGTACCCGCAGGGCGCCGAAAAGATGCTTATACAGGCCGCGCTCGGCAGGAAGGTCCCGGTCGGCAAGCTCCCGCTTGACGTGGGCGTCGTCGTAAACAACGTCGGCACGGCCGTAGCGATATACGAAGCCTTGAATTACAAAAAGCCGCTTATCGAAAGGATTGTCACCGTGAGCGGCAACGGCGTAAGGGAACCGAAGAACCTTAAGGTAAGGGTAGGGACGAGTTTCGAGGATGTATTGAACCTCTGCGGGGGGATCACCGGCGAAGGCGAAAAAGAGGTCCTGAACGGCGGCCCTATGATGGGCATCGCCCAGTCTACCTTGAACGTCCCGGTCGTAAAGGGGACTTCCGGAATAACGGTCATAGCCTCCGGCAAGATAAAGCCCGAGAAGTACGACCCCTGCATCAAGTGCGCGAGTTGCGTTACCGCCTGCCCGATGGGTCTCATGCCCTACAGGCTCGGCGACTACGGTTTGAAGCAGATGCTCGCCAACTTCAAGGACTTTGACGGGCAGAGTTGCATCGAGTGCGGCTGTTGCTCTTACGTATGCCCGGCCAAGAGGCCGCTCCTCCAGTGGATAAGGATGGGCAAGTTCTTCTCCCGCCGCGAATCGCAAAGGGCGGCCGCCAAGGCGAACAACAACAAAAAGTAGAGAGTACATGGAAGACAAAACAAACGATAAGACGGAAGTCAAATCAGCGTCCGAGGCCCCGGCGGGCCCAGGCGGCGAGAGGCTCTTTGTAACGTCATCTCCGCACTTCCTCAATAACGAGTCGGTGCCGAAGATAATGCACACGGTCGTGCTCGCGCTCTTCCCGGCTATGGCGGCGTCCGTCTACTTCTTCGGTTTCCGCGCGCTCCTTTTATACGCCATCTGCATCGGCGCTTGCCTCGCAACCGAGTACGCGTTCCAGAAGTACATGAAGAGGCCGATAAAGATCTACGACGGGTCTGCCATCATCACCGGCATTCTCCTTGCCATGACGCTCCCGCCGGGTTTCCCGGTCTTCGGAGCGATACTCGGCTCGGTCTTTGCCATAGGAGTCGGTAAACAGCTCTTCGGCGGGCTCGGTTTCAACATATTCAACCCGGCGCTCCTCGGCAGGGCCTTTCTCATGGCGACATATCCGGTCCTTACTACCACGTGGGTCGAGCCACGGACCGTACAGAAGGCGGTAGACGCGGTATCCGCCGCGACCCCTCTGGCGCTCATGAAGTTCGAGCATAAGCTTACGCCAGTCCTCGACCTCTTTACCGGGAACGTCGCCGGGTCGCTCGGCGAGACTTCCGCGATAGCGATACTCATAGGCGGCCTGTTCCTCCGTTACAAGGGTTACGTAAACTGGAAGCTCCCGTTGGGGTACTTGGGCTCGATGGCGGTATTTTCCGGCATATTCTGGCTGATAGACCCCTCGAAGTACCCGTCCCCGCTCTTCCATCTCTTTGCCGGTGGCGCGATGCTCGGGGCGTGGTTCATGGTCACGGACATGGTGACGTCTCCGACGACAGATATCGGCCAGTGGATATTCGCGATAACGGGCGGGATAATGGCGGTCGTAATAAGGCTCTTCGGCGGGCTCCCCGAGGGCGTCATGTATTCGATACTATTCATGAACGCCTTTGTGCCGCTTCTTAACAAGCACACGAGGCCGAGGGTCTTCGGCGCGATAAAGGCGAAGGCCGAATAGTTTTTTTTAAAGAGTTTTTGGAGGTCTCTGGTCCTTGAATCCGGTAGCTAAAATGTTTATGAACCTTGTCGGCGTCGGTGTGGTTTCCGGCGTGATACTCGCGGCTGTCTTCTACAAGGCAGACCCGATGATACAGGCGAACAAGGAAAAGGAATTGAAGGAGGCGATATTCGTCGTCCTCCCCGAGGCCAGGGACTATAAGATACTCAAGAAGACCATAGGCAAGGAAGAGTTCACGATGTACGAGGGGCTTAACGAGGCCGGAGAGCCTGTCGGCCTCGCCTTCAAGGCGGACGGCGGCGGGTTCCAGGGCAATATCGGCGTCATGGTCGGGCTCGACCTCGATTATCTTAAACTCAAAGGCATAAAGATACTCGACCAGTTGGAGACCCCGGGCCTCGGCAACAGGATAGTCAACCCGGAGTTCGAGGACCAGTTCAAGGGTATAGAGATAAAGCCGAAGGTCGAGTACATAAAGAACAGGAAGCCCGAGAAGCCGAACCAGATACAGTCCATAACCGGCGCTACCATCTCATCCGACGCTGTCGTAAAGAACATAAACAACGCGATAGAGAAGGCGCTTAAATCCTTCCCGACGAGGGAAGACCTTATGAATGCCGAGAAGGCGGTAAAGCCGGCCTCAGCTACTGTGAAGGCAAAGGAGGCGACGGATGGCGGAAAATAACGGTTATTCACTCTGGTACGAGTTCAAAAAGGGGCTCTGGCAGGACATACCGCCCTTTAGATTGGTCCTCGGCACCTGTCCCACGCTCGCGGTCACGAACTCTGTCATAAACGGCTTCGCCATGGGCATGGCGACCCTTTTCGTGCTCCTCGGCTCCAACATCATAATATCCGCTATAAGGAAGTATGTCGCCCCGCAGGTGAGGATCGCGGCATACGTCGTCATCATCGCGCTCCTTGTGACCGTCGCGGACATGTTCCTCGCGGCCTTCTTTCCGCCGGTATCAAAGGCGCTCGGGCCGTATGTGCCGCTTATAGTCGTCAACTGCATCATACTCGGCAGGGCTGAGGCGTTCGCGCAGAAGAACCCGGTAGCGCCGTCGATAGCGGACGCGCTCGGCATAGGCATAGGCTTCACCTTAAGCCTCATGACCATGGGTTTCATAAGGGAGATACTCGGTTTCGGGTCGCTATTCAACATAAAACTCATCCCCCCGTCCCTCTTTGAGCCCTGGATAGTGATGATACTCCCGGCTGGAGCGTTCCTCGTATTCGGTACGCTAATAGCCATAGTCAATTACATATCGAGCAGGAAGTCCGCCGAGGCGGATAAAGCGTAAGGAGAGAGACCCGTGAAGCTCATAATGATATTCATATCGGCCTCCCTCATAAACAACTTTGTCCTCACCTATTTCCTCGGGATATGTCCGTTCGTCGGCGTCTCCAACAAGACCGAGAACGCGCTCAACATGGGCCTCGCGACGACCTTCGTCATGACGCTTACCGCCGCTGTCACCTGGCCGGTATACACATACATACTCGTCAAATACAACGTCGCGTTCCTCCAGTACGTCGCCTTCATCATACTCATAGCCGCGCTCGTGCAATTGGTCGAGATGTACATAAGGAAGTCGAGCCCCGCGCTCTACCGGGCGCTCGGTATCTATCTCCCGCTCATCACCACGAACTGCGCCGTCCTCGGGCTCGCGCTCTTTATGGTCTTACGTAGTTATAGCTACATCGAATCCATCATATTCGGCTTCGCTACCGGCGTCGGCTTCACGCTCGCGATCCTCATGATGTCCGGCATCAGGGAAGAGCTCGAGTTCGCCGACATACCGAAGCCTTTCCAGGGTATCTCGATTACTCTTATCGTCGCCGGCATGATGGCCCTCGCGTTCATGGGATTCGCGGGCCTTATAAGGGGTTAGACAATGGCTGGTCTTGGCGAAATGGTCCTCATATCGTTCATCTCCATGGGCGGGATAGGCGCCGCGCTCGCGGGCTTCCTCGCGTATGCGGATAAGAAGCTCAAGGTCGAGGAAGACCCGATGGTCGAGGCGATCTGCGGGATACTCCCGAACACCAACTGCGGCGGGTGCGGGTTCCCCGGTTGCAGGATGCTCGCCGAGGCGCTCTTGAAAGGCGATGCGCCGCCTAACTCGTGCGTCGCCGGCGGATCCGACACCGCGAAGAAGCTCGCCGAGGTCCTCGGCATGGAGCACATGGGCCACAAGAGGACACTCGCCGTCGTACTCTGCAAGGGCGGGAACGCAGAGGCCGAGAGGCGCGCCTCCTACCGCGGAGAGGTCTCCTGTACCGCCGCCAATCTTACTGGCGGAGACAAGAGCTGTACCTACGGGTGTTTGGGATACGGCGAGTGCGTGGAGGCCTGCAAGTTCGACGCGATGGCCATGGACGACAACGGCCTGCCCGTGGTGTTCCATGACAAGTGCGTAGGGTGCGGCGCGTGCGCCAGGGCCTGTCCCCGCGATATCATAGAGATGCACCCCGAGGACCATACGCTTTTCGTCTACTGCAAGTCCAGGGACAAGGGCGCGCACGCAAAGAAGGTCTGCAAGGTCTCGTGCATAGCCTGCGGCCTCTGCGTAAAGGACTGCTCGGTTACAGGCGGCATAGCTGTGAAGGACAACCTCGCCGTCGTCGATTACGCGCTCGCCCCCCAGACCGACGAGTCAATCAAGAGGTGCCCGACAAAGTGCATACTCTCCGGCATGGAGGCGAAGGTCACAAAGGCGAGTTTTTTCGCCTCACAGCCCAGGAGGACGGGGTAGGGGAGGGGCCGAATTGGCCCGTTCGTCCGGCCCAAATGCAGTTCCGAAGCGGCCCCGAAAGGGGCCGCTTTTTTATGCTGTATATAGGCGGTTCTCACCTCTGAAAGCGAGGGTTCGCTTGTATATCGAACCGGGTGGGGTGTTGAAAAGCCTTTTTGCGCGCTCCGCGCGCTTTTGGCGATGGCTCCAAGCGCTTCCTTCCTCCCCCGCCCGCGGCTCTCAGGACTCGGCTGTTTGCGCACCGAGCGCAAGTGGTCTAATCCGCCCCGGTGCGCTCGCCTCTCCCCCCTTAGGCGCTCTCCGCCATGCGCCTGTGTGCTTGTAAAGACAGAACAAAAACATCTTTTTTGCTTTTCAAAACACCCCAGGCATGGGGTGAGCGACCTTAAGGGAGGCGGTCATATGAGCGAGCCGGGGAAGTAAAAAGGCCGCGACAGCGGCCCTAAGGGGCGAGCGAACGGGGCAGGGTGGGCGATAAGTAAGCGAAGCCATGCCGCGAAGGCGCGCGGGACGCGCAAAAAGGCCTTCGCGCTATCAAAGGACTTAAAAACACAGGTTTATCCCTCCACCTCTACACTCCATAAAAATTAACTAATCTCGCCTTAACTTGGTTTTAATCCTTTTTTGTTAATATGGCTTTAATTCAAAATCTATTTGAAATTCAATTAAAAAAAGTTTATAAGTAACTATTGAACGCCGATATGTCAAAAATGAACCTGAGACGCGCCGCACCGGTAATCATCGCATTCCTTACGCTCTTTGCGCTCGCCTCCTGCTCGCAGACCGGGGTAAAAGACGCTTCAAGTCTCCGGGGCGGGGAGACGAGGCCCACCCTTTCGCCTCTCAATTACACCGGAGTGACCGCACAGGCCTACCAGGCCGCCCGTGAGATACCGGAGGTGCTCGACAGCCTGTATTGCTACTGCGACTGCGCAAAGCACTCGGGACACAAGAGCCTCCTTTCCTGCTATGTCGACGAGCACGCGGTCCACTGCGACATCTGCATGGACGAGGCGCTCATGGCATACGACCTCCACAGGCAGGGCAAGGACGCCGTTGCCATCAGGGAGGCGGTAGACGCAAGGTTCGCGCGCGTAAGTCACTGATAAAATCTTCAACGGAGGAGACGCTGTGGTCACAAAGAAGATCCTTATAGGTTTTGCCGCGGCCGGCATTATCGCCGTTGCGGGCTTCACCGGCTGTTCCAAATCGAAGGACGCCAAGGACGCCGCCCAGACCGCGGGGGGGCCGGGCCAGGAGGCCGCCATGCAGGGGCAGGCCGTCCCGGTGAGCAACGCCGTCATTGTAGAGGACCTCAAGGCGAGGCTGAAGGAAAAACCTAACGACCCAGAGGTGCTCTGGAGGCTCGGCGACGCGTACTTCGACTCAAAGCAGTTCGCCGACGCCACCGAGTACTACAAGAAGGCCATACAGTACAAGCCCGACGAGACCGACATATACAACGACCTCGGACTCTCCGTACACTACCTCGGAAAATCCGATGAGGGGCTCAAATACATCGAGCAGGGGATAAAGAAGAACCCGTACCACCAGAGGATATGGCTCACCAAGGGCTTCATACTCGCCTACGGCATGGGAGACCTCCAGGGCGCGAAGACCGCGTGGGAGAAGGCCGCCGCGCTTAACCCCGAGAGCCAGATAGGCAAGGCGGCCACCGAGTTCCTCGCGCAGTTCAAAGAGAAGCCGAAAAAGTAAAGGTAAGGGTATAAACAGATGCAGGATAAAGCAAAAGGAACCGGGGGACCAAGACCCTGGCACAGGGCGGTCGGCTCAAATATCTGGTACTTTTTCAACTCGCTCAAGCTAACGCTCTTCGTCCTCATTACGCTCGCCGTAGTCTCCATATTCGGCACGGTCGTCGAGCAGAACCTGCCGGTCGAGGAGTACCTCCAAAAGTACGGAGAAAAGTGGACGGGCTACATATTGACCGCGCGCATCAACGACATGTACCATTCGTACTGGTTCCTGGCGTTGCTCGCTCTGCTCGCTCTGAACATCATCGTATGCACCTTCGAGAGGTTCCCTCCCAAGTGGAAGTCGCTGCTCAATCACAAGTCCGAGAAGTTCGACGTAAGGCTCATCGATAAGTTCGCCAACCACCACACCTTCGAGGTCGCCGCCTCCACGGAGGCCGTCAAGGAGAGGGTGGTGAACGCCTTCAAAAAGAAGAAGTTCGATATCATTACGTCCGGGTCCGGAGGCGAGTTCCGCCTCTACGCCTGGAAAGGGCGCATAGGCAGGCTCGGCTCGGACTTCACGCACATAAGCCTCCTCTTGATCCTCCTCGGCGCGATCGTTGGCAGTTTCGCCGGGTACAAGGACTTCAGGGCCGTATTTGTAGGCGGCGAGATGTCTGTTCCCAAGGCTGACTTCAGGTTGAAGCTCGAGAAGTTCTGGATAGACTACTATGATTCCGGCCAGATAAAGCAGTACAACAGCCTCTTGACCGTCATTGAGGACGGCAAGGAGGTGCTGAAAAAGCAGATATGGGTCAACGAGCCGCTCTATTACAAGGGCATAAGGTTCTACCAGTCGAGCTACGGCACGGCCTGGAACAAGGTCTCGGAGGCCGAGATAGCGGTCAAGATGAAGGGGAAAGGCCAGCACGGCGAGCCCATGCTTGTCAAATGGGAGAAGCTGACCCCGCTTGCCGGGACCAGGTACTCGGTCAAGCTCATAGGATACGCCGCGGACTTCGCCTACGACGAGGGGACGAACCAGGTGTTTTCCAAGTCCGCGGAGTCGAATAACCCCGCCATCCATCTTGAGATATACGACGGGGAGAAGCTCATCGCGACCCAGTGGCTCTTCTTAAAGTACCCGGGCATATTCCCTGCGATACCTAACGCGGATGAGGACCTCGTCTTCACCGGTGTCAGGGGCATCATGTACTCGGGGATCTCCATTAACAAGGACCCCGGCACAAACATCGTCTGGGCGGGCTCCCTGGTAATGGGGTTCGGCTTTATCCTCGCATTCTTTGTCTACCACAGGCGCGTCTGGATAGTCGTCAGGGGGTCCGGCAAGTCGACCGAGGTCAAGCTCGGCGGCATGATAAACAAGAACAACCTTGTCTTCGAGAAGGAGCTCAAGGAAATAGTCGAATCAATCGGTTCTGAAAAAGCGGGGGGTAAGCTATGATCCTTTCTTTGGTGTTTTTCACCTTTTCGTTCGTCTTCTATCTGGTGACCGCGCTCCTCTACATAGGCCACTGGGTCTTCAAGAAGAAATGGATCGGCCAGACCGCGACGGCCATGGCCTTTGTCGCGCTCCTCTCAACGACCATGATACTCGTCGCCCGGGCCGGTGAGTCCGGGCACGCGCCTTTCTCGAACCTCTGGGAATCGATGATGCTATTTGTCTGGGCGACTAACGCCGGCTACCTCATACTCGAGTACAAGCACAAGTTCAGGGCCATAGGCGCTTTCGTCATGGGCCTTGAGTTCATAGCCATGATCTCGGTCTCTCTTCTACCGTACAGGTTCAAGAGCGCGGAGCCCTTGAACCCGGCGCTCCAGAACAAGTGGCACTGGCTGATGGACGTGCTCCGTCCCTTCGGGCTGGAGAAGTACGCGATAGGCTGGCTCGACTTCCACGTCTTCACGACGTTCATCGGTTACGCCGGGTTCGCGATCTCATTCGGCCTGAGCATAATATATCTCCTCAAGGAACGCTCGGAGGCGAAAGGGACGAAAGAAGGCGTCATGGGGGCCTTCCCTGAGGCGCGGATATTGGACGAGCTGAGTTACAGGGCGATAGCCTGGGGTTTTCCGTTCCTCGCAACCGGCATAGTCTCGGGGGCCGTCTGGGCGAACTACGCCTGGGGCACCTACTGGTCGTGGGACCCGAAGGAGACCTGGTCCCTCATCACATGGTTTATCTACGCGGCCTATCTCCACGCCAGGGTCACGCGGGGCTGGAGGGGCAAGCGCGCCGCCTACATCTCAATCGCCGGTTTCCTTGCGGTAATATTCCTGTACTGGGGCGTGAGCTTCGTCCTCCCGGGGCTCCACGCGTACGCGTCGTAGACCGGATGCGGAAAGGGCCCGCCGCACGCGCACCGGGCCCCTTCCGTAAATTCCTTTCTCCTTAAGGGGTATAAAGAAAGATGGCTGACAAGACCGACAACGAAAAAGGCCTGCCGAAGATAGCGCTCGTAGTGATCGTCCTTGCCGTAGTCGGCATCGCCGCCTTTATCATATTCGGCCAGAGGCAGAAGTTCGAGCCGGTGGTCGCCGGAAGCGAGGCGATGGATTTCACCCTTCCGGACCTCTCCGGCAATCCTAAGAGCCTTAAGGATTTCAGGGGCAAGGTCGTCTTCCTGAACTTCTGGGCTACCTGGTGCAAGCCCTGCGAGGAGGAGATGCCTTCCATGCAGGCCCTTTACCAGGCCTTCGCGGGCCAGCCATTCGAGATAGTCGCCGTCAGCGTCGACAAGGACGGCCCCGAGGTCGTAAGGGCCTACGCCGCAAAGTACGGACTTACCTTTACCATCCTCCAGGACAGGAAGGGCGCCATTAAGGATACATACAAGACGACAGGCGTCCCGGAGACCTTCATCATTGACCAGAAAGGCGTCATAGCCGAGAAAGTCTGGGGACCGAGGGACTGGTCCGAGCCGTCGTCGTACGCGACGATAGTCGACCTCCTTAAGAACGGGCCCAAACCCGGGGAAGCATACAAGACCGTCCGCAGATAGCCTCTAATCTTGCGTTAATATCCGGCGCGCTATGATGTCGCAGGTCTTTTAAAAGGAGCCTACCCATGACTACTGAAGTCAGTCTGCCCTTAGCGTTCTTCGGCGGGATACTCTCGTTCATATCCCCGTGCGTCCTCCCGCTCGTGCCCTCGTACATATCGTTCGTGACCGGCATATCGTTTGAGGAGCTTACAAACGACTCCGGCAAGGAGATAAAGAAGGTCATACTGAAAAACTCGCTCATGTTCATCCTCGGGTTCTCGACGGTCTTCGTCGTCATCCTCGGGTCCTCCGCCCAGCTCTTCGGTTCGCTCTTCATGGAGTACCAGGACATAGTAAGGAAGATCGGCGGGCTCGTTATAATACTCCTCGGCATCCACATAATAGGCATCATCAACTTCAACATACTCCAGAGGGACAAGCGCCAGCACTTCTTCAGGGAAAAGCCGGCCGGGCTCCTCGGCTCTTTCCTTGTGGGCATAGGGTTCGCGGCCGGCTGGACCCCGTGCATCGGGCCGATACTCTCCGCGATATTCGCCGTCGCCGCGACCTCCGAGAACCCCTGGTCCGGCATCTCCCTTTTTATAGCGTACTCCATCGGCCTTGCCATACCGTTCCTTTTAACCTCCCTCGGCATCAACACCTTCCTCAAGCATTTCAACAGGCTCAAGCGCCACATGAGGATTATCTCTGTAATTACGGGTATTTTCCTCATCATAAC
>JACREU010000040.1 GCA_016212705.1 Deltaproteobacteria bacterium
GATTATGGCGATATTGAAGAATACCGGGGCGATAGCCGGGGCCGCAAAGTGCCTGTACGAGTTAAGGACCCCCATTGCTATGGCCATGAGCCCGATAAATACCATGTACGGGAACATGAGACGCGTAAGGTCCACGGTTATCGAGAATTTGAGCGCGTCGGTAGCGAACCCCGGCGACATGAGGAGGACTATCTCGCGGGAAAATATTACTCCAAGGAGGGTCAGTATGATGAGGATAATAGCAAAGAGCGTAAAGACGCTTGAGACGAGGTCGCGCGTGGCCTCCTTAGACCTCTCCCCCATCTCCTCGGTGAATATGGGTATGAAGGTCGAGGTAAGCGCGCCCTCGCCGACGAGCCTCCGTAGCAGGTTCGATATCCTGAAGGCCATGAAAAAGGCGTCGGCGTAGAGCCCCGCGCCGAAGGCGTAGGCGACCGCCGCGTCCCTTATGTAGCCGAGTATCCGGCTCAATACGGTCGCGCCTCCGACGATGGAAGCCGCCCCGGTTATCTTTCTCTCGTGGGATTGGGTCATTTGAAGTCCAAAAAGCCTTGACAAAGCCCCTGAAAAGGCATATTATCTTTCTTTATTTTAGAGTCCCCTGTTCGTACTGCGCCTCAACCGGGCCTTTAACAAGAGAGATTAACAAATTTGATTTTCAAAAGGTAGCGGAAAGTTGGGCCGGGTGCGGAAGGAGTTGCAAGCGGTTTTGTTCTGAGCGTTTAGTCAGGACAACGGATTAATGATATAAACTGAGGCTAATTCTAAAAATTAGGGATTTTTAAACTACACGGAGGAAGAAGTTGGCAAACCACCAGTCAGCAATAAAGAGGCACAAGCAGAGCGAACAGCGTAGGCTCCGTAACGTCGCCACGAAGTCTACTCTCAGGACCGCTGTTAAGAAGGTCACCGAGGCCGTAATTGCCGGGAACGCGGAAGAGGCGGCAAAGTCCCTTAAGACCGCTGTCTCCACGCTCGACAGCGCGGTATCGAAGAAGGTCCTTCACAGGAACAACGCTTCCCGTAAGGTCGCGAGGCTCACAAAGGCCGTAAGCTCGATAAAGGCGAAGTAGCTAATCATCTCCGCGCTTTAAGGCCTACTACATAGCTACTACCCACAAACCTCCCGCACCGGACGTGCGCGGAGGTTTTTTATTTAAGCCTACCCGCAGAGCTCCATAATCAGCCTCGGCAGAATCACCGGCTCTGGCACGCGGTTGGATTTAAGGTCGGCGTCCGCCTTCAGGAGCTTCTCTATCGCCACCTTAAGCTCCCTCTCCGAGAACTTCCTCGACCTTCTTAAGTACCCGTCGGCGTACTTGGGGAAGAGGCCCAGAAGCGACGGCAATTTATCAGGCGGAGTGCCTTTTTTGAGGAGCGCCTTTATCTTGAGGAGCGTCCTTATCTGCCTTGCAATCGACCCAAGGACCTTTAGCGGTTCTTCGTCCTATATCTTTTCAAAGATGTAGAGAGCCTTCTTCAAATCCTTCGCGCCTATGGAGTCGGAGAGGCCGAATATCGACTCCTCGCGGCAGTCCAGCCCCGCGTCCTCGACGTCCTTCTCCTCAATAACAGCCTTCTCCCACGCGTAGAGGACTATCTTTTGAAGCTCAGCGTGTATGTCCCGGAGCTTGCCGCCGCCGAGGACAACGAGCTTCCTTACCGCCGCGTCCGATATCGTCTTCCCCTCTTTTTTGACATTCTTCCGAACCCACGCGAATAATTCCTCGTCAGAGGGCCTCTCGCAGGCCTTGAGATACCCGCCTTCGACAAGGGCCTTGGCGAAGGCGGATGTCCTGTTGAGCTTCGCGTCCATCGAGACGAATACGAGGCAGGTCGAAGGGGAAGGCCTTTTGATGTACGGGATGAGCGCTTCGGTATGCTTGTCCTTGAAGTTCTCCGCGCCCTTTACGACGACGAGACGCCATTCGGCAAAGGCGGGCATGGTAGAGGCCGCGGCGACGATCTCGGACGGGTCAGCCTTTGAGTCGAAGGAGTGGTAGTTCATGGAGGCGAACCCTCCCTTCAGGGCCTCTGCCTTTATCGCGGAGAGCGTCTCCTCGATAAGGTAGTCGTCGCTTCCGTATATGTAGAATATGGGTTTGAGCGTCATTTGAGAGACCAATCCCTTATTGTGCTGTCATTGCGAGCAAAGCGAAGCAATCTCATCATTTA
>JACREU010000041.1 GCA_016212705.1 Deltaproteobacteria bacterium
ACCTTTGCACAAGAGACTGGATCCCCGCTTTCGCGGGGATGACGGTATTGTTTTGTTTGTCATTCCCGAGGTTTTAATCGGGAATCCAGATACGGGTTATGCAAGGGTTTGTTTCTTAAGGGGAGGAGATTTGAGTTTTGCTCCCCTCCTTGCCAGGGAGGGGACGGGGGAGGTGGTTTTAAGGCCTCTAACCCGGAGACGGACCCTTAAGCCTCCTTAATACCCTCTCCTTGTGCTCCTCGCCTTCCACCTCCAATATCATGTCGAGCCTTATCATGCGGACCGGCGCGTCCATCGCGTCCCTCTGGTGCGTAATATGGAGGATGTTCGCGCGCGTTGCCGCTATCTCTGAAGTGAGCTTTGAGAGAGCGCCGGGGACGTCCTCGACTACGAGCGAGAGCCTCATTATCCTGCCTTCCTTCAGCATACCGGCGCGTATGATCCGGTCGAGCATGGTGACGTCGATGTTGCCCCCGCTCAAAACGAAGACGGCTTTTCTCGTCGGCGGGAGTTTCCCTTCCATGGCGGAGGCGATGGCCGCCGCGCCCGCGCCCTCGACTATGAGCTTCTTCCTCTCCATGAGGAGCAGGATGGAGGCGGCGATGGACTCCTCGCTGACTGACACGACACTATCCACATACTTCTGGATGATAGGAAAGGTCCTGTCCCCGACCCGCTTTACGGCTATACCGTCGGCTATCGTAGTCTTGCTCTCGACGGCAACGGGGCGCCCCGCCTTAAGAGACGCCATGCAGGAATCCGATGCCTCTGACTCGACGCCGACCACCTTTATATCTTTTTTAATGGACTTTACAGCCGTGGCTATCCCGGAGATGAGCCCGCCCCCGCCTATGGGAACGACTACGAGGTCCGCGTCCGGCAACGCCGCCATTATCTCAAGCCCCACGGTCCCCTGCCCGGCGATGACGAGGTCGTCGTCAAACGGGGGGATGAAGACCATCCCCTTTTCCCTGGCGAGCGTTTGCGCCCTCTCGCAGGCCTCGTCGAAAAAGTTGCCGTAAAAGACGACTTCCGCGCCGTAGCTTTTCGTCGCCACGAACTTCACAATCGGCGCGCCCTCCGGCATGACGATAAGGGATTTTACGCCAAGGAGGGCGGACGCCCACGCGACCCCCTGGGCGTGGTTGCCGAGGGAGGCGGTTATTACCCCGCGCGCCTTCTCTTCAGCCGTAAGCATGGAAATCCTGTTGTACGCGCCGCGCACCTTAAAGGAGCCGGTCTTCTGGAGGTTTTCGAGCTTCAAATGGCACTCGTTCCCATATGCCCTGGAGAGCGAGGACGAGTGGATGAGCGGGGTGTGGGTGACGACCTTTTTGAGCCTCTCGGACGCCTCTTTGATAAGGTCGAGCATCGAGCCTCCTGAAAATTGCTATTTTTTAGAAACAGCCTTTAAAAAGCGCGCCATTTAAAGGCTGACTCTAAGAATTGTTATTATTTTAGCGGTACACTGAAGAGATTATATCAGAAGGAAAAAAGGGGGGTGGAAAGGTTTTGATTATTTTCTTTATTTGGGAGGGCTAAGGGCCCTCCATCCTGAAAAGGTCATCTTCTCATCCTCTGCCTCTTCGCCTCGAACATCGCTATGGCCCCGGCCTGCGCGGCGTTCAGCGAGCTTATCTTTCCGGCCATCGGTATGGATACGAGGAAATCGCAGGCCTCAAGGACGAGCCTCCTTATCCCCTTGCCCTCGCTCCCGACGACTATGGCGAGGTCGCGGTCGAGGTCCGCCCTGTATATCTCCTCGCCTCTGCCGGCCTCGATGCCGGCGACCCAGACGTTCTCTTCCTTGAGCCTTTCAATAGCCCTCGTTATGTTAACTTCCCTCGCTATGAGGGCGTGCTCCGTAGCCCCCGCGGAGGCCTTGGCCACAACGGGCGTTACTTCCGTCGCCCTGTCCTTCGGGATGATTATGCCTTGGACCCCTGCCGCATCCGCGGCCCTTACAAGGGAGCCGAGGTTCTGGGGGTCCTGGATGGAGTCGAGTATAAGGAAAAACGCCTCCTCACCGGACTTCTTCCAGGCCGCGATCAGGTCTTCCATCTCCCTGTACCTGAAGGCCCCTTTGAGAAAGGCAACAGCGCCCTGGTGTTTGTCCGTTCCGGAGAGGCGCTTCAACTCATCCGGCGGCGAGACCTCTACCTTAATGCCCCTTGACCTCGCGGTATTAAGTATCTCGTTTACAGGCTTGTCCGAGCGGGAAGACGATATGACGACCTTTTCTATCCCCTCGCCGGATGCGAGCGCCTCGATTACCGGGTTTATGCCGTAGACGACCCTCACCTCAGGGGAGCCCCTTAAGCCTGTCCTGCATTGACGCATACTTCTCGGCGTCGCCGGCAAGCTCATAGAGCTCGGAGAGGTGCGTGTATATCTCTTTCAGCGGATTGGCCCCCGCGTTAGAGGCGTCCGCGCGCGAGGCGGCCCTAAGGAGGCTCTCTTCCGCGTCCACGTACTCCTCCTCCCTCGTCTGTATAACGCCTATGGTGTCCAAGTACATGTAATCGGTATCGGGATCGAGTTCGAGCCCCTTCATCGCGGTATCCTCGGCCCTGCCGTACTCTCCCCTCTCCATGTATATCCAGGCGAGGTTATTGTAGTAGGCGCCATTAGAAGGGTTTATCTCTATCGCGTTCAGGAACCCCTCCTCGGCCTCATCCAAGTTGTTCCGCCTGAGATTAAGGTTAGCTATCGCGAACCACGCGCTCTCGCGGCTCTCCTTTGAATCGGATTCAAGGACCTTCCGGTATTCCCGGAAGGCGAGGTCATTCTCACCCTTTGACTCGTAGATGGAGGCGAGCGAGAGCCTCTCAACGTCGGAGAGGAGGAACGAGGGCTTCTCTACCTGAATCGCGCCGCAGGCCGGGAGCAGGAACGCTAAAACTACGAGGAGCGCATGCCGGAGCCTCATCTGCGCCCTCCCCTGGACTTTATGAGAAGGGTCGAATAATTGGTCTTTGACCAGACCTTTTCAAGCTCTCCGTAGGTATACGCCCGCTCTTTGTCCATTCCCGAGTGGGCGATCACCATCCCTGAAATATCGCTGTAACCGACGACCACGATGTAATGGCCGACAGGATATGACTCGAAGCCGAGGTTCAGGAAGAGTATGAGCGGAGTTTTTTGGGCTATCTTCTCGCGTAAGTCGTCGAACCCGCCCTTGTAATAGGCGGCATCCATCCCTTTGTCTTTCGCGAAAAGGAGCATGTCGATGGGGAGCGTGCCTTTGAGCTTTGTCTGGTAGACCTCTATGATGGCCTCATCTATATCAGTGGCGCCCGGGGCGCCCCAGTACGCGACAAGGG
>JACREU010000042.1 GCA_016212705.1 Deltaproteobacteria bacterium
AGGCTCTGACGAGTGCCGAACACCCCATGCTGGCTGAGTTTTTAGGGGCTTAGACAATCGGTAATCTGATTGGATGATTATGAATCTGGCCGTGCGCCAAGCACAACAGTGGACATAAAAGACTTCGAATTCGACCTCCCCGAAGGGCTCATAGCCCAGTACCCGCTCCCTGAAAGGGACTCCTCCCGCCTGATGGCGCTTTCAAGGTCTACCGGGGAGTTAAGCCACGCCTCCTTCAGGGACCTGCCGGAGTTCTTAAGAAAAGGCGACCTCCTCATACTCAACGACACGAAGGTCATGCCCGCGAGGCTCCTCGGAAAAAAATCCTCAGGCGGCAAGGTCGAGGTACTCCTCATAGAGAGGCTTGAAAGTACAGGGGACGGACGCGAGGAGTGGGCCTGCCTTATAAGGAACTCCAAGGGTTTGAAGGACGGCAGTCTCCTCTTTTTCAATACCGAGGCAGAGGCCGAGGTCCGGGGGTTTGATGAGAAGGCCGGGCTCTGGAGGGTGTCCTTCAAGAATGGGCCTCATTACAAAGAGGCGGGCCGTATACCGCTCCCCCCCTATATAAGGAGAGAGCCCGAGGAACTCGATAAGACCCGCTATCAGACGGTCTTCGCGGGCGTTGAGGGGGCCGTAGCCGCGCCGACCGCCGGGCTCCATTTTACGGATAAGCTCCTCTCAGATATAAGGGACAAAGGTGTAGAGACCCGGTTCATAACCCTCCATACCGGCCCCGGCACGTTCATGCCCGTAAGGGTCACTGACGTAAGGGACCACAGGATGCACGGCGAGAGGTATGCGATAGACAACTCGACTTGCGAGGCGATAAAAAAGGCTAAGGCAGAGGGCAGACGCGTCATAGCCGTCGGCACGACGTCAACGAGGGCGCTTGAGGCGGCCTTTAAAGATGGTTTCGACGCCCCCGTACTTTCAGGCACGACCGACATATTCATCTATCCGGGGTTCCGGTTCAGGGTAATAGACGGGTTGCTGACGAACTTTCATCTCCCCGGCTCGACGCTCATAATGCTCGTCGCCGCCTTCGCGGGCATGGAAAATACGCTTGCCGCCTATCGGGAGGCGGTCAAGGCAGGATACAGGTTCTTCAGCTACGGCGACGCGATGCTGATATTGTAAAATCACTGCTATGATTACTCACTATAAAATTTTCACGACGGTTTTTGCGGAATAGAGATGTCATTAGGGTTTGAGCTTATAAAAACAGACGCGCTCGCGAGGCTTGGC
>JACREU010000043.1 GCA_016212705.1 Deltaproteobacteria bacterium
GGTTATGATCGGCGAGCCGAAGGACTTCTCTATAAGGACGTTGGTGCCAGTCCCCCGGTGCCAGAGGAATTCGCGGAGCGCGAGCGTGTTGACGCCCTTTAATATCGAGCTCCTTGCGCTCTGGCTGAATAAAAGTTCTTTAGCGGCCATCTTCTATATTCTCCTTATTATTGTCAGTTATGTTGTTGTTTGGAGCTTACTTCTCGACGATGCCGAGAATATCCTCTTCCCTCATTATGAGGAACTCTTCGCCTTCGATCTTTATCTCGGACCCGGCGTACTTGCTGAATATGATCCTGTCGTTGACCTTCACGTCAAGCGGGGTGAACTTTCCGTCCTCGCGCTTGCCGGGGCCGGCCGCTATAACCTTGCCCTCTGCCGGGGTCTCCTTGGCTGAGTCAGGGATGATGATGCCTCCCTTGGTCTTCTCTTCCTCGGCGAGTCTCTTAACGATTACGCGGTCATGAAGCGGTTTAATCTTCATACTCTTTTCCTTCCTCCTTCAATTTTAAGGTATTGTTTGTTAACCTTAGGTTGGCGATTAATGTGCCTTAAATATATGGCCCGACCAGCGGTTTGTCAAGCCCATTTTAGCACTCTTTTTTGACGAGTGCTAAGTGGTTGAATTACAATATGTTTCTGCCTGGCTGGCCCTGTTGCTAAAAAAAACGGCCCGAAATAATCGAAGGCGCTCATACCTTCGATAAAGTACGATTTTGGCATCCGCAACTGAAGCGACCCCTTTAGTCCGGGGCAAGTCCTGCCGATATAAAAGATAAGGAAACTGGAAAGTTACAGCGCAGGGGTGCCGGCTGATACGGTTTTATCTTGCCCCCTGGCAGGCAGATAAAGTATAATTAGTATAACTAATGTAACCGCCACCCTTCCGGCGGCACATTGGAGGGTTCATGGAAGCGGTTCTGGCGATTGTGGAAGTTTTTAAACCATGATTGGGGGTATAAGGACATGCTTACTGAGATAAGGCCCATAGACCACTTCAAAGAGCTTGTGGCGACGGCTATAAAGCGCCAGAAGGTCTGCACCAACGAGATGGCGGAGTACTACCTCTCGTCACTCCTCGCCGATTACGTCCTCACGGAAAAAATGTCTACCGAGCCGCTCGCCATAACCTACTTCAAGGCCTTGTCCTCAGGGCGCGAGGTTCAGGCGCGCCTCATGAGACAGCTCGGCGACATCTCCCTCTTCACCTCCGGCTTCTTCTCCGACAGCCTGAAACGAAAGGTCGTCGACATAGATTACTATATCTCGATAGGCGTGACCTCTTACTCCTATGTGGCGTCCCTTCACAAGGAACACGGCACGGAGAGCCCGATGACCTCGCTTTTTTCAGAGCTCGCCGGCAAATTCAACGCCTTTGTGGATGTATTGACTGAAGTGAGCGAGAAGTCCCGCCTGACGTCCTCTAAGGACATCCTCCGGGTCTACGAAAGGTGGCTCCGCACCAAGTCCCGCCAGGCCGAACGGATATTACGGGAGCTCGGGATAGAGCCGTACAGGGTGGATACGAGGACTCTGCAGTAAATCTCTCTACGCATTTCTTTCTTTTGCAAAAAAATCACCAAACCCCGGTTCCCTCCCGTCAAGGGAGATGGGTGGAAAGGGTTTCTTTGCGGATTCAGGTTTGTAACCCGAATCCATTTATTCGTAACTCGATATACGTTTGTACGGGCTCGTCGAATCTTCTGTCCGAGGCTTTTTTGCACGCTCCGCGCGCTTATCCGCAGGGGCTCCTAACGCTTTCTTCCTCCCCCGGCGCGCTCGCCTCCGCCTCCCTTATGCGTTCTCCGCCCTGCGCCTTGTATTGGTAAAACAGACATAAAAAATCTCTTTGCGGGTCCAGGTTGCAAACCTGCGCACGCAAGCGGGCAAGGCCCGTTTGCCCCGCCTCTCCATGCGGCCCGCGCGCCTCAGAGGATCGACATGGTGATGGTGACCGCCACTATCACGGCGGCGAATATGTCTATTGGGGCTATCCCTGCAAGTTTTTTCATGACGCCATCCCTCCTTTCTTACAGCGCCATGATACGAAAAGAGGGATTAAGGAGGGATTAGGGGAAAGGGTCTTTTTTTTCCATGAGCGGCCTTATGTCTTCGAGCGCCTCCACCATGTTCGGGACGAGCTCTCCCCTTGCCTTCATCACTTCGATTTCCGCTGTCGTATACCAGCCGAAGCCGGGGACCTTGTCGGGCTCCATGACCTTCGGCTCGCCTTCGGTTATCTCGGAGATATAGAGGTGTACCGAGAACTCTCCCTCAGGCGAGTGCGTATCATAGACGCCGAGCAACCGGACGACCCGCACCTTCACCCCGAGCTCTTCCTCGAACTCCCTCTCAACCGACCCCTCCCATGTCTCATTAGGCTCTTTCTTCCCGCCGGGCGGCTCTATGCGCAGACCGTGCTTTGAGTTATGGACGAGGAGGAGCCTGCCTCCCCTTATGACGAGCCCCGCTGACATCTCCCTTTTCATGAGAGCCATTATAGCGAAAAGGCGCGTCCGGTCAAGCCGCTTAACGGCCTTTGAACCAGACGGTATTCCGGGGGCAACGCCCGCGGTTATTCGCTTGCCATTGTCGGCCCGGACTGCTATTATGCCTATTATTTAGGCAGACAGGCGGGCGAAGATGGCGCCATACGAGGACATACTTGAGAACCTCTCAGAGGGGCTCATTGCCGTTGACATGGGCGGGCGGGTCTCGGTATTCAACCAGTCGGCGGAGAAGATGGCCGGGGTTTCGAGGTCGCTCGTAATCGGGAGGGAATTAAAGGACGCCTTCAGGCGCGACGAGCGCCTTGTGGATATGCTGACACAGACGCTCAAAGAGGGCAGGCTCTTCGCCGAGTACGAGGAGAAGCTCCACAGGAGGCTCGGCGGCACGACCCCGGTCGGCATAACGACGAGCCTGGTCTTCGACCCTGACGGCAACCTCACGGGCGCCGCCGCCCTCATTAAGGACCTCTCCGGCATAAAGTCGCTTGAGGCCGGGTCGCTCCGGAAGGAGCGGCTCGCATACATCGGCACGTTCGCGGCAAACCTCGCGCACGAGATAAAAAATCCCCTGAGCGGCATCAGGGGCGCGGCCCAGCTCCTCGCGAGAAAGGTCAAGGACGAGTCTCTCTCCGACTACATGAACGTCATCATGAAGGAGGCGGACAGGCTGAACCTGATACTTAACGACATGCTCGACTTCGCCCGGCCCGCGCGGCTGGAAAAAAAACCCCTTAACATACACAAGGTCCTCGACTCAGTCGTCTTGCTCCTGAAAGACGGGCTCACACCCGAGGCCTTCGTAAAGGCCTACGACCCCTCCATCCCGGACGTCGACGGCGACGAGGGCCAGCTCACGCAGGTATTCCTGAACCTCGTCAAAAACGCCAAAGAGGCGCTCGATAAAAACGGCGAGATCAGGATATCAACCCGGATCATCACCGAGTTCCACCTGATAGGAGACGGCTCGGCAACGGGGAAGATGGTCTCAATCGAAGTGAGAGACAACGGGTGCGGCATAAAGGAAGAGGACCTTGAGCAGATTTTCACCCCGTTCTTCACGACCAAGCCCAAAGGGAGCGGGCTCGGCATGGCGATAACGCTGAAGATCGTCAAGGAGCACAACGGGCTCCTGAAAATCGACTCGACGCCCGGCGAGGGGACCGTTGTCACCGTGTACCTCCCCATAGCCGAGAGACAGAAAACCTCATGCAGGGAATAAAAGCGCTCATAGCCGACGACGACGAATCGGTCCTCTGGGTACTCGAGAGGTTCTTCGAGGAAAAGGGGATAAAAGCCCTGAAGGCCTCTGACGGCAAAACCGCCGGGGAACTGCTCGGAAGGGAGGTCCCCTCGCTCGCCGTCATCGACATAAACATGCCCGGCGGCGGAGGGCTCGACTTATTAAAGAGCGCCCGCGAAGAGCACAAAGAGACCTACATCATCATCATGACCGCCGAGACCACCACAAAGAACGCGCTGGAGGCGATGAAGCACGGGGCCTTCGACTACGTGACGAAGCCGTTCGACCTTGGCGAGCTCGAAATAATTGTGGAAAAGGCGATAGAGAACCTCAAGCTCAAAGAAAAGGTCTCGACCCTTACCGGGATCCTCAGGGAGAAACTCTCCGCCGAGGCGGTCTTCATAGGAAAGTCAAAGGCGGTGCAGTCGGTATTCAAGACCGTCGGCAAGGTCGCGGAAAAGGACGTTACGGTCCTCGTGCTCGGGGAGAGCGGCACCGGAAAGGAGTTGCTTGCCCGTCTCATACACGCGAACAGCCTGCGCGCGGAGCGTCCGTTTGTCGCCATAAACTCTGCGGCGATACCCAGGGACCTCATGGAGAGCGAGCTCTTCGGGTTTGAAAAAGGCGCGTTCACCGGGGCGACGGAGGCCAAAAAAGGCAAGTTCGAGCTCGCCGACAACGGCACGCTGTTTATGGACGAGGTCGGCGACATGGCGCTCGACCTCCAGGCAAGGTTACTGAGGGTGATACAGGAGAAGGAGTTCTACAAGGTCGGCGGCAAGGAGCCCGTCAAGGTCGACGTGAGGATAATCGCCGCGACGAACCAGGACCTTGAAAAGGCCGTATCCGAAAAAAAATTCAGGGAGGACCTCCTCTTCAGATTAAACGGCGTCACAATCACCCTCCCGCCCCTGCGTGACAGGAAGGGCGACGCGGCGCTCCTCTCCGAGTACTTTCTCGATAAATTCGCGAGCGAGTTCAAGGGGGCGAGAAAGTCGCTTTCACAGAAGGCCCTCGAGGCGATCGAGGCCTACAGGTGGCCGGGGAACGTGCGAGAGCTTGAGAACACGCTCCGCAGAGCCGTCCTCCTCTCCCCTTCCCTTAACCTCTCGCCCGACGACCTCGCCCTGCCGGCCTCAAGGCACAAGAAGGAGTCGCTTGAGGAAATAATCGCCGCGCGCCTCAAGCCCTTTATCGAAAAGACCGACCACAAGGGCAAGCAGGACCTCTACGACTTCATAATGCCCTTCATGGAAAGGCCGCTGATAAGGCTCGTCCTCGAAAAGACCCGGGGCAACCAGGTGCAGGCCGCCGAGGTTTTGGGCATCAACCGGAATACGCTCCGCAAAAAAATCAAAGAGCTTAACATCCAGCCGGGGAAGTTCAAGGAATGAGCGGCAGGGGAGAGCTTATCCGGGGGTTCTACGCCGTAATCGACACCGCGTACCTCTTGCCCGACGAGCTCTCCCTGGCCGCTTCCTCGCTCCTCAAAGGCGGGGCCCAGGTAATCCAACTCCGGGCAAAGGGTCTCGGCGGCAGAGAACTGCTCTCCGCCGCAATCGAGATAAGAAGGCTTGCCGCCTCTTACAACGCCGTCTTCATAGTGAACGACCGGGTAGATATCGCGCTACTCTCGGGAGCCGACGGAGTCCACCTCGGGCAGGATGACATCCCCCCGCGCGAGGCCCGGAAGGCCCTTGGCGCCGGGGCGATCATAGGCCTCTCGACCCATAACGCGGGAGAGGCGAAAGAGGCGATCTCACGGGGCGCCGACTATATCTCCTTCGGGCCTGTCTTTGCCACCGCCACTAAAAAAGACGCCGAGACGCCCAAGGGCCTCCAGGCCCTCAGAAAGGCCCGCGGAATGACCTCCCTGCCGATCGTCGCTATCGGCGGCATTACCGAGGATAACATGGGGGAAGTGCTCGCCTCCGGGGCAACGGCAGTCGCCATGATATCCGAAGTCCTCCTCTCTGCCGACCCCTGCAAAAAAACCGCTTCCATCATATCGAAGATAAATCCCTCTTGTTAGCCGGATCCCCGTTTTTACGATATGCTTGAGCGTCTGCATGGGGACGGGAAGTCTCGGCTAAAAAATAGAAAAAGTGTTTTCGGTGCATCATATTATGGAGAGCAGGGCGGCTTTAAAGGCCAGTGAAGAAGACCAGGAAGGACTGAGAAGAACGGGGATTGACGCTACCGGAGACCTGCCGTGGGGCACGCACTTCGCCCACTTATACGAGGAAAAGGAGGGCCTTTTCGCCGTCCTCGTCCCGTTCTTCAAGGCCGGCCTCGAATCAAACGAATTCTGCGTGTGGGTCACCGCCGACGCTACCGGCGTCGAGGACGTGAAAAAGGCGATGCGTCTGGCCATGCCGGACTTCGAATACCACCTCTCGAAGGGGCAGATAGAGATCATCCCCCATGCCGAATGGTACACGAAGGGAGTGTCCTTCGACGCGCAGACGGTCCTCGAAGGCTGGGTCTCCAAGTACATACAGGGCCTCGCCAAGGGTTGCCAGGGGCTCCGGGCAAGCGGCAACGCCTCCTGGCTTAACAAAGAGGAGTGGGATGCCTTCATCCGGTACGAGAGGGAGGTCGATAACGTCATCGGCTCGTACAGGATGCTCGCCCTCTGCTCCTATCCGCTCGATAGTTGCGGGGCCGAGGAGCTCCTCGACGTCGTCTCCACCCACCGGTTCGCGCTCATAAAGAGGCGGGGCCGCCTTGAGGTAATAGAGAGGTCGGAGAAGAAGCTCGCCGAGGAAGTGTTGCTTCGCGCGAACCGCGTCCTTGAAAAAAAGGTCGATGAGCGGACCTCAGGGCTCCTCGCACGGATCGACAGGCTCAATGAGGACGTCGCCGTAAAAACCCGCCTTGCGGAAACGATAGAAAAGCTCGCGCTCAACGCTTCAGACGGCCTTGACAGGATAATGGCCGCCTTCCCAACACTTACGGAACTCGCCGATAAATCGGAGGATGAGCGTCTCAAAACCTCCGCAGAGGATATCCGGGCGGCCTCAGAGAGCGTAGCCCGCTCGCTAAGACAGCTATGCCTCCTCGTACCCGGCCGCCCGGCTTGACGGTTACGCCTGCCGCGTCTGCGGTCTCTTTACGAAAGCGAGCGTCCCGGACAGAGAGCGAGGACCCCGAACGCTTCAGGCGGCCGGGGGCCTCTCCACAGCCCTCTCTTTCCAAGGGTCTGAAAGCGATGAGAGCGATATCTTGAGCCGCTTCCTCAGCCCCCCGCTTTTTTCATCGTTCGCCAGGGTATTTTTTATGGACTCTACACCCTCCCTTTCCATCCACTTGAACAACCTCTCGCCGTATTCGGCCTCTTCCCTGTAGAGTTGCAGGAGCGCGTCCGTTATGGCGACGGCTTCATCCCTTGTTTTGACGGACGAGAGCTTCTGCGCCCGCGCGACCTCTATGCCGCCTGAGCCCCCTGCGTATATCTCCCAGGCGCCGCTCAACCCTACTATTCCGATGTCCTTTATCCCGGCCTCGGCGCAGTTCCTGGGACAACCGCTCACGCCCATCTTCACCTTCGCCGGGGTCCAGACCCCCTCGTACCTCTTCTCAAGCTCCATGCCGAAGGACATCGAGTCCTGTGTGCCGTACCTGCAATGCACGGAGCCGACACAGGTCTTGACGGTCCTGACGGCCTTTGCGTAGGCCGCGCCCGACCTCATGCCGAGGTCTTCCCACATCGGTTTGAGGTCCGTTCTTTTGACCCCGACAAGCGCGATCCTCTGCCCGCCGGTTATCTTTACAAGCGGGACGTCGAACTTCATTGCCGCGTCGGCTATCTTCTTAAGCTCTCCCGGCGTCACCACACCCCCGTATATCCTCGGCACGACCGAAAAGGTGCCGTCGTTCTGTATGTTCGCCCTCGCCCGCTCGTTCACGAGCCTCGACCCGGGGTCGTCCTCCCAGCCGGACGGGTTCGCCATGTACCCGTAGTAGTTGATCGCCGGCCTGCACTCCTCGCATCCCACGCCCTCCCACCCGAGCGTCGAGAGCACCTCGGCGACGTTTCTGAGGCCGAGCTCCCGTATGTTTTTGACGACGTCGTCCCTCGTGTACCTCGTGCATGCGCATAGCCCCTGTTTAGAGGACGGATTAAAGTCGGAGCCGAGTGTGGCTTCCAGTATCCTCTCGACAAGAGGCGCGCACCCCCCGCAGGAGGAGCTTGCGCCGGTCTCTCTTTTTATGTCCTCCCTCGTAAACAGCCCCCTGGTGGTTATGGCGTCCACTATCATCTTCTTTGTAACGCCCCTGCACCCGCAGACGATGGCGTTGTCCGGCATCGCCTCTATAGAGTCCGCGCCCCCCCTCGCGGATTCCGCGGCGAAAATCGTCTTTCTCTTGTGGGAGATATCCTCTCCTTCCAGGAGCGACGAAAAGAGCCTCGGCCCGTCGTGCGTATCCCCGTACATCACGATGCCCTTGAGCCTCCCCTCCGAGACGAGCAGCTTCTTGTACGTCCTCGCGCCCTTATCCAGGTACTCGATGGCCTCGACCCCTTCGGTCTCTTCCACCTCACCGGCGGAATAGAGCTCTATGCCCGGGACCTTGAGCCTTACGGACGTAGTCTGCGATTTGAAGACGAGCCTCGCGTCGCCGGCGAGGTGGTTCGCCAATACCCGCGCCTGATCGAAGATGGGCCCGACGAGGCCGAAGGTCGCCCCCCTGTGCTCCACGCACTCCCCGACGGCGAAGACCGCCGGGTCGTAAGTCTGCATGCAGTCGCTTACGACTATCCCCCTGTTGCAGTATATCCCGGCGGACCTCGCGAGCTCCGCGTTAGGCCTGATCCCGGTCGAGACCACCACGAGGTCGGCCGGTATCGTGGAGCCGTCGCTGAGCTTAAGTCCCTCGACCCTTCCGTTGCCAAGGAAGGCCTCTGTCTTTTTATTCAGCAGGACCTTTATGCCTGTCTTGTCGATATCGTCCTTAAGGAACGACGCGGCCCGCAGATCGAGCTGTCTCTCCATGAGACGGTCCATGATATGCACGAGCGTCGTCTCCATCCCGAGCTTTTTAAGCGACCAGGCGGCCTCGAGCCCAAGGAGACCCCCGCCTATGACAACCGCCCTTCCCCCGGCCCCGCAGAAGGAAGCTATCCTCTCGCAGTCGCCGATGTTCCTGAACGGGAGTACGCCTTCCTTATCTATCCCGGGGATGGGCGGCATAAGGGGGAGCGACCCGGTTGCGAATATGAGCCTGTCGTAGGGGGCTTCAAGCCCGTTCTCCGTCACTACCACTCGGCTCCGCCTCTTTATCTCCGTTATCCTCGCCCCCGCGTGGAGGTTGATTCCCTTCCCGGCGTACCACTCCCTGTTATGGAGCGAGATATCCTCAAGTGTCTTCTCCCCGGTGAGCACCTGCGCAAGGAGCACCCTGTTGTAGCTCAGCCTCTCTGCCCCGAAGACCGTCACATCGAAGCGCGCGGGCGCGAGTTTCAGTATCTCCTCGACGCACGCGGTCCCCGCCATGCCGTTCCCTATTACGACGATGCGCTCTTTTCCGTTTCTCTCCCTCATGGTCCCCCCTTTCTCTCCTTTAAAACTCGAAAAATAAAAATGGCGCCCCGGTATTCGAGGCGCCATTGCCTTGCCTTTTTACCGTTTTTTTTAGTGAGACTTGAGCCTCTCTTCCGTCCTTACCACCGGGTATGTCTCGCCCGGCGCTATATGATAGGCTTCGGCCCCGTGCTCGCCGATGTCAAGCCCTATCATCTCCTCTTCCTCGCTTACGCGCAGGCCTATGACGGCCTTTATCACATACCAGGCTATGATGCTGACGACAAAGGTGAAGACGCCGACGCCTACTACGGCCGCGATCTGCGAGACGAAGAGCTTGGAACCGCCGAAAAAGAGGCCGTCGCCGGTCGTCCCGGGCATGAACCTGTCCTCGGCGAAGAGGCCGAGCGCGAGCGTGCCGAAGACGCCGTTCACGAGGTGGACGGAGAGCGCGCCGACCGGGTCGTCGAGCTTGACCTTGTCAAAGAATATCACGGCTACGACTACCAGCACGCCGGCTATAAGGCCTATGACAAGCGAGGACTCCACGCTTATGAAGGCGCACGGGGCGGTGACGGCCACGAGTCCCGCGAGCGTGCCGTTCAATATCATCGAGAGGTCGGGTTTCCCTATGAGGAGCCACGCCGTTGCCGTCGCGGTCAATGTCGCGGCCGCGGCGGCCATGTTGGTCGTAAGCGCCACGCGCGCGATAGCGCCCGCGTCAGCGGCCATCGTCGAGCCGGGGTTGAATCCGAACCATCCGAGCCATAGTATCAGCGCCCCGAGGGTCGCCATCGACATGTTGTGGCCCGGTATGGGGTTTACCTTCCCGGTCTTGCCGAACTTGCCGAGCCTCGGCCCGAGTACCATGACGCCAGCGAGCGCGGCCCAGCCGCCGACGGAATGGACTACCGTCGAGCCGGCGAAGTCGAACATCCCGAGCTTGGCGAGCCATCCGCCGCCCCATATCCAGTGGCCTACCACGGGATAGATGAAGCCGACTATAATGAACGAAAATACTATGAAGCTTAAGAACTTGATCCTCTCGGCGACCGCCCCTGAGACGATCGTGGCGGCGGTGCCGGCGAAGACGAGCTGGAAGAAGAACTTGGCGTAGAGAGGCACGCCGGTCCAGTTCATCGACGAGTACACCCCCTTGTACGCCGCCCCTGTGGCCGGGCTGTTGTCAGCGCCGTGGAGCATGAAGAGCCCCTCGATCCCGAAGAACGAATTGCCGTCCCCGAACATGAGCCCCCAGCCTATGATGTAGAAGGCAATCGAGGCTATGGCAAAGACTACGAAGTTCTTGGCGAGTATGTTTATGGTGTTCTTCGCCCTGCATAGGCCCGACTCCACGAGCGCGAACCCGGCGTTCATCCAGAATACAAGGAAAGCGGCTACGAGCACCCAGACGGTATCGAGCGCTACCTTGTTAATGCTGATCGTCTCTTCGAGCTTCGCGCCTATGTCCGCGGCGACAGGGGCCGCCGCCTCGACCGCCCCTGCCATCGCCGGGGCCTGGGACCCCGCAACGCCTTCCTCCCCGAAAGATATCGCCGGGGACAGCAGGCCCGCGAGCAGTAAGATTGTAAAAAAGATTTTCTTGAACATGACTGCCTCCTTTGACTTTTCCCGCTGGTTTCTTAAAGCGCGTTCTTGCCGCTCTCCCCTGTCCTGATCCTTACGGCCTCCTCGACCTCGATCACGAATATCTTGCCGTCTCCTATTTTCCCGGTCCGCGCCGCCTCCATGACGGCCTCTATGACCTTCGCGGCCATATCGTCGTCAGTCACGACCTCTACCTTCACCTTTGGCAGAAAATCTACGGTGTACTCCGCACCCCTGTAAAATTCCGTGTGCCCCTTCTGTCTACCGAACCCCTTTACCTCGGTGATCGTCATCCCCTCGATGTTGAGGTCGTTAAGGGCCTTTTTCACTTCATCGAGCTTGAAGGGCTTTATTATAGCCTCTACCTTTTTCATTTCTCCTCCTCCCATTTTTAAAATAGAAAGGCGCCTTTTAAGGGATTTTATTATCTCCCGCTAAAAGGCGCCTTTGCCGGTTTGACCATTACAACCGCGTAACGGTCTATTATGAGAGGGCCTCCGCAAAGGCCCCGCTGTTTTTTTGTAGCCCCTGTCTTATTGCTCCGTCCTTCGAATTACAGGTTGTACCCGCTCTCGCTGTGTTGCGTGAGGTCGAGCCCCTGTACCTCGTCCTCATGGCAGACGCGGAGCCCTATCGACATGTCCACGACTTTAAGTATTACGATCGTCACGATGAAGGAGTACGCGCCGCTTGCCGCTATCGCTATCACCTGCTTCCAGAGGAGTGTAGCCGACCCGTAGATGAGGCCGTCGGCCCCGGCGGCGTTTATTGCGGCGGAGGCGAAGACGCCTGTTGCGAGCGCGCCGAAGATGCCGCCGACCCCGTGTATGCCGAATGCGTCGAGCGAGTCGTCATATTTAAAGAATGGCTTTACGTAGCTGACCGATATGTAACAGATGACGCCGGCGAGCAACCCGAGTATTATCGCAGAGACCGGCCCCACGAAACCAGAGGCCGGGGTGATGGAGACGAGCCCGGCTACAAGCCCGGAGGCGAGCCCGAGGAGCGTAGGTTTCCCCCTGTGTATCCACTCGGCGGCGAGCCACGAGAGCGCGGCGGCGGCCGCGGCGGTGTTCGTTACGACAAAGGCCGAGGTCGCAAGCCCGTTCGCGCCGAGCGCGCTCCCGGCGTTGAAGCCGAACCACCCGAACCAGAGGAGCCCCGCGCCGATGACGGTAAGCGGCAGGTTGTGCGGCGCCATTATCTCCGTCATGTAGCCCTTCCTCTTGCCGATGTAGAGGGCGGTGGCGAGAGCCGAGACCCCTGAGCTTATGTGGACGACCGTGCCACCCGCGAAGTCCAGCGCGCCGAGGACGCGGAGCCAGCCGCCTATGCCCCAGACCCAGTGCGCTATGGGGTCGTACACGAAGGTCGACCAGAGCACGGTGAATACAAGGAAGGCGCTGAACTTCATCCTCTCGGCGAACGCCCCGGCGATGAGCGCCGGGGTTATGACCGCGAACATCATCTGGAATATCATGAAGGCCTGATGCGGGATGGTCGCCGCGTAATCCGGGTACGGCTCAAGCCCGACGCCGTTAAGCCCCGCCCACTCGAGCCCTCCGAAGAGCCCGAACTTGTCCGGGCCGAACGAGACGCTGTAGCCCCAGAGCACCCACTGTATGCTTATTACGCAGAGGATCACGAAGCTCTGCATGATGGTGGCGAGCACGTTTTTTCTTCTGACCATCCCCGAATAAAACAGCGCGAGCCCCGGCGCGGTCATGAGGAGCACGAGCGCCGTGGACGTAAGGACCCAGGCGGTGTCCCCGGTGTCTATCTTCGGCGCGACAGCCGCCTCCTCCGCAAGAGCGGAGAGCGGCGCTAACAGATACATGAGAACCAGTAACGGGATCTTCCTTAACATGCTTCCTCCAGTCGGCTTCGACTTTTTTTCACACTGCGTTGTGTTTACATCTATAGTGCGGACTCTCCGCTCTCTCCGGTCCTTATCCTTACGGCATCTTCGACGTTTGTGACGAATATCTTGCCGTCGCCGATCTTGCCTGTCTTTGACGAGGAGACTATGGCCTCCACGACCTTCGCGGCCATCTCCTCGGTCGTCACCACCTCGATCCTTATCTTCGGGAGAAAATCGACCGAGTATTCCGCACCCCTGTAAAACTCGGCATGCCCCTTCTGCCTCCCGAAACCTTTTACCTCGCTTACCGTCATTCCCTCTATGTTGAGGTCGTTCAAGGACTTCTTAACCTCCTCGATCCTGAAGGGCTTTATAATGGCCTCTATCTTCTTCATAGTCTTTCCTCTCTAAAATATAAAAGCGCCTTCGGGACGCGAACCAACGCTTCCTCAAAAGGCGCCTTTGCCTTTACAATCGATGCCCGGCCACGCCGATGTGGCCGGGTTTATATAAATATTGCGGGCCTTTCTACATCGTATACCCGCTCTCCTCGTGCTGGGAGAGGTCGAGCCCTTCTATTTCCTGCTCCGTCGTGACGCGTATGCCTATCACGAGGTCGACTATCTTAAGGAGTATGTAGGTGCCTGCGACAGACAGCACGACGGTCACGAGAGCGCCTATGGCCTGTTTCCAAAGCTGTGCCGGGTTTCCCGCTATGAGCCCCTGCGCGCCTATGGTCGCGAATATGCCGGTCGCTATCGTCCCCCATGTCCCGGCTATGCCGTGTATGCCGAATACGTCGAGGGTGTCGTCGTAGCCGAGCCTGGGCTTCAACACGGTGACCGCCGCGTAGCAGAGGACGCCTCCGGCTATGCCGATGATGATCGCCGAGCCCGGGGTCACGAACCCGGAAGCCGGGGTTATGGAGCCGAGGCCGGCGACCGCCCCGGACATCGCTCCGAGCATCGTGGGTTTGCCCCTGTGCCCCCACTCTATAAAGGCCCAGGTGAGGGTCCCTGCCGCGGCGGCCGTGTTGGTCGTGACAAAGGCTATCACCGCGGCCCCGTCGCTAGAGAGAGCGCTCCCGGCGTTGAAGCCGAACCACCCGAACCAGAGTATGCCCATGCCGATGACCGTGAGCGTCAGGTTGTGCGGGGCCATGAGCTCTCTCGGAAAGCCCTTTCTCCTGCCTACGTATATGGCGGCGACAAGCGCCGAGAGCCCGCAGCTTATATGGACGACTATGCCTCCGGCAAAATCAAGGACCCCGATCTTCTGCAACCAGCCGCCGCCCCATACCCAGTGGCAGAGGGGGTCGTATATGAGCGTAGCCCAGAGGAGGCTGAAGACGACTACGGCTGAAAACTTGATCCTCTCGGCGAACGCGCCTGTGATGAGCGCGACGGTTATGGCCGCGAACATCCCCTGGAACATCATGAACAAGAGGTGCGGGATAGTCCCCTTTGCCTCGACGCCGACGTTTTCAAGGCCGAGGAAGTCGAGCGAGCCTATGAGGCCGCCCACGTCCGGCCCGAAGCTCAGCGTGTACCCGAGAAAAATCCACTGAATCGAAATGAGACAGAGTATGAAGAAGCTCTGCATCATGGTGGAGAGGACGTTCTTCTTCCTCGCCATCCCGGCGTAGAATATCGCGAGCCCCGGGGTCATGAACATGACCATCGCGGTGGATACCAGTATCCAGGCGGTGTCCGCCTTGTTTATCTCACCAGTCGCGTCGGCCGCGAACGAGAACGGCGCCGATATCGCCTGGATTATGAGAATAAGTGAAAACATCAGGAACCCTTTTTTTAATAAACCCATCGGCCAGGACAAGGCCCTTGAGACACACGTATCCATCTCTGCTTCCTCCTTCGATCGTCTTTGATCAAAGCTTGCCTGGCCGCCCCGAAGGGCCATGGGCGTCGATGCCGGCCAAACAAACTCCACTTCTTTTTTTAAAACAGACAGCTACTTCCCGAAGACGCTGAAGTCTATATCCACCTGGACGGTGAACGTGTCACCGGGGTTCAAGTTGTCGTTGTTCTGGTCTACGAAGCCGAATATGACCGATGTATTAGGGGCGAACTTCCATGAAAAGCCGTAGCTCAATACCCCCAGGTTGTTGTCCCCGCCCTGATAGTCGACCGCGACCCAGAGGTTTTCCGATATCTCGCTCAATGTCCTCTCCCACGCGATGAGCACGCCGTTCTCATCCGCCGCCCCGTTCTCGTCCAAGAGAAGCCGGTCGTTTCCGGTGTAGTAGCCGACCGAGAACCTGCCGAGCTTGTCGAAGGTCTTGGCGGCCTTCACGTAATAGACGTTGTAATCGGTCGCGTCCTCCTTTGTGCCGAAGGAGTAGCCGCCGACGGCGAGCGCCGGGGAGAAACTGCCGAAAGCCCCCTCGGGTGTCCCGACCTTGGCGTTAAAGAACACCGGGTACGAACCCTCTATGTGGTCGAAGCCGATCTCGGCGTTGATCTTCTCGTACGGGAGGATGCCTGTCGTAAGCCCCAGGTTCGTTATCGTCCCTGGCCTCGTCCCGGTCGGCCTGTCTACCGGGATGTAGATGTCGCTCGTAAGATGAAACACACCGTACGCCTGCACGTCGGTCGAAGGCGACCAGATGTGTGTAGTCGGGGTCGCCGTTGCGATATTAGAGAACGCCAGTACCCCGCCCAACGCCAGAGTTGCCGCAAAAACCTTTTTCATCGACTTCATCTTCTTCTCCTCCCTCTTCTCTTTTTCGTTTTTTTTCGAGGGCGGACAGAAAAGGCGCCCCCTTTATTAAAGGAAAGGCGCCTTTGCCTTTGTCTCGCTTAAGATTACTATCGCCGGTTACGCCATTGTAACCATGCCCAACGGGCACACTGCCTTATTTTGCAACTTCAATGCCAACCGCTAATCCCCTCAAATACTCGCGATTACAAACCCCTTGTGGCAGTCACTGCTTCAATTATGGGCAGGGACTGCCTATTAATCGATCAGGCGGGCGAACCTCTGGACTATGGCCCTGCCGAGCCTGTGTAGCCCCTCTATCTTCTCCGGGGTCTCCTTTAGTATCTGCATGGGGTCGATATCGGCGGCCTTGAGCTCTTCCGCGTTTATCTCTATCCACTCCGCTATCATCTTCGCAGTCACCTCAAAGTGGAACTGGAAGCCATAGGCCCTTTTCCCCACCTTTATCACCTGATTGGGGAAGAGGGCCGACGAGGCGAGATTGACCGCGTCAGACGGCACGTCGAAGGTGTCGCCGTGCCACTGGAATACCGGGAACTCGTCAGGCAGGCCCAAAAAGAGCCTCTCAGTCGCGCCCTCGTCCGTAAGGGAGACGTCGTACCAGCCTATCTCCTTTTTCTTGCCCTTATAGACGCGCCCGCCCGCAGAGGCGGCAAGGAGCTGGGAGCCGAGACATACGCCGAGGACCGGGACGTCCTTTTTTATCGCCTCTCTTATCAATTCCATCTCGCCGTTTATGAACGGATAGGCGTCGGATTCATACACCCCCATCGGCCCGCCCATGACGATGAGCGCCGAGTAGCCTTCGGGGGATACCTCCGCCTTTCCTGTCTCGTAGACCCTCATGTATTCGAGGTCGAAGCCGCTTAAGCCCTTAGCTATCATACCAAGCCCCTCGTGGGGCACATGCTCTACTACGAGTATCCTCGACATCTTCAGGCTTCCTTTTCGAACGCGAGTATTATGACTTCCGCTATCTCTGTCATCGATTTCCGCTTGTCCATCGCTATCTTCCTTATCCTCGCGAAGGCCTCGGCCTCGTTCAACTTTTCCCTCTCCATGAGTAGCCCCTTGGCCTTTTCGATGGTCTTTCTCGCCTTGAGCGCGTCCTTCAGCTCGGCGTTCTCCTTCCGGAGCATCACGAACTCCTCGAAACGCGAGATGGCGAGCTCAATCGTTGGGACGAGCCCCTCCTCCCTTATGGGTTTCATGAGGTACCCCATGACCCCGGCCTCGGCGGCGCGGCGTATCGTCTCCTCGTCGCCGCTCGCGGTGAGCAACACGACGGGCGTCGGACAATTTTTGCCGATGTCAAGGGCCGCCGATATCCCGTCTTTTCCCGGCATCCTTACATCCATGATGATCAGGTCCGGGGTGCTCGACCGGCAAATATCGAGGGCCTCAAGGCCGCTCTTACCCTCTGCCACGACAGAAAAGCCGTTTTCCATGAGCAGGCCCTTAAGCACAATTCTTTCAGATGCGTCGTCGTCTACTATGGCTATTTTTCTCATGCGATAGTAGAAAAGCAAGATTAGTGCCATCAGGGCACCGGGAGCCTTGCGAATCTATCTGAAGGGGACCTTTCTTGATAAAGGTCCCCTTGTTCCGTTCGATGGATTTCAGGGTTTTCCGTACAAAACCCCCCATTTTTACCGGGGGGTTTTGTACGGAGCTGACAGTCTTTGAAGGGGGCTTGGGGGAAACTTTCCACAGAAAGTTTCCCCCGGGTATTTCATCGTCTGCCGGCAGGGTGCGCGTTTTTGGGGCTCAGGTGACTAACTTTTAGACACCTCTGCGCGGTGCGGTAGAGTTCCATATACTTTCTGGCCGACCTCTCCCACGAAAAATCCTCCCTCATGCCCCGGACCTGCAACTCTTTCCACGCGTCCCTCTCCGCAAAGACCGCGAGCGCTTCTTTTACCTTATCGACGAGCGCCTTTGCCGAGTATTCCCTGAACTTGAAGCCGGTGCCTTCGCCTCCGGCATAGCCGCGCACCGTGTCGTCGAGGCCGCCGGTTGCGCGGACCACGGGGACGGTCCCGTATTTGAGGCTGTATATCTGGTTCAAGCCGCAGGGCTCGTATCTGGAGGGCATGAGGAAGATGTCGCTACCCGCCTCCACGAGGTGCGAGAGTTTGTGGTCGAAGGCTATCTTCACCGAGAGCTTCTCGGGGTATCTCTCGGCGAGTCCCCCGATCAAGTCTCTGTACTGCCTGTCCCCCGAGCCGAGGACTACGAGGGCCAGGTCGAGTTCCATGAGGGCTGGCATCGCCTCAGCCAGTATATCGACGCCCTTCTGGGCCGCGAGCCTCGATATGATGCCTATGACAGGGGTCCTGGGCTTGAGTTTCAGCCCGAACTCCTTAAGGAGCGCCCGCCTGCAGACCTTTTTTCCATTGAGGTCGTCGGCTGAGTAGCGCGAGGGGATGAGCGGGTCTGTCTCAGGGTCCCATTCGCTGTAATCGATGCCGTTTATGACCCCGTGGAGGGATCCCTTCCTGTTCCTTAATAACCCTTCGAGCCCGTAGCCGTACTCCTCGGTCTGTATCTCCTGGCCGTAGGCCTCGCTTACGGTAGTTATAATCTCCGAGTACGCGAGCCCCGCCTTAAGGAGGTTTACCTTGCCCCAGAACTCGAGCCCCTCGGGGTTGAAGAGGTGCGGCCCCAGGTTCATGAGCTCGTAGAGCTTCCAGTCAAAGAGACCCTGGTAGGCGATATTATGGACCGTAAAGACGGAGGCGGTCTTCGCGAAGTACGGGTCTCCCCTGTAAGCGTCTTTTAAATACGCGGGCACGAGCCCGGTCTGCCAGTCGTTGCAGTGGACGATATCCGGGGAGAAGCCGCCCTCCTTGAGCGCTTCGAGCACCGCCCTTGAGAAGAAGGCGAACCTCTCCAGGTTGTCGTAGTAGTCGCCCTCCGGGGTGCCGTAGAGAAAGGACCTGTCAAAGAGCTCGTCTTTTTTTATGAAGTAGACCGGGACCTCGCCTCCGGTGTATGAGAGGACCTCCGCCTTTATCTTCCTCCTCCAGAGCGGTACCGTAATATCTATGCCGGTAGTCTCGAACTTCAAATTGCTCTCAGCGGTCTCCCGGTGGAAAGGGACGAAGAGCGCGACGTCGGCCCCGAGGCGTTTCAATGCCTTCGGGAGCGACCCGGCGACGTCCGCGAGCCCGCCGGTCTTGGAGAACGGCGCGGCCTCAGGCGCTATGAACGCTACCTTCAAACCCATAGGCAGAACTTAACAGAAAAGAGGGAGGGATTCAAGGAGAAGAGGGGAAAACATTATGAGCATTATTGTTTTTTATAGCTTTTGCGGGTTCAGGTTACAAAACCTGAACCCGCATAAGGGTGAATTAAGAAAGGCGGGAAGCTCTCGCTCCCCGCCTTTTGTCAGCCTTGCTTCATGGACCTGAGCGCCCCTCAGCTCTGGAAGTCCTCATGCATGTAGACGAAGGCCACGTCCTTCTTGGTACCTTTGGACCCGGCGACGCCGTCGGCCCTCACAGGCACGGCTATGACGGTCCCGGGCTTAAGGTACTTTGCGCTCTTCATGTTGTTGATGTAGAGTATCGGGCCTACCGAGGTGCCGTACTTCCTGGCTATCTTGGCGAAGGTCTCTCCGCGCCTTACCTTGTGCATCTGGAAGGCTATCCGCCTGGAAGGAGGGAGCTTCTCCATGTTCTCTACGAGCGTCTGCGCGGTGCCTGTCGGGACCTTTATCTCATAGTCCGGGTAGTTGGGCGGCGTGAACCAGCGGAGCAGTTCGGGGTTCAGCCTCTGTATCTCGTCGACGGTAGTCCCGGCGGCGTCCGCTATGACGCGAAGATCGGTAGCCTGCGAGATGCGGACCTTCTCGTAAAGGACCGCGTCGTTGTATGAGGCCGGCTCGAAGCCGTAGCTTACCGGGTCTTTGGCGATGAGGAGGGCGGCCAGGTACTTGGGCACGTACTCCTTGGTCTCGCGTCTAAAGGGCCTCTTGTGGCTCGCGAGCTCCCAGAAGTCCTCGGTATTGTGCTTCCTTACGGCGCGGGCTACCTTGCCCTCGCCGGCGTTGTATCCGGCGGCGGCCAGGTACCACGACCCGAACTGGCCGTAGAGGTTCTTGAAGTATTTTGCCGCGGCGTATGTCGCCTTCTCGGGGTCCATGCGCTCGTCGATCCACCAGTCGACCCTGAGGCCGTACCGGAGGGCCGTGCCCCTTATGAACTGCCACATGCCGACGGCGTTAGCCTTTGAGCGCGCCCTGGGGTTAAGTCCGCTCTCTATGAAGGCGATGTAGGAGAGCTCCTCGGGAAGCCCCTCCTCGCGCAGTATCGACTGGAGCATGGTCATGTAATCCTCCGACCTGCCCCACCAGCGCTCGAAGTACTTCCTGCCCCTCGTCTGAAAATAGTTGATGAAGGACTCCACACTCTTGTTGACTACGATGGGGACTTCAGGCATGCCGTCGTTTTCGGATAGGGATAGGGAGAGCGAGGCGACCTCCCCGATCCCCCCGGTTCCGTCGATGGAAGGCCCGGCAGACGGCGCCGGGTTCACGCAGGCGAGTAGCGCGTCCGCTCCCGAGAACCCGTCGGCCATTTTGTCCTCTGCCTCGAGCTCGCAGGCCTCAAACGATGCCGTATCGACGATAAGCTCGGAGTACGCCAGGCCCCCGTCCTCATTCACGCAGTCGTCTTTTTCAAGCCCTTCCAACTCGGAGGCGGCGTCGTTCGACCCGCCGCATCCGGCTTCAAAGCGCATGTCCGCGGCCGTCAACGCCCCCCGCGGGGCCGCATCATTCGCGCCGGCGGCAAGGGCGGCCGCGGGAAGTGAGCCTATGAGGGCCAGGCAGAAAAATAGCGTTGTAAACTTTCTCTTCATACGGTCCTCTCGTCTTCTGCAACCTTGTTTCAGTTGTTATGCCTGAGGCGCGGGATAGCGCCGGAGAGCTCCAGCAGACGGAACTTCTCCTTGAGGTCTTCCGCGGTCTTCTTTGCCGCGAGCTCGATGTTCCTGCCCGCGCCGGTGATAGTCCGCGTGTACTCGACGAAGGACTGGTTGTCCCTTATCCACTTTTTAGTGAGGTTGTGGCCGTAGGTCTTGATGCCGACGTTGAAGAGGTCTAAACGGAGCGCCCTCTTCGCTATCTGCGGTATGGAGTAGAATTCTTTCGTCGCCCTCATCGTCTCGGTCTGGAGCTGGTAATAGTTCATGAGCTTCGGCTCGAAGACGACGTGGTGGGCGTCGTATATCGACCAGTCCTTTGTGATGATCCGGCCTTCGGCGTCGAGGTCGCGGTAGCACTTGGTGCCGGGCAGAGGCGTCAGGATGAGGAACTGGACGGAGTCGAGGTCGTTCTTCTTGGCGAACGCGACGGTATCCTGTATGGTGTCCGTGGTGTCGAGGTCGGAGCCGAAGACGAACATCCCGTGTATCCGGATGCCCTTCTTGTGGAGCGCCTTTATGCAGTTGGTTATGTCCTCGACCGACTGCTGTTTGTTGTAGGCCTCAAGCGTCTTCGGGTTCACCGACTCGAGCCCGATGTAGACGGTATGGCAACCCGACTTCTTCATGAGGTCGAGGAGCTCGGGGTCCTTGGCGACGTCGACCCTCACCTGCGCCGTCCAGTTGGGGGTGAGCCCCTTTTCTATCATGGCGTGGAGGAGCTCCTTGGTGCGCTTCTTGTGGGCGCAGAAGTTGTCGTCGTAGAAAAAGACCCAGTTCTTGCCGGCCTTCCGGATGTTCTCGACCTCTTCCATGACGCGTTCCTTTGAGCGGAACCTGTACTTCTGGCCGAACATGCCGGTGACCGAGCAGAAACTGCAGTCGTATGGGCATCCCCTCGAAGTCATGACAGGGGTTATCGAGAACCTCTTTATGCCGATCGTCTCCATCCCGGCGATCAGGTTGAAGTCCGGGCAGGGGAGCGAGTCCATATCTTTCATAAAGGGGTTGAGCTTGTTGTGGTGGACCTTGCCGTCCTGCCTGAACGAGAGGCCTGGGATGTTCTCGAACCCGGAGCCCTTCTCGAGCGCCTTAATGAAGTCGACGATGTGGTCGTCGGCCTCGCCGCGCACGACGAAGTCGCAGTACTCGAGCGCCTCGTCAGGCATGTATGTAACGTGCGGTCCGCCCATGAATACCGGTATCCCTATCTTCCTTAATAGCGTCGCTATCTCGTAAGAGCGCCGGGAGGTCGAGGTTATGGTGGAGATGCCCACGGCGTCCGCGCTTAATATGTCCTCGAGGTCGAGCGCTCCGACGGACTCGACATAGCTCTTTACCTCGTATCCGTTCTTCTTCAATATGGTGGAGAGGAGCACGGTCCCGAGCCTTGGGAGCGGCATCCTCGTGAAAACGTGCAGGTCAGGCGGGTTGGGTTCGATGAAGACGATCTTTCGCATTGTGGCCATCCTCTTTTAATTGAGATGCCAGACATCTTACCCGCTTGGGACAGGCATGTCAAGGAAAAAGCCTTTTTCCGGGACCCCTAATTTGGCCGATTTTACGGGCTTTTTCAGGGGTTTTTGCCCCATTCAGGACCCCACGATGCAGGGCCATTATAGCCGTAAAAAGAGGGCCTGTATGTGAGCAAAGGCACCATTGAAAGGTCCTGGCGAGGGGCGGTGTTTGCCGTAAAAGGAACGCCCCGGCGGAGGACGGGCTTTAACTATATCGGCTGGGAGAGGGCTTCCTTAAGGTACGCGGCGATGAGGCTCGATTTTGACGCCGCCACCTCCTCGGGCTTTCCGGAGGCGACGATTGAGCCGCCCGCGTCTCCCCCGCCAGGGCCGAGGTCTATTATATGGTCGGCGGTCTTTATGCACTCGAGGTTGTGTTCGATGATGAGGACCGTGTTTCCGGCGTCGACGAGCCTGCCCAATACCGACAGGAGTTTCCGTGTGTCGTCCATGTGGAGGCCGGTAGTAGGCTCGTCCAGGACATAGAGCATATCCCCGTTCGGCTCTTCGACAAGCTCTCTGGCGATTTTCAGTCTCTGCGCCTCCCCCCCGGAGAGGGTCGTCGCCATTTGACCGAGTTTCAAGTACCCGAGCCCGACGTCCCTCAGAATCGAGAACCTCCTCTGGAGGTCTCTTTCATGGGGAAAGAGGTGCCGCGCCTCCTCGAAGGTCGTCTCAAGGCAGTCGAAGATCGATTTTCTCCGGTATTTCGCCTCAAGTACCGTATTTTTATACCTTTTTCCGCCACAGACCGCGCACTTCACGTATACGTCCGGGAGGAAGTACATCTCGAGCTTCTCGACCCCCTCGCCCTTGCAGGCCTCGCACCTGCCGCCAACCACATTGAACGAGAAGTGGCCTGGGGCGAGCCCCATCGCCTTTGCCGAGGGTAGCGACGCGTAGAGTTTGCGGATGGCGTCGAAGCCGCCGATATAGGTAAGCGGGTTAGACCTCGGGGTCCTGCCTATGGGGGACTGGTCTATGAGCTTTAAGCCCGAGATATACCCGAGCCCCTCCAGAGACCTGTACGGGAGGGGCTTGTCGACGCGGGATTCCCCGAAACGCTGGGCCGAGGCGTTGTAGAAGGTGTCCACGACAAGCGAGGACTTCCCTGAGCCCGAGACCCCGGTCACGCAGGTCATGGTCTTTAAGGGGATAGACAGGTCTATGGACTTGAGGTTGTTGCCTGAGGCGCCTTTAAGGGTTATGAACCTCCCTGAGCCGTTCCTTCTCCACCTGGGCACATGTATCACCGCCCTGCCTGTCAGGTAGTTAGAGGTGAGGGTCCTGGCGGTTTTAATGAACTCATCTTTTGACCCGGAAAAGACGAGGCGGCCTCCGCGCTCTCCGGCGCCGGGGCCGAGCTCCACTATGTTGTCGGACGCGAGTATCATCGCGGGGTCGTGCTCCACGAGTACGACCGTATTGCCGAGGGAGGCGAGCCTTCTGACCTGATTGATGAGGGTGTCTATGTCGATCGGGTGGAGGCCGATTGAAGGCTCGTCGAGTATGTAGAGGACGCCTGTCAAGGCCGAGGCGAGCTGGGTCGCGATGGATACCCGCTGGGCCTCGCCCCCGGAGAGGGTCTTTGTCAGCCTGTCGAGGGTAATATATCCGAGGCCTGTTTCAGTGAGAAAATCGAGCTTGAGGGTTATCTGTTTTAACACCTCTTTCGACACCTCTTTCTCGAACAAGGTGAGCTTCAGGGTCTTGAAGAAGGCGTGCGCGTCCCTTATCGACATCCTGCTTACGTCCGCTATCGTCCTGCCATCGACCCGGACCGAGAGCGCGGCCTTCTTCAACCTCGCGCCAAGGCACGCCGGGCATGTCACCTGCCCCTTGTACCTTGAGGTGAAGACCTTTACATGGAGCTTGTATTTTTTTGTCTCGAGGTATGCGAAGAATGCGTCTATGCCGTCGAAGTCTCCGGTCCCCTCGAAGACGGCCCTGCGCTCGCGGACCGTTAACTTCTCGAAGGGCTTTTCGAGGCCTATCCCGTATCTGGACGCGTATTTTTCAAGCTCCTCGTACCACCATTTGTACGAGGGCTTGGTCCAGGGCTCGATGGCCCCGTCTTTTAAAGAGAGCGTCCTGTCGGGGATTATCTTGTCTTCGTCGTAGTGGAGGAGGTTGCCGAAGCCCTTGCACTCGATGCACGCGCCGACCGGGTGGTTGAAGGAGAGGGCGACAGGCGTCGGCCTCTCGGCCTTTGTGCCGCACGCCGCACATATGGGCGAGGCCGAGAACCTCTCTACTCCGCCGTCGGACGCCTCGGCCCACGCCTCCCCAGAGCCCTCGCGGAAGGAGGTCTCCAGCGCCTCGGCGACCCTCTGCCTCCCGGTCTCCTTTACAACGACCCTGTCTGCTACGACCTCGACGGACTCCGGGAGCGTGGCGGGCCTATCATACTCGATATTATATATAGTCCCCGCGGCGCGGATGCGGATAAAGCCTTTTTTCAGGAGGTCACCGGCGATTTCGTCCGCGGACTTGCCGTTTGACGGGATTGTGAAGCCTATGGTCAGGCGCTCTCCGGGTCTTTCCGCGAATAGCCGCTCCGATATCTTCGCGGGGTCATCCTCCCGCACAGGGGAGCCGCATTCCACGCAGAAGAGGCGTCCAACGCGGGCAAAGAAAACCCGGAGGTAGTCGTTAAGCTCCGTCGTTGTGCCGACCGTCGAGCGGGACCCCCGTACCGGGTTCTTCTGCTCGACGGCGATCGCCGGGCGGATGTTCCGGATGGCGTCGAGGTCCGGCCTGTCCATGCGCTCCAAAAACATGCGGGTGTAGGTCGAGAGAGACTCGATGAACCGCCACCTCCCCTCAGCGAAGAGCGTGTCAAAGGCGAGCGAGGACTTGCCGGAACCCGAAGGCCCGACGATTGCCGTGACCTTGTTGTGGGGTATGCGGAGAAAGAGGTTCTTGAGGTTGTTCTGCCGGAGTCCCTCTATGACGAGAACGTCCTTATCGAGCGCGGGCGCGGGGAGGATATCCTCTACCAGCGCCCTTTTCTTTGCCATTTGCGAATACCCCGTTCAAGTCGGATAGCGTAACTTATTAGTATAACTTAAAGGGGGGAGGAATTCCAGAAGGAAGGAACGGGGCGTTGTTAAGACGGACTTGCCGACTCGCGCGTAGAAAAGTTGCCTGCCAACAGAACCTGGCAGGGCGTTCCGGTTGCGAACAATAAAACAGTCTGTAAATCATTTGACTTTTGTAATATGTGTTACTATAATAATACATATTACAAAATGAGATTTTAAGGGTCTTTTTATGCCA
>JACREU010000047.1 GCA_016212705.1 Deltaproteobacteria bacterium
CGAGCCTACGAGGAGGACGCCCTTGGGGATCCTCCCGCCGAGCTTCGTGAACTTCTTGGGGTCTTTCAGGAACTCTATTATCTCCTCGACCTCATCCTTGGCCTCGTCTATGCCGGCGACGTCCTTGAACGTGATCTTGTGCTGGTTCTCGGTGAGCAACTTCGCCTTGGACTTTCCGAAGCTCATCGCCTTGCCGCCGCCGCCCTGCATCTGGCGCATGAAGAATATCCAGACGCCGATCAAGAGTATCATCGGGAACCAGGAGACGAATATCGTCCCCCATGACGGCGTCTCCACCACAGGCTCGGCTGATATCTTCACGCCCTTTTCGCGGAGCCTGGAAATGAGGTCCGGGTACGCGGGCGAATAGGTCTTGAACTGCTTGCCGTCCTTGAGCTTTCCGAGGATGTCGCTCCCCTGTATGGTGACCTCGACGACGTTGCCGTTTTCGACCTCGTGTATAAAGTCGCTGAAAATGACCTTCTCAGAGGAAGGCTGTTTGTAGCTTATGAGGTTGAACATGAGACCGACGGTGGCGATAATGATGAGCCACATCGCTATGTTCTTGTATAATTGGTTCATCTATAAGTCCTCTTCGACAGTGGGTTGTATGCGCGTTCCAAATTAAATTATTTTGTCACATGTCCAGCCGATTTACAATAAAAATATTTCGTTGAATTACGGACTGTTGCGGCCTTTTATCGAGGATAACATCATGTTTTTCCGCCTTTTCTACCCGGGGCCGCACCACTCCGCTCATAGGCGGCCCTGGCAACGGAGGCTGAAAGGAGAAGGAGGTTCGCGGAGTAGAACATCCAGATAAGGAGGAGCATGAGCGTCCCCAGCGACCCGGAGACCTTGTTGTAGCTCGGAAAATTCGAGACGTACCAGGCGAATACGTGCTTGGCCGCCTCCCATAGGGCGGAAAAGAAGATTGAGCCGTAAAACGCGTGCTTGAAGTCCAGGTGCGGACCGGAAAACGCCCTGAATACCACGGCCACGACCAGGGCCACGAGGAAGAACGGGATGAGGAACTCGAAGGTGAAGCTCTGTATGTACTGATAAAACACGTTATGGCGGAGGAACGGGACCGGCAGCTTTTTGAGGAGTATCGCCGCGGCCGTCATGATGATGGACGCGAGCGCGGAGAGGACGCCGATGAGGAGGATGAAGAGGTTCACGACCTTGCGCCTCAAAAACCCGAACTTCTTCTCGGTCCCGAAAATCTTCGTGAGCGATTCAGCCATCGCCTCCAGCACGAAATCGGCGCTCCATACGAGCGTTATCGCGCCGAGCCAGCCTATCTTCTTCCAATCGGTCGTGATCCCCCGGACGTCCCCGATGAGCATGTCGCTCAAGTACGGCAGGTACTCCCTTATCATCCCGATGACCCGGTCGAGGAGCCCCGCCTTCGCCCCCATGATGAAGCCGAGCGAGGCTGTAACAAGGAGCATTATGGGGATGAGCGAGAAAAAGGCATAGAAGGATATCGCCGCCGCGGACGTCAACGAGTTCGTCCTGTTGAACAGCTTAAGCCCGTCCCAGAAGATGGAGAGGTATCTGATCATCAGTGCCTTGCCCGGAAAAAGAGCCTTACAGCCACGCCCTCGAGCGAGAACGCCTCACGGAGGCCGTTTACGAGGTATCTTTTATACTGCTCGGCCACGCCCTCGGGTATGTTCGTGAATATGACGAAGGTCGCCGGCGTCACGCCCGTCTGCGTGATGTAATAGAACTTGACCTCTTTGCACTTGAACGCGGGCGGCCTGTGCTGGAGATAGAGCCCCTCGAATACCCCGTTAAGCCTGGACGTCGGGATCCTCTCCCGCGCCTTGTCCATCACATCGTTTACGACGTCGAGCACCTTCGGGACCCTCTGCCCGGTTAAGGCGGAGGTGAAGACGACCGGCGCCCACGACAGGAACGGGAGCCTCTTCCTTATAGTCTCCTTGGCGTGTTCCGTGGTCATGGTGTCCTTCTCTACGACGTCCCACTTGTTAACGACTATGACCGAGCACCGCCCCCTGTCCTCTATGAGCCCGGCTATCTTTTCGTCCTGCATCGAGACGCCTGCATTGCCGTCGAGGACGAGGAGCGCGCAGTCGCACCTCTCTATGGACCTTATCGCCTCCATTACGCAGTACGTCTCGACCTTTAGGCTGACCTTGTTCTTCTTCCTTATGCCGGCGGTGTCTATGAAGAGGTACTTCCTCTCAAGCGCGTTATAGCGCGTATCCACCGGGTCTCTGGTCGTGCCGGCGACGTCGCTTACGATGGCGCGCGGCCTGCCGATGAGCCTGTTTAAGAGCGAAGACTTCCCGACGTTGGGTCTGCCGACTATCGCTATCTTCACCCTGTCCGTCTCGGCCTCCTCAGGGAGGAACTCGGGCAGGGTCGCGGCGACGGCCTCAAGGAGATCGCTTACGCCCCTGCCGTGCTCGGCCGATATCGGGTATATCTCTTTCAACCCGAGCGCGTAAAACTCCGTTGCGCCCGTCTCCAGGCGGGCGGTGTCCGCCTTGTTCACGGCGTAGAACACGGGTTTCCCGGACTTCCGTAGCATGTCCACAAGCTCCTTGTCATCCACCGCGGGGCCGGTCCTCGCGTCCATGACAAAGACGATAGTGTCCGCGTCCTCAACGGCAAGGAGCGCCTGCTCCCTCACCTGCGATAGTATGATGTCCTTGGCGCCGGCATCGAACCCGCCGGTATCGACGACCGTGAACGAGCGCCCGGCCTCCTCGACGTCCGCGTAGTTAAGGTCCCTCGTCACGCCGGGCTCGTCGGCGGTTATCGCGGCCTTTCTGCCGATTATCTTATTGAAAAGTGTGGATTTGCCCACATTGGGGCGTCCTACTATGGCGACTATCGGCTTTATCAATTAAGTAACGCCTCCCTTATGAACTTCAATACCCGAACTCCTTCAGCGCCCCCGGCTTCTTCGTCCACTCCTCCTGGACCCTTACGAAGAGCTCGAGGAAGACCCTCGCCCCGAGGAGCTTCTCAATGTCCTCGCGCGCGGCGGTGCCTATCTTTTTAAGCATTACGCCCTTTTTCCCTATGACTATCGGCTTCTGGGAGTCCCTTTCTATGGTTATCGTCGCGGAGATAGAGACGAGAGAGCCGCCCTTCTTCTCCTCGAACCTCTCAACCGCGACGGCCGTCGAGTAAGGGACCTCCTCGTGAGTGAACCTGAAGACCTTTTCCCTGACTATCTCGGCGACGACGAACCTCTCGGGCTGGTCGGTGAGTATATCGTCGGGGAAGTACTTCGGCCCCTCGGGGAGAAGCCCGGATACTATTTGAATAAGGATATCCACGCCGTCGCCCTTAAGCGCCGAGATCGGCACAATATCCTTGAACGGGAAGAGCTTCGAGAACGTATCTATGAGCGGGAGCGCCTCGCGCTTGTCTATCGTATCCATCTTGTTTATGCCGAGGATGACGGGGCAGTTGAGTTTCTTGAGCCCCTCGATTATGAAACGGTCGTCGCCTGATATGCGCCCCGCCTCGACGAGGTAGATGACGGCGTCGACGTCCCTTAGCGACTGCAACGCCTCCTTCACCATGAACTCGTTCAGGAGCCCCCTCCCCTTATGGATGCCAGGGGTGTCGAGAAAGACTATCTGGCGCTCCTCGATGTTCTTTATCCCCCGGATGACGTTCCTCGTCGTCTGGGGCTTGGGCGAGACTATGGAGACCTTCTCGCCGAGTATCGAGTTCAAGAGCGTGGATTTTCCGGCGTTGGGCCTGCCGATGATAGAGACGAAACCGGATCTGAATGACATCATGCCGCCTTATAAACAGGATTTAATCATTAAGGATAACATTAAGGCCCACCCGTGTCAAAGTCCTAGCCGGACCGGCAAATCCGTATCGGACGGTTGAGCAACAGATAAGCCTTGAGCGGCCCGATTTGAAATTGGCCGTACGCCGAGTACCTCGCCGGACCGGCAAATCCGTATCGGACCGGACGGTTGAGCCTTTAAGCACTCTTAAGCAAGGCCCGACTTGAAGTTGCCTATTCAGTCCTCTGGCGGGGGAGCGATACCCGCCCTTATGAACGAACCCATGTTGACGGCCGAGACGAGCATGGCGAGCGGCGGTATGTGGAGGACTACCCTGTCGAGAGATGTGGACAACTGCCACTTCACATCAGCCGGGGTTATCACATACACAAAGACATACAGCGCAGTCTGGAAAAATATCATGCGGTAAAGCAAAGATTCAGCGCTTCTCCAGTCGGCATAAAATAAAAACTTCAAAACGAGACTTGAAAAGCTCACAATTCTCTCTCGTTGCATATAAGTCGCGCGATTCCAAAAGCTTAAGGGAATCCTCGATAGAGCTGTGCCGTGTTATGCTTGCGAGGAAATATACGGGCTTTGTGTTTTTTTCTAAAATATCATTCATATCGCGTAAATAAAGATTACTGCTTGTTTTGCGCAACATGAGAAAATTCGATTCTATCCTGATGAACTGAACATTTGGCGGGAAGAAGGGGACCACATAAGCAATAGGGTCTCCGCCGGCGATTAAAACGACGGATTCCTCTTCCAGGGCCACCGGCGGCGGCTCAACTCCGAAATAAGATTCAGACCATTGGCCCCTTCCCCAGCTTAAAGGTACCATTGCAAAAACCATAAAAACGAAAAGGACGGACAATAGCGCCGTTAATTTACGGGGGTTCTTTACAAGGCCGTACGACAGCAAAAATATCACAAGAGGGCTGATCAGCTCGATGGGAATTAGATATCTGTAAATAGAAAACATTAATTGCCAGATTATGTAAGAGCATAGAAAAAAACATACAAGGAAAAAACTCAACCTGTTTTCCTTGTTTTCAAAAACATGCATGTTCTTCAATGAATGTGATTTTAAAGCGCGATATGCCCATGCGCCTAAAAATACAACTAATAATATGTAGATTACCGCAAAGCGGATATCCCGGAACTTCATCTCGGAAACAAGGTAGGAGTTCAATACGGCAAATTTAAACGGCAAAAAAAACTTGGACAGCAAATCTTTTGGTATGAAAGCGTTGTCGAAAAAATTAGAACGGTCATAATACGGCGAATTGAAAATTTTATTATAAAACGGGAACAGGGGGCTTTGATATTCAGTCCATAACCGGCACATCCAATATCCGGCACTCGTCACGAACCCGCTTGCCGCCCCCAGACACAACATCATGTACTGGGCTAAAATACCCTTATTTTTTTTCGCCAACAAAAGGAAGGCGGATATAAAGAACCCGATTGCGTATATCAAGGCAGTCAACTTGAATCCGACGCCCAGACCTAAACAGAAGCCGCTTATAAAAATTTTGCCGAAAGACAGCTTGCCGGTCTCTGTTGCCTTGTATTCTTTAATGAGAATAAAAAGCGCCAAAAGCACGAAAATAGAAATAATATTGTCCTGAAATGTCGTTCCCAATTCAGCCATGAAGCCTGGGGCATAAACGCCAAGGCCAGCCAAGACAAAAGATAATATTTTTTTATTTAAAATATTTTCAGACGGAAGTACGCTCTGTCCTATGAGATACACAAGAAAAAAGTTCAGACCTTGAAAGGCCCCATAGATGAAACCAACAGAGACCGGCGGCAGGCTCGTGACTAACAAATAAAACGGAACATCCAAAAATGGATTTAAAAATGTCTGAATCTGGGCGGGGGCAAGATCATACGTCAGACGGTTATTCAAAAAGGCATACGGATTGTAAAAATGATAATTCAGCAAGTCCCAGTTGATGTCCTGCCCCAGCAGCACCGATAAACCACCGAAGAAAAAAAGGCTGAACAGGAACGCAAGATGACTGAAGTAATTGACCAGGATATTCTTGAGGGTCGTCATTTGCTTAAAACGACGAGGGTATTGAGGTTAAAAAGAAAATACCTGATGTTTATCGAGGTAAACTCCCTGGAGAGAGCCAGCAGGTCTTCCCTGGAAAAATAATGTTTATGGTCCTGGATGTCATTTACGGAAATAATCTTCAACTTGTATGCCAAAAATTCCAATAGCGGTTTAGAAAACGGCGCCGGGGTGGTCAAGACGCAGATGCCCTGTTTTTTTAGAATTCTGAAAATTTCCGAAATGAAATTCAATGGGTTGTCGAGGTGTTCCAAAACAGCAAGCGCGGTTACGACATCAACAGATTCATCAGGCAGAGGGATTCTTTTATTGAGGTCGGCTTTCAAATAAATTATCTTATCAGCCGTGCCCTTAACAACAAAATCAATCCCAAAGGCTTTCGTTGTCCGGTTCCGTATATACTTCAAAAACTCGCCGGAGCCGCACCCGCAATCAGCCAAAATACAATTTTGCGGAATTAATCTTGAAACCCGTCGAAATCGCAGGCGCTGAATAGCCCTGTCAAAGATGGTCCATCTGCTCGCGAGTGAACTGGACATATCTCAATGCTTGTCTCTTATAAATGTATACAGTTCCGTGAAACGCCGATTTACAGAGTCCAGGACAATTCCGGTTATGAATGAAAGCATGGCAAGTATCATGGTGCCTGTGGCGAAAATGGCGAGAGGGACTCGCCTGATGTACCTCGTTTCCACATATTCGGTTATTACCACCATCCCGGAAGAAAGGGATAAAAGCACGAGCACGGCGGAAATTATAGAGAAAAAAAGCATAGGCCTATAATCTTTAAAGATTGTGGCTATGGTTTTTAAGACAAGGACGCCATCCCTGTATGTATTCAATTTTGAGAAGCTGCCAGCCGGCCTCTCCTTATATTTCACATAGTGTTCTTTCAATATGTACCCATACTTCAACGCTTTTATTGTTAGTTCGGTCTCTACATCAAACCCCGCCGAGCTCAGATTTATGTTCTTGACAAAATTTCTGTTCATAACCCGCAAACCTGACATAATATCAGTCAAGTTGGCATTGAAAAGCCGGTTAACAATAAACCTGATAAGCTTATTCCCAAAATAATGAAGCGGTCTGAAAGCCTTATTGGTATAGTTCTTCAGCCTGGAACCTACAACCATATCCGCATGGTCATTTTTGACCTGTTCTACCATCAAGGCAATTTCCGAGATGTCGTATGTGTCATCTCCGTCGTTCATTATGTAAATATCAGCGTCGATCTTTTTAAACATCGCTTGAACCACATAACCTTTTCCCTGGCGCTTCTCTTTAATTACTATTGCCCCTGCCGTTGCTGCCTTTTGAGCGGTCTGATCTGTAGAGTTATTATCAAAAACATAAATCTGGGCTTCGGAGAGCTTTGCTTTGAAGTCGCCAATCACCCGCTCTATCGTAAGCTCTTCATTAAAACAAGGTATTAAAATGACAATTTTCATAGCGGTTTGACGAAAAACACCCACTTTAGCATTTCAAGTTTAAACATGTATGTTACAATACAGTAAGCCCGTCCACATCGTCAAGGCAAAAAGGAACAGAGATTTCGTAACAATTCAAAGGCATTAGGAGAGGATTACCCGACCGTATTGTACTCCCTTACCCTGAAGGCGACGCCTATGTCGTCTTCGGCGACCTTCCTGCACGCCTCGATATCGAGCCCGGGGACGGCGACGACCGAGGCGACGACCTTGGCTATGTGTTTTTTAGCCTCTTTCAGGAAGAAGAGGACCGCGGGGTACGCGGCGTCCCCAAAAGGGGTCTTGATGAGCTTTTGGTAAGTTGCGGAATCCGGCGCGTTCAAGGAAACCGATATCACATCGACGAACGCGAGCTCGGATAAGACGTTTCTCTTATGCACGAGGTTCGCGAGCCCGTCGGTGTCTATCCTGATCCTGCACCCGCGCCTCTTAAGGTGCATCCCAAGCTCTTTTACGAGGTCGAGGCGTATTAGCGGCTCGCCGAAGCCGCAGAAGACTATCTCTTTGTACTTCTCCTCCGGGTCAGGGCCTATGGCGCGGATGAGCGCGTCAAAACCCGGCTCCTCCGAGAGTTTGAGGTAATGGCCCTTTACCGTGTACGAATCGAACTTGGCGCAGAACGAGCAATGGTTCGAGCACCTGTTCGTGATGTTCAGATAGAGGGAATCCCTTATGGGGTAGGCTATCTTCGCATCCAGCGCCCTCCTTCCGAGGCCGAAGAGGTCTTCGGCGTTCGCCGTGGTTATGCGCGCGACATCCCCCAGGGTAAGCCCCTTTATAGCGGCTATGGCGTTCGCCGTCTCTACTACAAAGGCGGGCTCGTTCCTCTTGGACCTCATGTTTTTGGGCGCGAGATACGGGCAGTCGGTTTCAATCAGCATCTTTTCTATCGGAGCGTATTTCACGACCTCGCGGAGCGCTTCCGCATTAGGGAATGTGACGACCCCGGTAAAGGAGAGGTAAAAGCCCATATCCAGCGCCTTTTTCGCAAGCTCCAAAGTCCCTGAGAAGCAGTGGAAGACCCCTCCCGCCTCTATCGGCCCCGCGGCATTCATGACGTCGAGCGTGTCTTTTTCAGCCTCCCTCGTGTGTATGATAACCGGGAGCGCGAGCTCATTGGCAAGCGCGAGCTGTCTTCTGAAGACCTCTTTTTGAACGTCTCTCGGCGAGTGGTCGTAGTGGTAGTCGAGCCCTGTCTCTCCTATGCCGACCACCCTCCCCCTGGACTCGATAGCGAGCCTTTTTATGAGATCAAAGGGTTCGTTGGAGTCGGCCTCCTTCGCCTCGTGCGGGTGTATGCCGAACGCGGCGTAGACGTCCTTATGATAGGTGAGGACCTCGTCGAGCAGGACCTTGAAGCCCTTTTCCCTGGACCAGCACCCGACTGAGATGATCCTCTCGACCCCGGCCTCTTTGGCCCTCGCGACCACCTCGGCACGGTCGTCCTTGAACCTCCCGTCGTCGAGGTGCGCGTGGGTGTCTATGAATTGGTTTTTGTCCATTTATAAATATCTGAACCCTTTTTGTCATTCCCGATTGTTTTTATCGGGAATCCAGGCGTTACTAAGGTACTGGATTTCCGCTCAAAAGATCGCGGGAATGACAGACTGGAACGTTTACTGTATCCTCGGGAATAGAGACGGAATCTTTGTGGTCTTCCTGCCGGCCTCGCCCTTGCCGAATTCCGTTTCCTCAAAAGACTTCGGCAATTCTACCCCGAGCGAGGCAGACATCTTCCCCGCCGCGTCCGGCATGAAGGGGTAGACGTAGACCGAGACTATCCTTAAGCCCTCGGACAATGTATAGAGGACGTTCGATAGCGTCTCTTCATCCTTCTCCTTCCACGGCGCGGCCTTGTCCACATAGGCGTTCATCTCACGGACCACGGCCCATACCTTCTGGAGCGCGTCGTAGAAGCCTATCCCGTCCATGGCTGAGGAATACTCTGCCGGGAGGGCCTTCAAAAGGGACTTCAGATCCGCCTCAAGCCCCCTGTCCTTCTCCGGCGCAGGGGGAGGCACAACACCCGCCCTGTACTTGTCGATCATGGTCAACGACCTCGACAAGAGATTGCCGAGGTCGTTCGCGAGTTCGCTGTTTATGCGCGAAATAAGCGCTTTTTCGGAAAAGTCGCCGTCCGCCCCGAAGGGCATCTCCCTTAACAAAAAATACCTGAAGGCGTCTACGCCGTACTTTCCCGCGAGAGCCCCGGGGTCGACGACATTGCCCCGCGACTTGCTCATCTTGTTGCCGTCTACCGTCCACCAGCCGTGGGCAAAGACCTTCTTCGGGAGCGGCAACCCGGCGGATAAAAGGAACGCGGGCCAGTAGACGGTATGAAAACGGAGGATGTCTTTTCCGATGAGGTGCAAGTCGGCGGGCCACCAGCCGTCTTTGTTGTCCGGGTAACCCGCGGCTGTGAGGTAATTGGTGAGCGCGTCGAACCAGACGTAGATGACGTGGCGCGCGTCCCCTGGGACAGGAAGCCCCCACTTGAAGGTAGTCCTGCTGACGCTCAGATCACGGAGCCCCTCTTTAAGGAAACTTACTATCTCGTTACGCTTTGAGACGGGTTGAATGAAGGAGGGGTTCTCCTCTATATGCTTAAGGAGCAATGCGCCGTATTTTGATAATCTGAAGAAGTAGCTCTCTTCCTTTAGCTTCTCAACCGCCCTGCCGCAGTCCGGGCATTTGCCGTCGACGAGCTGGATCTCGGTCAGGAAGCTCTCGTCGGAGGTGCAGTACCAGTCCTCGTACTCGCCGAGGAATATGTCGCCTTTCTTTGCGACAGTCTCCCAGATAGCCGTGACGGCCTTCTTGTGCCTCTCTTCGGTAGTCTTTATGAAGTCGTCATTGGAGATGTTAAGTTGTTGCCATAACTCCCTGAAACGGCGGCAGACATTGTCGACGAATTCCTGGGGGCTTAGCCCTGAGGCCTCTGCCGCCTTTTCGACCTTCTGGCCGTGTTCGTCGGTTCCAGTGAGGAAGAGGACTCGATCGCCCTTAAGCCGCCTGTATCTGGCGACGGCGTCCGCCGCGACGGTCGTGTAGGCGTGTCCTATGTGAGGGACGTCGTTGACATAGTATATGGGGGTCGTTATGTAAAAAGTCTTCGGAGGCATTGAGCTTAAGGCCTTTCCTCGGGGTCTCCTGAACGGCCCTTATGAGAACCCTCTCCCCCCTCGGGAGCTACCGGAGCGGCCTGCGCCTCCTGCCTGGATGGCCCGGGGCCGGTCTCCGGCGCGGGCCGCGCCTCCTGGGGCTTATCCGCCCTTCCTGCGTTGTCGCGCCTTGGCCTCTCCTGCCTATCCGGCCTCGGTGGTCTCTCAGGCCTCGCGGGTCTCTCTCCCCTGTCCTGCCTCTCGGGCCTTCCCTGCTTATCCGCCCCTGCGGACTTATCCGGCCTTCCGGTCCTCTCGGGCCTTCCCTGCCTCTCGGGCCTCGGGGGCCTATCCGTCCGGCTCTCATTGGGCTGTTTTTCAGGGCCGTGCTTGCCGCACCCTCCGCAGGCGTGGCCTGCCTCAGCCCCGGCTGGTTTTTCCCTGTCCCGGCCTCTCCCCCTGTCCCGGCCCCTGTCCTTGTCGGGCTTATCCTTTACCGCCTCTGGCGGGGCCTCACCGGCGATCTCGGCGGCGGCGCGCTCACGCTCACGCTTCTCCCGTTTTTCGCCCTGGTACATGCCGTGCTCGTAGCTGAGACAACACATTAATCTGCCGCATATGCCGGAGATCTTGACCGGGTTTAACGCGAGGTTCTGGTCCTTCGCCATCTTTATGGTCACGGGCTCGAAGTCCGACAGGAACCCGGAACAGCAGAGCTCCCTGCCGCAGGGGCCCAGGCCCCCTATCATCTTGGCCTCGTCGCGGACGCCGATTTGGAGCATCTCGATCCGCGTGTGGAACCCTCCGGCGAGGTCCTTGACCAATTCTCTAAAGTCCACCCTTGTTTCAGACGTGAAATAGAATATCGCCTTCGAGGAGTCGAAGAGGTACTCAACCCTTATGAGCTTCATCGGCAGTTTGTACTGGGCTATCTTCTCCCTGCATATCCTGAAGGCCTCGTCCTCCCGCTCGGTATTGAAGCCGTTCCGCTCCATGTCCACCGTGTCGGCCTTGCGGACGACCTTCTTGAGCTGTCTTCCGAGGGCGGCCTCGTCTACCTCCCTCGGCCTGTTGACGACCGTCCCCATGCCGAGGCCCTTTTCCACCTCGACTATGACCATATCGTTCGGAATGAGCTCAATGCCGTTGGCTTCAAAGTCGTAGACCTTGCACGCCTTTTTTAACCTGATACCCACTATCATCGCCATATGTAAACCTTACGGTAGATCGACTTGTTTAAAAATTGTTCTTTTCCCCGGCTTCTACCTCAGAAAAAATTCCTGATTTTTAGAGTAGCTTTTTGAGTTGCCCTTTTTTAAAGATGAGTTATTCACCTGCTTCAATCCACGAGCTTCAGGATGAGCGCCTCCATGGCGAGGAGCTTATTAGCGTACCTCGGGGGCGCGATCATCCTCCTTGTCTCCTCTATGCTGAAAAAATCCTCGGCGAGGCCCTCTCTTCCCCTGCCTTCGAAAGACCCGTCACTATAACCGTAAACATCCCGGTTGACCAGAAGATTCTCCGCCCCGGAGGCGGCTACTGCCCTGTCCCTGTACCAGCCCTTCAGTGTCTCGAGCGCCTCAAGGATGTCGTCCCTTTTCGAGAGCTCCTCGGCGAACTTCAACGCTTCGGATACGTCCGTTATCGATTGAAGCCTCTTTATAAGCTCCCGCCCCTTATCTGCGCGCCCTTCGCCGATGTATTTGAGCGCGAGGGATAACGACCTGCCGGTCATCCTCGCGGCGGTCATCGCCTCTTCCTCTGTCACGCCGGTCTTCTCAACGAGGGCCCTTATGAGCGCCTCTTCAGGCAGGGGTCTGAAGGAAACCCTCTGGCACCGCGAGATTATCGTCGGCAAAAGGTCCGCCGGACGGGACGTTACGAGGATTATTATAGACCCCGCGGGCGGCTCCTCAAGCGTTTTAAGGAACGCGTTCGCGGCCTGCGGCATGAGCCTTTCGGCGCCGTCGACTATGACGGCCTTTCTCCCGCCATCGGCCTTATACTTAAGGAGCGAGAGGATATCCCTTATCTGCTCTATCCTTATAAGCCCCGAAGGGTCGGGTACGAGCTCGTCCTTATCCTTAACGGTAGGCGCGACCTCGACGATGTTTATGTGCGTGCCTGAAGCGGCCCGCTGGCATGAGGTACACTCGCCGCAGGCGTCGTCAGCGGCGGATGCGCAGTTAAGGGCCCTTGCGAGCTCGAAGGCGGTCTTTCTTTTGCCGATCCCCTCAGGGCCTGCAAAGAGATACGAGTGGGCGAGACGCCCGGTATTCAGCGCTTCCCTTAAGACCCTTATTTCTCTTTCATGGCCGAGTATATCTTTAAAGGGCATCGAAAGTTTTGGACCTGAGATATTAATGGAGGGGTTAGAGGTGAAACCCGTTTAAACCCTCCCCTTGTGTCAATCCCATCCCCCCAATGGCGGGATGGTTAAATGGATAAACCCCGGATCAGCCGACACCCAGTTCGGATAACGAAGCAACACCGGGTAGTCGTGGCTCAAAACCCCATTTTTGTCATGATATCACAGATTTCCGCGTGTATCGAGGTTATTTCTCGGGGCGGCGAGGCGTCAACCACCCTGACCCGCTTCTCCTCTTTGGCGATACTTAAAAAACCCTCCCTTACCCGCGTGTGAAAGGCTATCTCCTCCCTCTCGAAGCGGTCCTCCTTAGGGCCCTTTCCGTTCTCTATCCTTGCAAGGGCGCGGCGCAAGCCCGCCTCGGGGTCGCAGTCGAGGAGTATGGTCAGGTCCGGCACGGCTTCTCCTACGGCGAGCTTATTGAGCCGGTCAATCGCCTTAATATCGAGCCCCCGCCCGAACCCCTGGTACGCGACGGTCGAGTCCATGAAGCGGTCCGAGATGACGACCTTCCCGGCCTCAAGCGCGGGCCTTATGACCATAAGGACAAGCTCTGCCCTGCACGCCTCGTATAGGAGGAGTTCAGCCATAGGCCCTATCTCGCTCTTTGAGTCGAGGAGTATCTGTCTTATCGCCTCGCCGATAGCGGTGCCTCCGGGCTCACGGATGGTGAGCGCCTCTAAACCCTTTTTTGCGATATAATCACGGAGGAGCGCTATCTGGGTCGATTTACCGCAACCCTCGACACCCTCGAATGTAATAAACAGCCCCATATCGAGCCCTTTTAACCGAATTTTAATGTTGTTGATATTACAGTAGTCAAGAGGATTCCGCAAGGGCTATCGGTATATCAATCCTTGACATTCTACGGCTTGTCGAATATAATTCAGGTGGAGGATTTAATATCATGGCTGGAAGCGTCAGATCAAGGGAGGGTTCGAGCAAAGTCCTGGGTTCGCTCGAGCAGGAGATACTCGACGTCCTCTGGAAGAGGGACGAGGCTACAGGCAAGACAATACACGCCGATATAAAGACTGTGAGGGATATAGCCATAACCACGGTCCTTACGGTCCTTGAAAGGCTCGCCAAAAAAGGCTATATAAGGAAGCAGAAGGGCGAGAGCGTATTCGTCTTCAGGCCCGCCTTCAGCAAAGAGGAGTTCGCCAGAGAGGTCTCGAACGGCGTCCTCAAGGACATCTTCGAGATATCGAGGGCCGGGGCCTGCGCCTCGTTCGTCGACGCGCTCGCCGAGACAGACCCACTTGAGCTCGACAAGCTCTCGGCCTTGATAGAGCACAAGAAAAAGGAACTCGCAAAGGGAAGGTAGCTTGAGCTCATTCGCATCCATAATGATCGCTCTCTCGTTCGGGGCCCTCGCGTCCCTCTGGGCTCTCTACGGCCTCCCCGGCCTCATCGGGATGACTTCGGCCTTTACCGAACTCTGTCAGTCTCTCTTCACGCGCTGTCTGGAATACTACGAGTTAATAAAAATCATATCATTATGGCTCGGGGCCGCGCTCCTCGCCTTTGGCCTCATCTACTCGTCCGCCAGGTCCGCTTTCCATATCATAAAGTCTTACTTGGCCGTCTCACGGCTCCCGGTGAGAGGAAGAAAAGGCTCGGTCGTCATAATCGACGACCTCTCGGAGACCGCCTTCACTCACGGGATATTCAGGCCGCGCATCTACCTCACGCGAGGGCTCCTTAAAGGGCTCGACAGGGACGAGCTCAGGGCGGTATTCCTCCACGAGCTCCACCACAAGAGGGAGAACGACCCGCTCAAGTTCGTTATCCTCTCGTTCTTCAAGGACCTCTTCTTCTACGCGCCTATAGTCAAGGATATCGCCGCGAACCTGAAAATCAGGATGGAGCACGCATCCGACGACGCGGCGGCGAAAAAAGAAGGAGAACGGCTCGCACTCGCCTCCGCGCTCGTAAAGGTCGCGAAAGGCAATTACGCCGCCTTTGCGCCGGCCTCGATAACCGGAAACAGCCAGGTTTCGGCGAGGGTAAAGCGTCTCATCGATGGAAAAGAGCCGTCGAGGAGCCGCCCTGCCTTGAGGGCGATCGTCTCAAGCGTCGCTGTCGCTCTCTTCCTCGCCTTCTCTCTCGCCTATCCCGTTGGCGCGAATACGATAGACCACGAATGCTCACTGAAGCAGTGCTCGGTCCATGTAGATAAAGTCGCCAAGTGCCGGGAACATTGCGACTCGCACAATACGCGGAGAAGACACGCGCACTAAGGCATTTTTTTTGGCCATACATTCTACAACACATAGAAGGAGGAAGACGAGAGATGATACATAAGACCATCATGGCGCTACTGGCGCTCATCTTCTTTGCCCTGCCGGTATCAGCCGATGAAATTAAGGAAAGGTCTGCCGGGATCGAGGCAACACTCAGGGTCACGCCTGAAAAGTCGATGGTAGACCTTTTTTTGAGGGACTACACAAAGGCCCTGACGACGATAAAAAGCGCGAAGGTCAAGGCCTCTATCAGGACCCCGGACGGAAAGACCCTGGAGAAGGACCTCGTCGGAATGGAGATGGAGGGCGTCTTCTCGTATATGAACTCTCTGGACTTATCGAAAAAAGGCGGCTATATTTTCGACATCACCGTTCTCGTGGACGGAGTAAAAAGGGGGTTCTCATTCAGGTATGAGAAACGATAAAGGGCGCGCGCCTTTTCTGATTATCCTCGCGCCATTCTTACTCGCGGCCATCGCGCTCCTCTTACCGGCAAGGGCGACGGCCGGGGACCCGCTCCGGGAGCTCCTCTCCACGGCCCGGGAGAGGAACCCGGAATTGAAGGCCCTCTCCGAGAGGGCGAGGGCCGCCGCGCACCGCGCCCGCGCCGAAGGCGCGCTCGACGACCCGACGCTTAAGGTCGAGCTCGAGGACCTCGCAACCGGCGACCCTCTGGCCGTATCCACGTCCGACGCGATGCTCACAAGGTACACCATAAGCCAGATGTTCCCCGTCCCCGGAAAGAGGTCTCTAAAGAGGCGGATGGCCGAGAAAGAGGCGCTCTCGGCCGCTTCAGGACTAAAGGCAAAGGCGCTCGACATAGAGACAGGCGTAAAGGAGGCGTACTACGAGATCGCATACCTGAAGGAATCCATACAGCGTACTGCGGAGATCAAGGAACTCCTCTCCTATATGGCGAAGGTCGCCGGGACGAGGTACGCAACCGGGCAGGTCTCGCAACAGGACGTGATAAAGGTGAACGTGGAAACAACCATGCTATCGAACGACCTCATAACAATGGAGGCCGAGAAGGCGATAGCCGTCTCCCGCCTTAAGTCCCTCATAGGACTGGACCAGTCGGAGGGTGTTGCCGAGCCCTCGTCGCTCCCCAAGGGCAGGGTCGAATTCTCGATTGACGGCCTTATACGAAAGGCGATGGAGGCGAACCCGGAGGTCAGGATGGTCGAGTACGAGGCAGAGGCGAGCGAGCTTGGCGTCGACCTCGCAGGAAAGGACTACTGGCCCGACATCATGGTCGGGGTCGCTCCCATACAGAGGGACGGCTCGTTCGATAGCTACGACCTGATGTTCCAGGTGAACCTGCCGATATGGCGGTCAAAGTACGACGCGCGGCATGAGGAGGCGTCGGCGAACGCGGGCGCTCTGCGCGCCCGCGCCCTATCCATGAAGAACATGAAGGCCTTCGAGGTGAAGGAGGCGGCGCTCATGGTCGAGGCCGCCGACAGGATGAGGACGCTCTTTGAAACGAGCCTCGTGCCCCAGGTGGAACTCGCGTTCGAGTCGGCGCTTAAGAACTACCAATCCGGCAAAATCGACTTCCTCTCGCTCCTTGATACCGAACGGGACCTTAAACGGACGCGGATAGAATATTATCGGTCGCTCCTCGAATACAACAAACGGGTCTCGCTCCTTGAAAGGGCCTCAGGCGAGGACCTGATGGCCGGGCGGAAAACGCCGGAGGGGAAATGAACAACAAATTCTTAAGCGTCATAATACTTCTGATAGGCCTCGTCGCGGGCGGCGTAGCGGTATATATATACTCGGGCGTAAAGCCCCAAAAGGAAGCGGTTCCAGTTGAGGCGAAGGCCGAGCGCAAAATTATCCATTACCGGAACCCCATGAACCCGGAGGTGACTTCCCCCGCCCCGATGAAGGACCCGATGGGCATGGACTATGTCCCGGTCTACGAAGATGAGGTAAAAGAGGCGGAAGAGGCCCCGGGGGTAGTGCGGATAACCCCGGAGAGGATACAGAAAACAGGCGTTAAGTCCGAAGAAGCAGTGACCCATGAGCTTAAACGGGTCATAAGGACCGTTGGCAGGGTCGAGCCTGTCGAGGACAAGGTATTCGTCATAAACGCGAAGGTCTCAGGGTGGGTGGAAAAACTCTATGTAAGCCAGACAGACGAGATGGTGAGCCCCGGAGAAAAACTCCTCGAACTCTACAGCCCCGACCTCGTCTCGGCCCAGGAAGAGTACCTGCTGGCGCTAAAGTCATTAGAGGACGTGAAGATGAGCCCTTACGAAGAGGTCAAAACCGGCGCGGCCTCTCTCCTTAAGGCCGCCGGCCAGAGGCTCAAATACTGGGATATCTCCGACGACCAGGTAAAAAGGCTCTCAGAGACCGGACGGATAAGCCGGACGCTCGCCATAAGGGCGCCGTCAAAGGGGTCGGTTACGGAGAAGATGGTCGTCGAGGGGCAGAAGATCGAGTCCGGCGAGCCGCTCTTTAAGATCATCGACCACTCGAAGGTCTGGATATACGGGGAGATATACGAGTACGAGATACCGTATATAAAGGTAGGGCAGAAGGCCCTCCTCTCGCCCGCCTACTCTCCGAATGAGGCGTATACCGGCCGTATCGAGCACATATACAGCCACCTGGGGTCTATAAGGTACACGCAGGAGGAAGGGACCGAAGTCAGGACCGCGAAGGTCAGGTTCGCGCTCCCGAACATGGACCATAAGCTCAAACTCGGCATGTACTTGAACGTCGAGATAGCGGCGCTGGTCGCGAAAGGCGCGCTCTCCGTCCCCGACTCGGCAGTGATAGACACGGGCACGAGGAAGGTCGTAATAGTGGACAGGCGGGACGGGACGTTTGAGCCGCGCGCAATCGAAACAGGCGCGAAGGGAGAGGGCTACTTTGAAGTAAAACGCGGGCTTGAAAAAGGCGAGTGGGTAGTGACATCGGCCAACTTCCTCATAGACTCGGAATCGAACCTCAAGGCCGCGATCGGCTCTTTGGCAGGCCACCAGCACGGCTCTGCCACGAAAGGGGAGGCAAAGGGCGGAGAAACCCCCTCCACGGCGCCGGGCGCGGGCGAAGGCATAGTGAAAGAATCCCCAGGAGCCGGCCCTAAGGTCCCGAGGACCTCCCACGAGGGGCACTGACAAGGTATGCTCAAGCGCGTAATCGAGCTCTCCGTAAAGAACAAGTTCATCGTAATCCTCCTGACACTCTTCGCCGTCGTCTGGGGGATATACTCCCTCTATAACACCTCTATCGACGCCATCCCCGACCTCTCGGACGTCCAGGTCATAGTCTACACCGAATACCCCGGACAGGCCCCCCAGGTCGTCGAAGACCAGATAACGTACCCGCTCACCACCGCCATGCTCGCCGTCCCAAAGGCCAAGGTCGTAAGGGGCTACTCCTTCTTCGGCGTCTCTTTCGTCTACATCATATTCGAGGACGGGACCGACATGTACTGGGCTCGCTCCAGGGTCCTTGAGTACCTGAACTTCGCCTCCGGGAAGCTCCCGAGGGGCGTGTCCCCGTCCTTAGGGCCTGATGCAACGGGCGTCGGCTGGGTATACGAGTATACGGTGGAAGGTGAAGGCTATAGTCTTGCGGAACTACGCTCCATACAGGACTGGTACGTCAGATACCAGTTGACGACCGTCCCCGGGGTCTCTGAAGTCGCCTCCATCGGCGGGTTCGTCAAGCAATACCAGGTGAACATCGACCCTAACCTCCTCCTCACCTACGGCGTCTCCATAGGGGAGGTGGTCAAATCCCTCGAGATGTCCAACCGCGACGTCGGGGGGCGCGTAATCGAGCTCTCCGAGAGAGAGTACATGGTCCGGGGCCTCGGCTACATAAAGTCCCTCCCCGATATAGAAGATGTCGTCTTAAAGGTCGACAGGACCGGCACGCCCATCAAGATACACGACATCGCGCGCGTCGAGCTCGGGCCTGACGAGAGGCGCGGCATTGCGGAGAGGGACGGCGTTGGGGAGGTCGCCGGAGGCGTCGTCGTCATGCGCTTCGGCGAGAACGCGCTCGACGTGATCAAGGGTGTCAAAGAGAAACTCAAGGAGATCGAGGCCGGGCTCCCGCCCGGAGTAAAGATACGCTCCGTCTACGACAGGAGCGACCTCATATACAGGGCCATAGACACGCTCAAGGAAAAGCTCATCGAGGAATCGATAGTCGTATCCATCGTCTGCATAGTCTTCCTCCTGCACTTCAGGAGCGCGCTCGTCGCCATACTCATGCTACCCGTGGCCATCCTCATCTCTTTCGGGGTCATGCGCGCGCTCGGCATAAACGCGAACATCATGTCACTCGGCGGCATAGCCATAGCCATAGGCGCGATGATAGACGGCGCGATTATAATGATTGAGAACGCGCACAAGCACCTGGAGAAGCACGAAGGGCGGCCCTTTGACAGATGGGAGGCGATAACCGAGGCGGCCAAAGAGGTCGGCCCGGCGCTCTTCTTCTCGCTCCTCATCATCACCGTATCCTTCATGCCGATATTCACGCTCGAGGCGCAGGAAGGCAGGCTCTTCAAGCCGCTCGCCTTCACCAAGACCTTCGCAATGGCCTCGGCGGCGCTCCTCTCCATAACGCTCGTCCCGGTCCTCATGGGCTACTTCATAAGGGGGAAGATACTCCCTGAGGCGAAGAACCCCATCACCCGATTCCTCATCTGGATATACGCTCCGATGATAAGGTGGGTCTTGAGGTACAAAAAGACGACCGTCGTCCTCGCCCTTCTCGCGCTCGCGGCTACAGCGTATCCGCTCTCGAAGATAGGGAGCGAGTTCATGCCGCCGCTGAACGAAGGGACGCTCATGTACATGCCTGTCACTCTGCCGGGCGTCTCCGTCACCAAGGCCGCGGAGATACTCCAGACGCAGGACAGGATAATAAAGGGCTTCCCTGAGGTGGATTCCGTCTTCGGCAAGGCCGGGAGGGCGCTTACCGCAACAGACCCAGCGCCGTTCGAGATGTTCGAGACGATAATTAACCTTAAGCCCGAGGACCAGTGGCGGCCGGGCATGACGACTGAAAAGCTCGTTGATGAGATGGACGAGGCGCTTAAGATGCCCGGCGTCACGAACGCGTGGACGATGCCTATAAAGGCGCGGACCGACATGCTCTCTACCGGCATAAGGACGCCGGTGGGGGTAAAGGTCTTCGGCAAGGACTTGAAGGAGCTTGAACGCGTCGCGCTCGAGGTCGAATCCGCCATAAAGAAGGTCCCCGGCACCGCCTCTGCCTACGCCGAGAGGATAATAGGCGGCTACTACATAGACATAAAGATAAAACGCGATGAGGCGGCGAGGTTCGGGCTCAAGGCAGAGGACGTGCAGGGCGTCATAATGTCCGCCATAGGCGGCGAGAACGTGACAATGACGATAGAGGGGTTAGAGCGTTACCCGGTGAACGTAAGATACAAGCGCGAGCTACGCGACGACATAAACAAGCTCGGCAGGGTGCTCGTCCCAACGATGATGGGCGGGGGACATGTGCCGCTCTCGCAGGTGGCCGACATCGAGATAAAGATGGGGCCTCCAACCATAAGGACGGAGAACGCCCTCCTTACGACGTGGATATTCGTAGACGTGCGCGGGCGCGACATCGGAAGCTACGTGAAGGACGCCAAGGCCGCGGTCGCCTCATCCGTGGAGTTTCCTCCCGGCTACTACGCGGCGTGGTCCGGCCAGTACGAGTACATGGAGCGGGCGTACTCCAAACTCAAGTTGATTATCCCGCTTACGCTCGGGATAATCTTTCTCCTCCTCTATCTCAACTTCAAGTCCATAACCGAGTGCCTCATCATATTCCTCGCAATCCCCTTTTCAGTAATAGGCGCGTCGTGGATACTCTACATACTCGGGTACAACCTCTCCATAGGCGTGGCGGTCGGGTTCCTCGCGCTCGCCGGCCTCGACGCGGAGACCGGGATAGTCATGCTCATATACCTCCTGCACTCTTACGACAAGCGCGTGACGGAGAACCGGATGAATACGAAAGAGGACCTCTACGAGTCGATAAGGGAGGGGACCGTCTTGAGGGTCCGCCCGAAACTCATGACCGTTGTGGCCATAATAGCGGGCCTCTTTCCGATAATGTGGTCGACAGGGGCCGGCGCGGACGTCATGAAGAGGATAGCCGCGCCGATGATAGGCGGGATGTTCACCTCCGCATTGCTTGAATTACTCGTCCTCCCGGTCATATTCGCCTTCTGGAAGGGGTGGGAGATGAAGAGGAAGACCGGGGCGAAGCGGCGTTAGCCGCCAGGCATATATTTCAAAAACCCATATAAAACATGGAATTACAGCGTCAAGTAGAGCGTCAGGCCCGATTCGTCGTTTGCTGAAGACCCGGCTTGGATAATACCATGTCCACGGACCTGCAAAATCCGCAAACTCTGATATAGTTATACCAAAACCAGTCAGGGAGGTATGGCAATGAATCTTAGAAACTTCTTTGCGGCCGGTCTTCTGGGCGTCGCGCTCGTCTCAACGCCGGTTTATGCCGCTGATACGAACCCACCGACGGATTCCGGCCAGATGGGCGGAGGGATGATGGGGAGCGGCGGCATGATGATGCGCGACAAATCCATGATGATGGCCGGCCACAACATGATGCAGGAGACGATGGCAATCGTGCGCGACCTTTCGCACAAGCCCACCGATACCCAGATCAAAAAGCTCGACGAGATGATAAAGAAGCTCGACGGCCTCATGAAACAGCACGAACAGATGATGCAGATGAAAAAAGGGGAGAGCGCCGCTCCGGCGCCTTAATTAAGGGCTCAGATAAAGACCGGACCGCCGGGCCTTTACCTTATGGTAAAGGCCCGGCGTTTCCACATTGTTTTTGCCTCCTTAAAGCCTCTTAAAAGCCTTTTCCCCCGTAACGCGAAACCGCCTTAAGGATACAACGCCTTGCAGACCCGCTAAAATCACAAAATAGCTTGACAATATCGCTTTGCATATGATAGCAATACTCTGTTTCAGTATATTGTAACCCCCAAAAAGACCCCCTAAAAGAGAACGACGCATGACCTAAGGGCACGCACCCCTTGGCCGGCCTTAAATTCGGCGCCGACAAGGGGTTTAAAATAAGCCGCTTTTAAATAAATATATCCCGGTGGAAAATGCTTGAAATAAACCAAACCCTGCTCTTCCAGATGATAGGCTTCGTCGCCCTTTTATTCATACTGAACCGCCTCCTCTACAAACCACTCCTTCAGGTCTTGAAGGACAGGGAGGAGCGGATCGAAGGGACGATTAAGGCCGCGACGGAAACCGAAAAGTCCGTCGAGGACGGGCTCGCCTCCTACGAAAAGAAGCTCAAGGAGGCGGCGATAAAAGGCACCGAGGCAAGAAACAAGCTAAAGGCCGAGGCGCTCGAAAGGGAAAAAGAGACGATAGACGCCGCGCGCGAGGCCGCCGGCAGGGAACTCGGCAGGATGCAGGGCGAGATAGCCAGGAGCAAGGCCTCCGCGCTCTCAACCCTTAAGGAAGAGACCTCATCCATATCAAGGTCCATCGCGGAGAAGATACTTGAGAGGAAGCTCGCCGCGTTCCTTATCATGCTCCTCCCGCTCATGGCGACGACCGCGCTCGCCGCGACCGAGGGCGGACACGGCGAAGGGCACGCCGGGTCGATCTTCAACATGGAGTTTCTCTGGAAGACCGTCAACTTCGCGATCCTCGTAGTCGGGATCATCATTATATGGAAGAAGCTCATAAGCGGCCTCCTCGAAAAAAGGAGCCAAGGCATTAAGCAGGCGATAGAAGACGCGCGCTCCGCAAAAGAAGCGGCGGACAAAAAGGCCGTGGAATACAAGTCAAAGCTCTCCATGCTGGAAAAAAGGCTCTCCGAGATCCAGGCCGAGTTCGCCTCAGAAGGCGAGGCCGAAAAGAAGAGGATAATCGCCGAGGCCGAGGCGGCTTCGATAAGTATAAAGGAGCAGGCCCGAGTTGCCGCCGAGCAGGAAGTCAAGAAGGCGAAGCTCGAAATACGGGAAGAGGTAGCCAGGCTCGCGGTGGGAATGGCCGAAGAGATACTCAAAAGGGAGCTCTCTCCCGCTGACCAGGAGAGGCTTGTAAAAGGAAACCTTCAGAACCTGAGGCTCAACTGATGAAGAGTTCGTCCGCGAGGAGATTCGCAAAGGCCCTCATAGGGGTCGCGAAGGAAGAAGGGAAAGTCGACGCCTACGGTAAGGAGCTAAGATCCGTAGTAGCGGTATTCAAGGGCAACGAGGATCTTTACAAGGTCCTCCTAAACCCCATGTACAAGATAGAGGAGAGGCGCGCGCTCACAGCGTCGGTAGCGGCAAGCCTCAAGCTCGACGATTACGTAGGCAGGTTCCTCGCCATACTCGTGGAGACGAGGAACATAAGGCTCCTGGAGGCGGTAGCGGAGGCGTATTTGAAGCTGGAAGACGAGCTCTCCGGGCGCATACGCGCCGTGGTCGAGGCCCCGACGGAGCCGGACGCGGCGCTCCTCGACGAGATAAGGAAGAGGATAGGCGCGGTAGCCGGGAAAGAGGTCCTCATCACGTTTAAGGAGAACAAGGCATTGCTCGGCGGCCTCATCGTAAGGATGGAGAACACCGTCCTCGACGGCAGCCTGAAAACCCAGCTCGAACTCATGAAGGAAAAAATACTGGAAGGGGTGGTTTAAGATGATAAAGGTAGAGGAGATAAGCCAGCTCATCAAGACCCAGATAAAAGGGTTTGAGAAGGGCATAGACATACAGGAGACGGGCACCGTCATCTCGATCGGCGACGGCATAGCGAGGATATACGGCCTGGAGTAGGCGATGTCCGGAGAATTGATCGAGTTCCCGGGCTCCATTTACGGGATGATACTGAACCTCGAAGAGGACAACGTGGGCGCGGCGGTACTCGGCGCGGACTACACCATAAAAGAAGGCGATATCGTAAAGAGGACCGGCAAGATCGTCGAGGTCCCGGTCGGCGTTGCGCTCATAGGCAGGGTCGTGAACGCATTGGGTCAGCCGATCGACGACAAGGGCCCTATCGAATCGAAGGAGTCGAAAAGGGTCGATGTAAAGGCCCCAGGCATCGTAGCCAGAAAATCCGTCAAGGAGCCCCTCCAGACCGGCATCAAGGCCATAGACGGCATGATCCCCATCGGCAGGGGGCAAAGAGAGCTCATCATCGGCGACCGTCAGACCGGAAAGACCGCCGTCGCCATCGACACCATCATCAACCAGAAGGGGCTTAACGTCTACTGCATCTACGTCGCCATCGGACAGAAGCAGTCTACCGTCGCCCAGATCGTCGAAAAACTCCGCCAGTTCGGCGCGATGGACTACACCACGGTCGTCGCGGCGACGGCGTCCTCGCCTGCGCCTCTTCAGTTCCTCGCCCCGTACACCGGGTGCGCCATAGGCGAGTACTTCAGGGACAACGGCAAGCACGCCCTCATCATATACGACGACCTCTCCAAGCACGCGGTCGCGTACAGACAGCTCTCGCTCCTCCTTAGAAGGCCTCCGGGGCGCGAGGCGTACCCCGGAGACGTATTCTATCTCCACTCAAGGCTACTTGAGAGGGCCGCGAAGCTCTCCGACGAGCTCGGCGGCGGGTCTCTTACGGCGTTGCCGATCATCGAAACGCAGGCCGGCGACGTCTCGGCGTACGTGCCGACGAACGTCATATCCATCACCGACGGCCAGATATTCCTTGAGACGGACCTTTTCTACTCGGGCATCCGTCCGGCCATCAACGTCGGCCTCTCCGTCTCCCGAGTCGGCGGAAGCGCCCAGATTAAGGCGATGAAGCAGATCGCCGGAACTCTCCGGCTTGAGCTCGCGCAGTTCAGGGAACTCGCCGCCTTCGCTCAGTTCGGAAGCGACCTCGACCCGGCGACGCAAAAACAGCTCGCCAGAGGCACGAGGCTCGTCGAGATATTGAAACAGGGGCAGTACAAGCCATTGCCGGTTGAAAAACAGGTCCTCGTAATATATGCCGCAACGAGCGGCTTTATCGACGCTTACCCGGTTGAGTCGCTCAGAAGGTACGAAGACGAGATGCTCGCCTTCTTCGAGTCCCGCCACGCCGCGGTCCTGGGGGAGCTCCGTGACAAGAAGAACCTGGACAACGACCTGAAGGCCAAGATAAACAAGACGCTCGAAGAGTTCAAGGCCTTATTCATAGCCGAAGAGAAGAAGTAAGGCAATAATCCCCGACGAAGAGGACGACCGATGGCGAGTCTTAAGGATATCAAACGGCGCATAAAGAGCGTCAAGAACACACAGCAGATAACCAAGGCCATGAAGATGGTCTCGGCGGCGAAGCTCAAGAAGGCGCAGGACGAGATTGTCGCGGCAAGGCCCTACGCCGAAAAGCTCCTGGGGCTCATATCGTCGCTCGCCGCGAAGACCTCGCCTGAAAGCCACCCTTTGCTCGCCGGAACGGGCGGCGCGAAGACGGGCGTCGTCCTCATCACCTCGGACAGGGGCCTTTGCGGGAGCTTCAACACGGTATTGCTCCGCACAATAGAGCGTTTTTTACGGGAACGGAACGAAGCCGACATCTCTCTCTACCTCGTCGGAAAGCGCTCCATGGAGCACTTCAAGAGGAGGCAGATAAACGTCGCGTCCTCGCGCGCCTTCGGTAGCGGCAGGCCCAGCTACTCGCAGGCCTCCGAGATGGCCCGCACCCTCACGGACGCCTTCCTTAAGGGAGAGCACGACGAGGTCTACATAATTTACAGCAAGTTTCAGTCGGCGCTTACGCAGATGCCGGTCGTGCAGAAGCTCCTCCCCATTTCCACGCCAAAGGCGGCAGAGGGGAAGCCCGAAGAAAAACAGGACGAAATACAGGTAGAGTTCCTCTTCGAGCCCTCGGGGGACGAGGTGCTCTCGAGCTTACTCCCCAAGTACGTCGAGGTGCAGGCCTTCAGGGCCTTGCTGGAATCATCCGCGTCCGAGCACGGCGCGCGCATGACCTCGATGGATTCGGCCTCCAAGAACGCCTCTCAGATGATCGGCGGGCTTACCCTCAAGTACAACAGGATACGCCAGGCGGCGATCACCAAGGAGCTCATGGAGATCATCGGCGGCGCCGAGGCCTTGAAGGGCTAAGGGTTAAGAGGACGGGTTTAAGGGGCCGTTTCAAAAAAAGACAGACAATCGCCATTGCGAGCGCGGCTAAGCGCCTGATGCGCCTTGCAATAAATATTATACGAAGACAAACAGACAACCGTCCCACAAGGAGGCCTTTCAAAAAATGTCTACCAAGAATATCGGAAAGATCACGCAGGTCATCGGACCCGTGCTCGATATCGAGTTCCAACCTGGGAAGCTTCCGGCCATATACAACGCCGTGAAGGTGACTAACCCCTCTATCAGCTCCGAGCCCTGGAACCTCGTCACAGAGGTCGCCCAGCACCTTGGGGAGAACACCGTAAGGTGCATAGCCATGGACACATCCGAAGGTCTCGTCCGGGGCACCGAGGCGTGGGACACCGGCGACGGCATAACGGTCCCGGTAGGCAAGGCGGTCCTCGGGAGGATCATAAACGTCATCGGAGAACCGGTCGACGAGCTCGGCCCCGTCAAGACCGAGAAGAAATACGCCATACACCGCCCGGCCCCGACATTCGGGGAGCAGTCCACCAAGATGGAAGTCTTCGAGACCGGCATCAAGGTCGTCGACCTGCTCACCCCCTACCTTAAGGGCGGAAAGATCGGCCTCTTCGGCGGCGCGGGCGTCGGCAAGACGGTCCTAATCATGGAGCTCATCAACAACGTCGCCATGCAGCACGGCGGCTACTCGGTCTTCGGCGGCGTCGGCGAAAGGACAAGGGAAGGAAACGACCTCTGGATGGAAATGAAGGAGAGCGGCGTCATCAACAAGGCCGCGCTCGTCTACGGCCAGATGAACGAGCCCCCGGGGGCCAGGGCGCGCGTCGCGCTTACCGCGCTCACCATGGCTGAGTACTTCAGGGACGAGGAGAACCAGGACGTCCTCCTCTTCATAGACAACATATTCAGGTTCGTGCAGGCGAACTCGGAAGTCTCGGCGCTCTTGGGCCGTATCCCCTCGGCGGTCGGTTATCAGCCGACGCTTTCTACCGACGTGGGAGAGCTTCAGGAGAGGATCACCTCAACGACAAAGGGCTCTATC
>JACREU010000004.1 GCA_016212705.1 Deltaproteobacteria bacterium
GCAGTCGAGGTGGGGGCGGGATGTGCTATCGAGGATTACCGCGGCAATAAAAGACCCCTCGCTTATCGATGAGATGTCCGGGGCGGTCGTTAGCACCTGCAACTCCCTTATAATGGAGCTCGTGCCCGTTGGGAATGCAATAAAAGAGATCACTGCGGCTGGCAACCCGGAGATGGAGCACCTGCTCCTCAAGGTCTCGCCAGAGCCGCTCTCGAAGGTCCCTTACAGGCCCGCGTTCGTCGAGGCAAAGAGGATCAAGGCAAGCGAGCTTGGCATCGAGCGCACTGACGCGGACCTCTACGCCTTCCCGCTCATAGGCGGGTTCGTCGGCGGGGACGCCGTCGCGGTCGCGCTCTCTTTAAGGCTAAAGGATGAAAAAAAGCCCGCGCTCGCCATAGACATAGGCACGAACAGCGAGATAATGCTCTCGGCAAACGGCTCTCTCTTTGCCACATCCGCCGCGGCAGGCCCGGCATTCGAGGGCGGGGAGATAAAGGGCGGCATGACAGCCGCGCGCGGCGCGATAAGCGGCGTAAGTATCCACGGCGAAGACGTCTCTCTCGATTGCATAGGCGGTTCAACCCCAAAGGGCATCTGCGGCTCCGGGCTCGTATCAGCCGTCTCGGAGCTCCTTAAAGCCGGGATAATCGAGAGGACCGGCCGGATACGGTCGCGGGACGAGGTCTCGACCAACCTGTCCAACAGGATAAGGGAGACCGAGGACGGCAACGCGTTCGTCCTTTACAGGGGGGCGAAGACCGAGGTCGCGCTGACGCAGTCCGACTTGAGGGCGCTCCAGACGGCGAAATCGGCTATAAGGGCGGGGATAAACCTGCTCCTTAAAAAGGCCGGAATAGGCGCTGTGGACCTCGGTACGATATACATCGCCGGGGCCTTCGGGAGTAACCTCGACCCCGAGGGACTCAAGGAAATAGGCATCCTCGACAAAGGCTGGCTCAAAAACATAAGGACAGCCGGGGACGCGGCGCTCGAAGGCGCGGTCCTCGCGCTCGATGATAAAGGGAAGAAAGAAGCGGAGACACTCGCGCGAGAGTTCAAGTTCGTTTCGCTCTCGGGCTCCGCGCACTTCGAGAGGGAGTTCATAGCCAATCTCGGGTTCTGACATATCACTGAAAAATAATTCGTACGAGGTATATATTATGAAAAGGGTAAAAAGGGCGATAATAAGCGTCACCGACAAGGCCGGGATAGTCGAGTTCGCCAGGGAGCTCGCCTCCTTCGGCGTCGAGATAATCTCCACGGGCGGGACCGCCGAGATCATGAAGAACGCCGGGATAAACGTGATACCGATATCTTCCTACACCGGGTCCCCGGAGATGCTCGACGGGCGGCTTA
>JACREU010000046.1 GCA_016212705.1 Deltaproteobacteria bacterium
GTATTCAAGGACAAGGCGCTGCGCGAGGCGTTTGACTTCAAGACCGGCCAGTTCGGCCTTTACTCGGCCTTCGGGCTCGGCGAATCGACCTTCTGCATCGCCTCGGCCCCGACCCGGAAGGGCTACATACAGTGCACCTTCAGGAAGTCGGGCAGGGTCACGGGAGGGCTCTCGGAATTGTCGATCGGAGACACGATGGGCTTCCGCGGCCCTTACGGGAACTTCTTCCCGGTCGACGAGTGGAAAGGGAAAAACCTCGTCTTCATCGCGGGCGGCATAGGGCTTCCGCCGGTCCGCTCGGTAATATGGAACTGCCTCGACAGGCGAGAGGAGTTCGGCGACATCACCGTCGTTTACGGCGCGAGGACGGTAGCGGACCTCGTTTACAAGAACGAGCTACAGCACTGGGGAGACAGGAACGACGTCAGGCTCGTCCAGGCCGTGGACCCCGGCGGGCAGACCCCTGAGTGGCAGGGCAAGGTCGGGTTCGTGCCGACGGTATTGGAGGAGGCCGCGCCAAAGGCCGAAAACACCGTCGCGGTGACATGCGGGCCTCCTATCATGATAAAGTTCGTCCTGAAGGCCCTTGAGAAGCTCGGCTTCTCTGATGACAATGTCTACACCACGCTTGAGAACAAGATGAAGTGCGGTGTAGGGAAATGCGGCAGGTGCAACGTAGGCGACGTATACGTCTGCAAGGAAGGCCCGGTATACACCGCCGCCGAAGTAAAAAAGATGTACAACGATTTTTAGAGACATGAAACGGTATTTACTTTTATAGAGCCCTAAAGCATAATCCGGGAGAAAGCCATGGCAGAAGAGAAAAAACTGAAGACGCTCGCGACCGGCGACAAGACCATCCCGCCCGAAGGCGCGAAGATGATCCCCATATACATCATGGGGCGCGAGTACGTCGTGCCTGAGACGCTGACCATCATGAAGGCCGTCGAGTACGCGGGATATTCCTACGTGCGCGGGTGCGGTTGCAGGGGCGGCATCTGCGGCGCGTGCGGCACGTTCTACCGCTTTATAGGAGATTACAGGCTCCGCTCCGGGCTCGCCTGCCAGACCGTGGCCGAGCCGAACATGATTATCATGCAACTGCCGTTCTTTCCGGCGAACAGGCCCGGCTACGACCTTGAGAAGATGCAGGGCGCGCCCCACGAGGAGCTCCGCAGGCTCTACCCCGAGGTATTCAAGTGCGTCGGGTGCGGCACCTGCACCAGGACCTGCCCCATGGACATAGACGTAATGGACTACATCGCCCTTATGAAGAGGGGCGACCTTAAGGGCGCGGCGATAAAGAGCTTCGACTGCGTCATGTGCGGCCTTTGCGCCTCCAGGTGCCCTGCCCAGATATCCCAGTTCACGGCCGCGATGTTTGTGAGAAGGGTCTACGGCAAGTACATCCTCCCCAAGGCCGCGCACGTGAAAAAGAGGGTCGACGAGGTAAGGAGCGGCAAGTACGAAAAGATGCTCGACGAGCTCATGTCCATGAAGCAGGAGGACGTGAAGAAGCTCTACGTCGAGCGCGAGAGGGAGCCGGACCTTGCCGAGTCGGGCAAGTGGATGCCGAAAGAGACAAAAAACCTTTAGCAGGTCGCTCAAAAAATCCATCTGCTTCGTTGTCTTCGGCGCTCGTAACTGCGGCGTACGCAAAAAAGTACGCCTCGTTCCTCGTTTCTCGACGCCTCGCATCTGGAGCTTTTTGAGCAACCTGCATGTGCGCATTAACTGGAGTGGGTATTAAAGGTTTTTAAAGCTGTATTAGGTTCAATGGTGGAGGAGATATGAGCGGATATACGACGGTTCTCTCTGAACTGATAAAAAAGGCCGAGGCGACCAGGCCGGCGAGGGTGGAAAAAGCCCGCAAGGGCGAGCACTTCCCCGCGCTCACCATGGAGCAGAGGCAACAGTGGCTGAAAAAATACCACCCGGACTATAAGAGCGACGGCAGGAGGAAGCTCCTCATAGGGCCGAACAAGGGCATGGAGCTCCCCGAGGAGGTCGCCTCCCTCATAGAGTCCAGGTCTCGCCTCAACACAAAGGCCGTGGACCTTAAGAAGGCCGACTACGAGACAGACCTCCTCGTCATAGGCGCCGGAGGCGCGGGAACCGCCGCGGCGCTCGTTGCGCAGGAGCTCGGGCTTAAGGTGCTGGTTTCGACGAAGTTGAGGCACGGGGACTCCAACACCGTCATGGCCGAGGGCGGCATACAGGGCGCGACCCAGGAGGGGGATTCCCCTTATTTCCATTACCTCGACGTCATCGGAGGCGGGCATTTTTCCAACGCGCCCGCGCTCGCCGCGGCGCTCACGAACGACGCGCCACTTATCATAAACTGGCTCGAAGACTTGGGCATGATGTTCGACAAGGCCCCCTCGGGCAGGATGAAGGTCAGGCACGGCGGAGGCACCTGCAGGAAGAGGATGCATTCGTCCGGGGACATGACCGGCGCGGAGATAATGAGGGTCTTGAGGGATGAGGCGCGGAACCGCGACAACGACATAAAGATGCTTGAGTTCTCTCCAGCGGTAGAGCTCATACTGGATTCCACCGGCAAGGCCGCCGGCGCGGTACTATATAATTTGGAGACAAAGGAATATTATGTGGTCCGCGCAAAGGCCGTGGTCGTCGCGACCGGCGGTTTCGGGCGCCTCCACATACAGGGCTTCCCCACGACGAACCACTACGGCGCGACAGCCGACGGCATCGTCATGGCCTACAGGGCAGGGGCGAAGCTCCAGGACCTCGACTCCACCCAGTACCACCCGACCGGCGCGATATTCCCGGAGCAGAACGTCGGCCTGCTTATAACTGAAAAGGTAAGGGGGCTCGGCGCCCAGCTCCTTAACGTCGACGGCGAGCAGTTCTGCTTCCCGCTTGAGCCGAGGGACGTTGAGTCCGCCTGCGTCATAAGGGAGTGCCTCGACATCGGTAAGGGCGTCGTCACTCCGACCGGCAGGTTCGGCGTGTGGCTCGACTCTCCGATGATAGACCTCCTCCACGGAGAGGGTACGGTAAGGAAGGAGCTCCCGGCCAAGTACATACAGTTCAAGAGGTACGACATAGACATAAGCAGGGTCCCGATGCTCATATATCCGACGCTCCACTACCAGAACGGCGGCATACAGATAGACGAGTGGTCGAGGACAGGCATAGACGGGCTGTTTTCCGCCGGAGAGGTCTCCGGGGGCGTACACGGCAGGAACAGGCTCATGGGGAACTCGCTCCTGGACGTCCTCGTCTTCGGCAGGCGCGCGGGGCTTAAAGCCGCGGAGTACGCCAAGTCCGCAAAGACCGGCTCTCCGTTGAGCCTTAAGCATGTCGACGACTTCAACAAGGAGATAGAAGGGGCCGGTATAAGGTCCGCTGGAGTGAGCCCGATACTGCTACCCGACTACGCCCCGGACCACGTCAAGGCGAGGCAGATAGTTTAGTCTTTTTTGAAGGCGGGGGCGATCGCTCCCGCCTTTTTTTTCTTTTTCCGCCCAAGGGCGCTCTCAGGGCATGCGCAAATTCAGGGGCCGCGGCCTTGAGGGTTTTTTTTGCAAGAGACCTTCGCGGCGCCCTGTTTTTAATAAGCGGCTGAAAAATATCCTTTCGGAGGTCTTCTTAAATGAACATCCATGAGTACCAGGCAAAGCAGATACTTGCCAAGTACGGGGTGGCGGTGCCCAAGGGGAAAATTGCGTTCACGCCGGCGGAGGCCGAAGAGGCGGCAAGGGAGTTCCTGGCCGACGGCAACGGCGTATGCGTCGTCAAAGCGCAGATACACGCAGGCGGCAGGGGCAAGGCGGGAGGAGTGAAGCTCGCCAAATCAAAGGACGAGGCGGCGAACATCGCGAGAGAGCTCCTGGGGAAAACCCTCGTCACCCACCAGACCGGCCCGCAGGGCAAGGAAGTGAAGAAGGTCTATGTCGAGGAGGGTTGTGGAATAGCGAGAGAGCTCTACCTCGGGTTCGTCGTGGACAGAAGCACGCAGAGGGTCGCCGTGATGGCGTCGTCTGAAGGCGGCGTTGAGATAGAAGAGGTCGCCGAGCGCTCGCCTGAGAAGATACTTAAGGAGTTCATAGACCCTGCCGTCGGCCTCCAGGCCTTCCAGGCGAGGAAGCTCGCCTTCGGGCTCGGCATAGATAAGGCGCTCGTCGGCAAGGCCGTAAAGTTCATGACCGCGCTCTATAACGCCTTTGTCGCCTCCGACTGCTCGATGGCCGAGATAAACCCGCTCGTTGTAACAAAGGGCGGAGACATCATCGCGTTAGACGCCAAGATGTCGTTTGACGACAACGCCCTCTTCAGGCACAAGGACATAGAGGGGATGAGGGACCTGGACGAAGAGGACCCTAAAGAAGTCGCGGCCTCGCGCTTCAATCTCAACTACGTCGCGCTCGACGGCACTATCGGCTGTATGGTCAACGGCGCGGGCCTCGCCATGGCGACGATGGACATGATATAGCTCTGCGGCGGATTTCCGTCGAACTTCCTCGATGTGGGCGGCGGAGCCTATATGGAGCAGGTCACGGCGGCGTTCAAGCTCATCATGTCGGACGAGAAGGTAAAGGCCGTGCTTGTGAACATCTTCGGCGGCATCATGAGGTGCGACATCATCGCCGA
>JACREU010000044.1 GCA_016212705.1 Deltaproteobacteria bacterium
AGACCGCTCTTAATCTTACCCCCCCCTCCCCCCCCCCCCCCCGCTACCTGTTCAGGTGGTAGAACGCCCACTTCGCGCACTCGTAGTCTGTCTGGTAGCGGTACACGATGTGGAACATCTCGTAGAGGACGAGCTGTTTCACAAACTTGAAGTCGTCGTCAAGTTTGGCAGTCTCCTCCGGGAACTTCGCGAAGAGGAATTCTATGTTCGCCGCCTTGTCCTCGCGGGGTATCGACTTCTTTATGAGTATCCTCTTCTCAATTTTGTAGACCCTTGAGGCCCGACGCGGGTCGTTCGGTATCTCGTCGACGAACTCGAGGTTTTGAGGCAGAAACCCGTGCTTCTCAATGGCCTTTACAAGCTCGTCCCTGTATTGCTCAGTCTCTATCGTCGCCAAAACGCGCCTCCTTGCGGGACGTTCACTTGAGGGCCGAGATGAACTGCGTGAGCTTGCCCCTCGCCTCCCCAGTCATCTCGTCGAACTGCACGCCTACCGTTATCCTGTCCGTATCCTTGCTCAAGTTCCTTATCTTGCCTTTGAGCGCGAACGATTCGTTCGTCCTGGGCAGTTGCAGTTTTATCTCTATTATCTTGTTCACCTGTATGAGGCCGTAGAGCGCCTCCTTGACGGACATTATGATTGCCCGGCACCCTTCGGGGCTTATGTCGATGACGGAGAGGTCGACGAACTCGTTGCCGAACATGGTCATGCCGGGGATGTTGCAGGAGTGCCTCTCAGTCGTAACGGTCTTGGATTCCACTATCATTTTCGGGTACTTGAGGAACACTATCTTCGCCGGGGCTGAGACGATGTTCTGTATTTCGGTGTCGAACCCGTAGACGACCCCCTTATGAAGGAACCGGAATATCACCGGACTATCCCTCATCATTTCGCTCCTGAACGTGCCAATGAGGTCGTTAGGCGAGAGGCGGACTATAAGGTACTGGCCGAACTCCATCCCGACGAACATGCTCTTTATGCGGAGGTTGAATTTGAGTATCTCTAAAAGGACCTCCGCGCCGAGATCGACAGGTATGGCCGGAAGCGAGAGGCTCGGTACTTGCTTTATATTATCCATGGTTACGAAAATACTATAAAAAGAAACGCTATGCAAACTTTAAAACACCCCCGGCGCCTACGGCGATTTGACTTTTAAATTGGAATAACTTATCTTATCCGTACACTTGAAAACCCGTTGGTCCCCAAAGGAGGCCGTTATCAGTCCGCTCGCGTCCATGATATTATCAGCCGTCCTCGCCCTTTCCATCTTTCCGCCGGCGTACGCCAAAGACGGACCGAAAAACACAAAGCCCCCGAAGGACATGGTCTTCGTTGAAGGCGGGTGCTTCGATATGGGCGACCCGTACCCGCAGAAGACGAGGTTAGACGGCGACCCGGACGAGAAGCCCATCCACGCCGTCTGCGTATCCGGCTATTACATCGGAAAACACGAGGTCACGCGCTCCGAATTCTCCAAATTCGTCGGCGAGACCGGATACAAGACCCAGGCCGAGACCGGACAGGGCTGTTACATCATCTACGGCGGCAGGGTCTGGCAGAACCAGCAGGACCTCTACTGGGAGAGGCTCAAGCAGGACGATAACCACCCTGTCGCCTGCGTCACATGGAACGACGCTGGCGAGTTCATAAAATGGAAGAACAAAAAGACCGGGCTTAAATACCGCCTCCCGACCGAGGCCGAGTGGGAGTTTGCCGCCAGAGAGCGCGGCAAGGTGATGAAGTACAGCTGGGGCAATGACGGGGACAAGCCCCAGGGGAACGTGGCTGACGAGGCCGCGCACAGGAAGCTTGCCGAGGTCTTCCCGGAAAATACCTACTGGAAGGGCTACGACGACGGGTATGTCTTCTCGTCCCCGGTCGGAAGCTATAAGCCGAACGGGCTCGGGATATATGACATGTCCGGGGGCGTCTGGGAGTGGATGTACGACCTATACGACGTGGACTATTACAAGAAGGGCCCGAAGGACAACCCGAAGGGGAACAGGACAGACGGCACGCACGTAAGGAAGGGCGGCTCCTGGGCCGACGACTGGCGCCACCAGAGGATAGCGAACAGGTCCAGGTCTTTCGACTTTAGGGCAAGGTTCGATCTCGGTTTCAGACTGGCGATGGAGCCGTGAGAGTTTGGTTACGCTTCGCTAAGCCGACCTACAAAACTGTATTTTGGTAGATACCGTCTTGCCCGTCAAGCGATATTTTATGCGTAATGCGGATTAAAGGGCTTTCCGGTTTTGAGCACTCCGTAGATTATGTGGACGAGTTTTCGCATTGCGGCGCATACGATGACCTTGCCGTTTTTGCCGTTC
>JACREU010000045.1 GCA_016212705.1 Deltaproteobacteria bacterium
AAGACTATCGTCATAAAGTACGGCGGCCACGCGATGACCGAGGAGCGCTTGAAAAAGTCCTTCGCGCGCGACATCGTGCTCATGAAGTACGTCGGCATAAACCCGGTCATCGTCCACGGCGGAGGGCCCCAGATAGGCGGGCTCCTTGCGCGCCTCGGCAAGGAGTCGAGGTTCGTCAAGGGCATAAGGGTCACGGACAACGAGACGATGGACGTAGTCGAAATGGTCCTCGTAGGCAAGATAAATAAGGAGATAGTCGGGCTCATAAACCACTTCGGCGGCAGGGCGGTGGGTTTGGGCGGCAAGGACGGCGGGCTTATTACCGCGAAGAGCCTTAAGATAAAAGGCGAAGAGATGGGGTTTGCCGGGGACGTCGCGGCGATAGACCCGTCCGTCATAAGGACGCTTGAGGCGAATAACTTTATCCCCGTCATCGCGCCTGTCGGCGGCGGCGACGAGGGGTTGAGCTACAACATAAACGCCGACACCGTCGCCGGAAAGATAGCGTCGGCGCTTAAGGCCGAGAAACTCATACTGCTTACGGACGTAGCCGGGGTGCTCGATAAGGACAAGAAGCTCATCTCGTCGCTCTCTTTGTCCGAGGCGCGCGCTCTCATTACGAAGAAGGTCGCTGTCGGCGGCATGATACCGAAGATCCAGTGCTGTATGGAGGCTGTCGCCGGCGGCGTGACGACCGCGCACATCATAGACGGAAGGGTAGAGCACGCGGTCATGCTCGAGGTATTTACGGACGAGGGCGTAGGCACGGCCATCGGGCTTAAGAAGTAGAAAAATCCATATCTCACAAGGAAGGTCCTTTAGTTGACGAACGCGGAAGTTATAGCTCTTACAACAAAGCATGTCGCGAATACCTACGGCCGTTTTCCCATTTCAATTGTAAAGGGCCGGGGCGCGGAGGTATGGGACGCCGACGGAAGGCGCTACCTCGATTTCACTTCGGGCCTTGCCGTCTGCAACCTCGGACACTGCCACCCGAAGGTGGTCGAGGCGATAAGGGCGCAGGCCGGAGAGCTCATCCATGTATCCAACCTCTATCACATCAAGACGCAGTCGGAGTTGGCGGAGCTTTTGACCGCGCACTCCTTTGCAGACAAGGTCTTTTTCTGCAACTCGGGGGCCGAGGCGAACGAGGCCGCGATAAAGCTCGCGAGGAAGTTCTTTAGCGTCAGGGGCGAGGAGCGTTTCCAGGTGGTCACCATGGAGAAGTCCTTTCACGGCAGGACATTGGGGGCGCTCGCGGCCACGGGCCAGAAGAAGTTCCAGGCGGGCTTCGAGCCTTTGCTCGAAAAATTCACGTATGTGCCTTTTAACGACATCGCCGCGATCAAAGGCGCGCTGAACGCCAAGACGGCGGCCGTAATGGTGGAACCCATACAGGGAGAGGGCGGCGTCAATGTGCCATCCGACGCGTATCTGAAAGAGCTGAAGGCCGTATGCAAGGCGAACGGGTCTCTCCTTATATTTGACGAGGTCCAGGTCGGCATGGGGCGCACCGGCACGCTCTTCGCCTACGAGAACTACGGGGTATCCCCCGACATCATGACGCTCGCCAAGGGGCTCGCCGGAGGGGTGGCCATAGGCGCGATGTTGGCGACCGACGAGGTCGCCGCCGCATTCACCCCCGGCACGCACGCGTCTACCTTTGGCGGAAACCCGCTCGCCACAGCCGCGGGGACAGCGGCCTTGAAGGCGCTCATTGAAGACGGCATACTTGAAAACTGTAAAAAGTCAGGCGCGTACCTTGTGAATAAGCTTGAATCACTAAAAAAAGATTTTTCTTTTATAAAAGAGATACGCGGCAAGGGGCTGATCATCGGCATGGACCTCGCAGAAGGCATCAAGGGCGGGGATATCGTGAAGGACTGCCTCCAGCGCGGCCTTCTCATCAACTGCGTCGGCGATAAGACGCTCCGCTTCATTCCGGCGCTAATCGTGGGCGAAAAAGAGATAGACGAGATGATAGCGGTGCTTACGAAGTCTTTTTCGTCTTTTTAATTATGAATTTTTTGAAACCATGCGGAGTAAAAATAAAATAACGGAAAAAGTTTTATGATTTTTAACCCCCTCTCCCTTGATGGGAGATGGTTGGGGTGAGGGTGAAGGCCTTGCCTGACAGACTCTTCGAAGCCGCCAAAGGGCTTAGAAAGGCCCAGACCGACGCGGAAGCTCTC
>JACREU010000048.1 GCA_016212705.1 Deltaproteobacteria bacterium
GGGGTATACGGGGCCCGCGACACTCATCTGGAGTCCGAGGAGTATCGCTAAAAGGAAGTAGATCATCGCGCATCTGATGAACCAGACTGTAATGGTGCTCATTAAAAGTGCCTCCGGTTATTTTTTCTCAAGGAAGGGGGTTTCAAGTCCTTTTAGGTTTAAATGAGGGGCGGCTTTATCTTGCGGACCGGGCTCACGCTCCTTATATATTGACCACGCCATTTAGCCCTCCCCCTTGACGGGGGAGGGGGGGGGTGGGGGTGAAAGCGGTTTTACACCCTCCCCTCTATCCCCTCCCATCAAGGGAGGGGTGGGTAAAGGAGATACCCCATAATAGTAGTATTAGTTAGTTACGCCCCCGCCTTGGCAGGCGCAGGCTGGCACGCATCCACCGGACATACCTCGGCGCAGGCCCCGCACTCGGTGCATAGCCTCGGGTCAATCTTGAAGGGGCTCCCTTCGGTTATCGCCCCCTCGGGGCACTCCGGCATGCAGACGCCGCAGGAGATGCACTCATCGAGTATGTGAAAAGACATGAAACCCGCCTCTATCTCAGGTGCCCATTGTGGACCAGGACCCAAGCCCGCAAGGGTACACTTATATCGCTCAGGGCGGCTTAACCGCCCCGTAAACAGCAACTCAACTAAAGCCTTGTTATATCGAAAGGACCTGCTTTACCTCAGGCACCCTTTCCTTTATCGCTCTTTCAACGCCCATGGCGAGCGTTATCTGGGCAGAGGGACAACCTGAGCAAGCGCCCTGGAGCTGGACCCTGACGATGCCTTCGGCCTCGTTTATATCGACGAGTTCGACGTCACCGCCGTCCGCCTGAAGGGCGGGTCTTATGCCGTTTAGGGCCTCTTCTATTCTTTCCCTGAGCATTTCATTGCCTCCGTAATATATTGGAAAACAATATATTATATAATGAGTATAAAGTCCTTTCAAGAGATAATAAATGATTTCTGTCATGTTATCCTTGCCCGGTTTGGGTTATCTATGTAACAACCCGGGGCGAAAATGACCGCGTCAAACCCGGTAGCCTTGTGAAAGGCGGTCTTTTCTGGTAGATTCCCTTTTAACCATGGATTTAAGCATGACTACAGACAAAGCGACGGGCTCTCTCGTATACGGCTGGCTGATACTCTCGGTATTCTCTCTCGTATTCGCCGGGATATTCGCGCTCATGGTGGCCCTCGCCCGGACGCCCGTTATAGAGGACATGTTGCCGCTCGGCCGCGACTATATATATGTAGCGCTCGTGGGTCACGTGGTCCTCGCCGTAGTCATCTGGTTCCTCGCCTTCGAGGGCTTCCTCTGGATGTACACGACGACGGTGAGGCTCGGGAGGAAAACCGCGAGCGTTCCCCTCGGCTGGGCCTCGCTCGCCCTCGCCGGAACGGGCATGGCCCTCATTGTGGCCGCCTCGCTCTTCGGTCTCGGAACCGCCGAGCTCGCCAACTATGTCCCGGTCCTTTTGTCCCCGGTCTTCTACGTGGGGCTCATACTCTTTGCCGTTGGGGTCGCCCTTAACCTCATAAACACGTTCCTTACCGCCCTTGCGGCGCGCATGGAGGGCGTCGAGCTCCCGATTATCACCATAGGCATGCTCTCTGCCGGGGCCGCGGTCTTTGTGGCGTTCGTATGCTTCGCCTTATCGGCTTACTTCCAGTTATATACCGGGAAGATCTTCCTTGATTTTGAGAGGCTCTTCTGGGGCGGCGGCCACATACTCCAGTTCGCCAACACCATCTCGATGGTCACGGTTTGGCTGTATCTCGCCTCCCTTACATTCCGGAACGAGCCCATAGGCAAGGGGTTCTCCAAGCTCCTCTACGCCTTCTACCTCGTCTTCATAATACCGGCCCCGTTCATATTTTTCATGTACGACACCTCCTCGCTGGCGTACAAGGAGAGCTTCACGACCCTCATGAGGTGGGGGCTCGGGCCCTCGACGACCATATTCATGCTCGCGATACTCGCGACCTTCTCCACGGGCAAGAGGCCCTGGAAGGAGCCGGGGTTCTCGTCCCTCGTCCTCTCCATCGCCATATTCTTCCTCGGCGGCCTCATAGCGCTCAACATTAGCGGGGTCAACACCAAGATACCCGCCCATTACCACTGCGTCATCGGGGCCGTCACCATAGCCTTCATGGGTCTTTTCTATGAGCTCATGCCGAGGCTCGGGCGCGCCGTCCACTCCCCGAGGCTCGCCATGATCCAGCCGTACCTTTACTCGGCGGGCATCGTCCTCTTCGCCCTCGGCCTCTATATGGCCGGGGCGCACGGGGTCGCGAGAAAGACCTACGGGAGCGAGCAGAACCTGAATAACATCTGGAAGCTCCTCGGCATGTCGATAATGGGCGTCGGCGGGCTCGTGGCCATAGCCGGAGGCATAACATTCGTCTGGAACGCCCTTTTTACGCTCTTCGGCAGGGAAAAGGCGGCGATAGCCGCTGGAAATACCCAGCCCGTTGCCTGAAAACAGTTTTATAGATATACTTTACGAAAATCCATTATTCGATATTGGCGGCCGGGGCGATCGATGCCCTTTGCGCGTTCAATAAGCCCTGAGGGAGTCCTGACTTTATGTGGATAAGAAGCTATCTGCCTCTTTTCAAGCTACGGATCTGCAGTCTTATCACGTTCAGCGCCATTGTCGGGCTGATAGCCGCCGAGTCGTTCTCCGCGGGCAAGATGGCATTTCTCGTCATAGCGACGATGCTTGCATCCGCATCCGCGTCCGCCTTCAATCACTATTTTGACAGCGACATAGACTCCTTGATGAAGAGGACGAAAAGGCGCCCACTGCCTTCGGGCGCGGTCGTCTCAGGGAGGACGGTCCTTCTCCTGGCAACGGCCTTGTTCCTCCTCTCCCTCTTCGTCACATTCAACACCCTGAACGGGATGGTGGCCCTCCACCTCGCGCTCGGGGCGTTTGTTTATGCTATAATATACACGGTATGGCTCAAGAGGCGCTCCTGGATGAACATCATCATAGGCGGGCTAGCGGGAAGTTTCGCGGTGCTCGCGGGCGGGGCCTCCGTAAATCCGGGCTTTTGTCTCCCGCCGGTGCTCCTTGCCATAGTCATGTTCTTCTGGACGCCGTCGCACTTCTGGTCGTTCGCGATCTACCATAAGGAAGAGTATGAAAAGGCCGGGGTCCCTATGCTCCCGGTCGTCGTAGGCGACGGCAGGACCGCCCTTTACATACTCATAAATACCGTCCTCCTTGTTGCGTCGTCCATTATCCCGTTCCTCATGGGCTACAACGGCTGGATATATCTTGCGGCCGCGGTCTCGGTCGGCGCGTATTTCATCTTCTGGAACATAAGGCTATTTCGTAACCCGTCCAAGGACCTCGCCTGGAAGAATTTTAAAATATCCATGATGTACCTCGGGGTGCTTTTTACCGCCGTAATAGCGGATGTGGTCTTGAAACCTCTTGGATTTTAAGAGGAATTTTAGTCTTTCATGTTTTTCTTAAAAAAACTTGACAAGGTTCTTTTTTGATTGTAATCTCTGAGTTCAAATTCTTTTACTAAAAAGGAGGATTTACAAATGAAGAGATTGATAGGTTTTGGTATACTTGCTTTGGGCGTGGCCTTCTCGGGCTCGGCACTCGCGGCTGACGGCGCGGCCATCTTCAAGGCGAAGTGCGCGGCCTGCCACGGCGCTGAAGGCCAGGGCACCGCGATGGCGCCTGCCTTCAAGGGCAACGCGTTCATCAAGGAGAGCAAGGAAGATGCCATCTCCGCTGTCATCACCGCCGGCCGTGACGGCGCCGCGAAGAAGTACAAGCAGTTCGCTATCGGCATGCCGAAGCAGAGCCTTGCCGGCGACGACCTCCATGCCGTCATCGCGCACCTCAAGTCCCTCGCCGCGAAGTAATAAGCTTCAAGACACATTTATTATTAAGGTTGGGCCCGGAAGAGA
>JACREU010000049.1 GCA_016212705.1 Deltaproteobacteria bacterium
CCGCCTCCTCCCCTTCAAGGTAGACCCCGTAGTCGATATCCGAGACCCTCTCCATAATGATCTTTGCGAATATGGAAAAACCCGCGCCTCCGGCCATTACGCGCGCCTTCGGCGCAGTCTCTTTGATTATGGCGAGCGTCGGACGGAGCGTATTGAAGTAGTAAAAGAAGTCCACTCCCTGCTGGTTGTCTATGTTCCTTATGGATATGCCGACGACGTCCGGCCTGAACTCGGCGAGCTTCTTTTTAAGCCCGCCGTACGGGTCATTCGAGATGTTCGGGTCGTAGACCGCGACCTCATGGTCCTTGAGCATCGTGGCGACCATGAGTATCCCGAGCGGCATGACGGAAGGCTCTTTCCTTCCGAGATATGATTGTATGAAAAGTATCTTCAAGAGAGTTACCTTACGAAGTAGTCGTCCGCGTACCAGAATACCCGGAGGTACTGGGCCGGGTATTTCTTCACATATCGGTCGAGCAGCGAGATGAACTTCTGTGTGTTGACTTTCGCGTCCCTCTCGGCGTCGCCTGTAGCGTCCATCGTCATCGGCTCTTCGGCTATGAGCAGGTGCGTATGGTCTTCCTTCCTGACTATAAAGACCGGGACGACCTCGGCCCCCGTTTTCATCGCGACCCTTATCGCGCCTTCAGAGTACCTGGCCTTCCTGCCCATGAAGTCGAGTTCCATGGACATCTCGCCTTCCCTGCCGTCGACGGCCCAGAGGAGGAGCTCGTTTTTTTTGAGCGCCTCCAGCGCCTTCCTCGGCCCCTTGTCCGTGTAGACGAAGTTCACCGGGAGCATTTCCCTGTACCCTATGCGCATCCTGAAGGCGTATCTTCTGGCGAAGTTAGGGAACTTGAAGAGGAGCCCCGGCCTCTCCTCGGGAGGATGGCGGCTCGCCATCTGGCTGACTTTAAGCCCCAGGTGCCCTATCGCGGGCATGAGGAACTCCTCGTTCCCGAAGTGCGCATGGAAGAGCATCACGCCCTTGCCCTTCTTTAACGCCCTCTCGATATGCTCAAGCCCTCTGTACTCGACCAGCGCGCGGATATTGCCCGCATTCAGCGACGGGTACATGAATATCTCCGTCGAATTGAAGGCGTATATCCTGAACGCCTCTTTTTCTATCTCCGGAGAGGCCTTGCCGAAGAGAAACCTGAACCCGTCGTCGAGGACCTTTCTCTTGCCGCTCGCCGCGTGATACATTATCGACCCGGCGAGCCCGGCGAGCAGATAACTGAGTTTGCGCGGGGCGGATTGCACGAACAACCTGAGCCCCACCCAGTAGAGGAGCCTTGCGAGCTCCTGCGCATAGACCCGTAATAGTCCCATCCCGGGTCAGTTGAGCTTGCCGAACGGAGGCTGTCCGTACCCCAGGAGCCTCGCGTAGTGGCAAGGGTATCTTCTCATATAGTCCTCGAGGAGGGCGGCAAACGCCTTGACCCCGTCCTCGACGGTCTTTATATTAGAGAGCGGCGGCTCTATTACAAGCCTGTGCCTGCCGTTCTTTTTTCTCACCATGAAGACCGGGACTATCGGGGAGCCCGCCATTAGCGCGATCCGGACCGGCCCGGTCATGAACTCCGCGTCGATATTGAAGAACCTGACCTCGGTCATGTTCTGCCCCATGCCGTCCATGGAGATGGCGAGTATTTCGTTCTTATCGAGCACCTTGAGCGCGGCCCTCATCTGGTTATTCAGAAAGATGAAGTTCGCCGGCAGGTATTTTTCGCACTCGCCCTTGAGCCTGAACCAGCTCATCATGAGCCCGTCGGACTTCCTGTTCAGGACCTTCTCAATGTTGGCTACGGCGTCCTCGCTTGCGAGCCCGACCTGGTTTATCCTGTACCCCCTGTGGCCGAGGCCGGGCATGAGCATGTGTTCGTTCCCGAAATGGGCGTGGAGGAGCACGACGCCCTTTTTGAGTTTGAGCGCGTCGTCGAGGTATTCGAGCCCCTCGGCTTCGACGAACCTCCCGATGTTACTGCTCCCGAGCCTCTTGTACAGGAAGACCTCGAACTCGCTCATGATGTAGTTTACGAACGAGCGCCTTACCACTTCTTTCGCGTCCACGCGTCCGCTCCCCATGAGCTTTTCGAGGTTCCTCTCTATGATCTCCCCCCGGGCCTTCGCCACAGTACAGTATAACATACCGCCAATCCTGCCCATAACATAAATCACGGAAGCCGGCAGGAGCGGCACGACGGCCCTGAACGGGCCCAGGAGAAACCATTTTATTACGCCTCTTATCAAGGCCTTCACGGCTTCTCCCCCTACCCGGCGGCCCCGAGGCTCGGTCTCTTTGCGGCATACGGGAAGAGCCCGGCGCGGAGCGCGAGATAATGGTAGAGTATTACGGACAAGAGCGCAAAGGACGCGAGCATCGCGGAGGCCGCTCCGAGCGCCCCCCACTTCGGCACGAGCGCTACGGTCATCCCCGCGTTAAGGGCAAATGCCGCGGCCCACGCCTTTACCACATCGGCCTGCCTGTCTATCGAGATGAGCGCGAACTCCATGAGCGTGCTCAAAAAGAGCGGGACCTGCGTCCAGGCAAGAAGGCTCAACACTTTCGAGGCCCCTTCGAACCCGGCCCCGAATATCAACCAGATTATCCAGCCCGAGAGGAAAAATGTCGCGATCGCTATGACGAGCCCCGCGACGAACAAATACTTCATCGCCTTTGCGCAGAGCTCGCCGACCTTTCCCGCGCCTCCCGCGCCCATTTTCGAGAGGGCCGGGAAAAAGGCGATGGAGATGGATACCGGCAGTATCTGCATCTGCATGACTATGGCCTGCGGCGCCTGGTAGAGGGCGACGTCCGCCGCGTCCCTGAAGTACTTTATAGCCATGTGCCCGGCCTTCAACGACCCGACCGCGAATATCACGACGAGGCCGAGAGTATAGGCCTCCTTGATGTAGAATTTGCACTTCTCGTAATCGAACCTCATGACGGGACGGACAAACTTCGTGTTCGATATGTACATGACGGCGACGGTCCTCACGATGTTCGACGCGGCTATTGCCGCGAAGAGCGCGAGGAAGCCGAGGTCGAGGAGAACGACTACGGCGATGAAGGCGAGGTTTGCAATTCTAAAGAGGAACGTCGTAAGCGTTTCGAACTCCATCCTCTCAAAGGCCCTGAACGTCCCCATGAAGACAGACCCGGAGGCCCAGACGAGCTCCGAGACCGACGCTATGATCGTAGCGTAGACTATGTGGGGGGTGCCGAAGGAAAACGCGATAAAGACGCCTATGGCGGCGATCGACAGAATGGAGAGG